>JBGTMF010000503.1:0-11724 GCA_041743795.1 Thermodesulfobacteriota bacterium | reverse complement strand
CGTCGCCGAGACCGTCAGCGCAATCGCCGACAACGCCCGCCGCCACGCGCTGACGGTGCGACTCGACCCGACCACGTTCGTACCGCCGTGCCTGTTCGAGAAGCCGGAACGCATCGCACACCTGTACGCCCTCAACCGCGGCAACGCCGAGCGCCCGGGCTTCCACCACGTCGCCGCATGCGCCACCTGCCTGGTGAACGATCGCTGCCCGGGCCTGCCCGAATCGGCCACACTGAGTCGCGCGCCCGCCGCGCTGCGACCGATCACCGAACAGCGATTGCGTCGCCGCCTCACCGTCGTCTCCACCGTGGAAGAGCAGATCGCCCGCGAACTCGTCACCCGCGACCACTACCGCGGCGACGGGCCACCGGTCACCGAGATCACCGTGCGCGTCAACTTTCACTGCAACCAGTCCTGTGAGTTCTGCTTCGTCTCGACGCATCTACCGCCGCCTGCCGAGGCGGCGGTACGCGGCGCCATCGAGGCCGCCGCCGACGAAGGCGCGGTCGTCATCCTTTCCGGCGGCGAGCCGACGCTCAACGCGCGCTTGACGGAATACGTCCGCCTGGCCAAGAGTCGCGGCGCCAGCGCGGTGGAGTTGCAGACCAACGCGATCCGGCTCGCCGATTCGGGTCTGTCCAGCGCTCTCACCGAGGCCGGGCTCGACCGCGCCATGGTCTCGCTGCACGGTTCGACGGCCGAGATCTCCGATGCGATCACCTGCGCCCCGGGCACCTTCGCCGCAACCGTGCGCGGAATCGACGACCTGATGCGAACAGGGATCGACGTGCGCCTCAACTTCGTCGTCTGCCAGGCCAACCAAGCCGACTTCCCCGACTTCGTCGACCTGGTCGCGGCGCGCTGGCCCGGCGCCGGAATCGTCTTCTCCTTCGTCGGCTCGCACACCGACGTCGTCCCGCGCACGACCGCACTGATTCCGCGCTTTTCGGAGGTGATGCCGGCGCTGGCGAAGGGACTCGTACGCGCGCGCGCGGCGGGACTCCTCGTCACCGGATTCGAGTCGATGTGCGGCCTGCCGCTGTGCCTGATACCCGAATCCGAGCGCGACCTGGCGTCGGCAGTGCCGATCGCGGCGGACGGCGGTGCCGGCGAGTTCGTCAAGGCCGCGGCCTGTGCGCTCTGCGCCGAAGGGCATCGCTGCTACGGCGTACGGCGCGGCTACACCGATCTATACGGCACCGGCGAACTGCAACCGCTGGCGGGCGAATCCGCCGCCGCCGCAACTCATTGACGCCGCAGCGCCGACGCGTCGCGCGATCCGGACGAAGCAGGGCAAGGCTCAGAAGGAAGGACCGCCTCGCTACCCAGCTGTCCGAGTTGGCCGGCAACGCTGCAGGAGTACCGGACCGTACTGCCGCTCCGCCGCTTCACATAGTTGTAGCGTCGCTCGAATTTCCGCATCCACTGCATTCGTCCCGGTGAAACCCATCGCCGTCAGCCGATCGATGCGAAAGTTGAGTTCCTGCCCGTGACCGGGTGCCGCCTCCGCGGCGACGGTGACGGGCGGCACGAAGCCCATCGTCGCCGCAACCTCCTTGGCGACGCGTTCCGCCAACTCTCGAACACTGAAATTCATCGGCGATCCGAGGTGAATGGTTGCATCGCCCGGCCATTGCTCGGAATGCAGCGTGAGAAACTCCATCGCCCGTGCGGCGTCGTGCACGGTGAGAAAGTTGCGGCGCTGGGCGCCGGCCGTCTTCAACACCAGTTGCTTGTTGGCGACCGCCTGCAGGCAGAGGTCGTTGCAGACCAGCGACCATCGCGGCACGTCGATACTCATCGGCGCTCCGACGACGTTGGACATGCGGACGCACAGCGCCTTGATGCCGTGACGCAGGCGAAACATCTGCGTCACGTTCTCGCCCAGATAGTGACCGAGGGAGTACGGGTGGTTGGGCAGCGGGACCGTACCTTCGCCGACGTCGCCGTAGCCGTTCTGCCCGTAGACGTGGAAGGTCGAAATGTAGAGGAACAGCGTTCGCGGTGAACATTCCGCGAGGACGGCGAGCGTGTTCCAAGTCAACTCACCGCCCGCCCGCAGCGCGGCATGCGGGTCGTCGGCGGCGGCGATCTCGTCCGGCGCAGCGAGGCGAATCGCCACGTCCCGGCCGTGCAGGGCCGCTCGCAGTTGCGACGGATCCACCAGGTCCGCGCGTACGACTTCATCGGCCTCAACCCAGGACGGAACCTCGCTGAGGGGGCGCCGGGTCGTCACGCAGACGTGATGGCCCTGCGATCTCAAGTACTGGCAAACTCGACCGCCGATGTAGCCGATACCGCCGAGGAGAACGAATTGCACGCTAGTCCCACGTGTAGGGAATGTCGTTCTGGAACGGATCGCGGCGTTCGCTCTCGGCCGGGTCGTGCGGGATCGACGAACAATTCGCGACGATGGACATGTCGGCGCCGAGTCCTTTGAATCCACTCCAGATCATCGCCGGAATGGTCACCAGGCAATAGTTCTCTTCGCCGACAACGAGTTCCTGCACCATACCCATCGTCGGGCTCTGCGGACGAGCATCGTACAATACCAGTTGGATCTGACCGTGGGGAACGGCGTAGTTGCAAACCATCCGCTTGTGGAAATGCCAGGCCTTGACGACGCCGGCGTTGACACAAGAGAAGTAGATCTCGCCAAACCCCGAGAATCCTTCGGCGTCACTGCGGAGCATGTGCATCACTTTGCCCCGCTCGTCGGCGATCTGCTTGAGGGGTGCAACGACCACATCATGGATCATCGCTGGACTCCTGGCACGCTCACCCGCGATCCTCGGTGATGGCGCGCACCGGTTCCCGGCCCATGAGACGTCGATACCACTGCACAGATTCCGAAGCTATCCGGTCAAATTTCCAACGCGTTCGCCGACCCAGTTCTCTACCTGCCCCATCTCAATCGAGGAAGGGACAAGTCGCTCTCGGTCGCGCTCGCTTGCGAAATTCGATCCGAACCATTCCCCATACCCAGCAGGAAAGGCTCTTCTCCCCCAGGTCCTTCGCCCTGTACGACAATTGCCGCCGTCCGTCGTCCGAAGTTACAATCGCGCCGGCACTTGTTGGGCTTCTCACACGGGCGCACCGCGTGTCAAGGCTCGTCTGAATCAGGTGCGCGCGGCGCAACGCAAGGCCGTGAGCGACGGCGGGCGCCGTACCGCCCGTGCCAGATCATCGTGCCACATCATTGTGTTGACGGGCGTATATCACGGTGGTAGGCGATCGGCGTCATGCGGTTTGCGCAGCGAACGATTTACTTGAGATTGCGCAAGCACGCATCGTCCGTCGCGCCGGGTGCAGCAAGCCCACAGCAACGATGAATCCGGCCTCGCTGGGTCGTACCGGTGTCATCACCCGGATCCGCCAAGCGATCGAAATCGCACTCGGCATCGTCGTCATCGCCCTCCTCGCCACCGGTGGGCGAACCGTCGTCATCGGCGCGCTGACCGCGTCGTACGGCGCCGCGATTTCGTCATTTTACTTGCTTCGCGTCGACACAGCGGCGACAGCCTGGTCGCTGGCGCTGGCGTTGGGCCGCGTTGGCCTGGCGATCCTACCGTCCGTGCTTTTGATTCGTTCGGTACCGCGATCGACCAGAGTGTGGCTCATCCCACTTCTGACGGCCGTCGCATTGATCACCTTGCCGGTTTCCCTCACCGCGTGTTCGACACTCGGCCGCTGGCTGCTCCTCGCCGCGTTGTCGGGCACCGCCGCATTTCTCGTCCACTGGCGTTTTCTCGGCTGGACCGTCCTGCTTCCCTATGCCGTGTTGCTGGAGATCGTTCCAAGTCACGGAATACTGAACTTCGCCGATGTCGGCACCGCCGATCCCGCGTACCGTGCTGAGCTGCTCGGCGAGTGCGCACGCAACGATGGCGTGCGTCCGACGAACCTCACCGCCGATCAGTTGATGCCGTATCACGGCATCAACCGGATCGGCGACGAACTCGTCTTTCTCGCCGGAGAGGGACCGCACGACGGCAGCATGCGAGGAAAGAGCGGCGGCAGGCGAGTCGGCTCGTGGTGGATGCGACGAACGGACGAGGGCCTCGAGTTCGAACTGCCATCCAGCGCCACAGGAAATCTGTGGCGCGGCTGCATGATCGACGAGACGATCTGGATGGTGCGTGCCGGTCGCGTCGTAGGAGTCCATCGGTTGCCGCCGGGGGGACAAAACTACGAGAAGGTTCACTGGATTGAGGTGCCGTCGTCCGACATGGATCTCCTCGAGGCTGCCTGCGATGCGGCTCGCCGCAGGGTCTACGTCACCGAGTTCTTCGACGGCGGCATGTGGGAGGTACCGCTCGACGGCGGCCTACCACGCCGCCACGAGATCGGCGGAGTCTTGCTCATTCCCGAATGGCGATTCGACGACCGCCTGATCGTCGCCGACAGCAGTTCGCTGATGGTCTTCGACACCGAGGCGGAACGCATCGTCGATCGCACTCCCGCGCGCCTCGGTGGACACGGATTCGATCTATGCCCCGCCACCGGCGCGGCCGCCGTGGCAGACTTGTCCGGACGACTGCGAATCTTCGAGCTCGACGAGGCAGGGCACTATCGCTTCGCTTGGGGAGTATCGGCCTTCGCACCGAGACGCGTGGCATACTCACCCGATTGCTCTCGCATTGGAGTCACCTCCGCCGACGACCACCGCGTCTACCTCGTCGACACGTCGACGAGAAAGGTGACCGATGTATTTCACGCCGGGCCGGCGCTGCGCGAGATCGCGCCGACGGGCCCGCGAGAATTCTCGGTCTCCGACGTCTGCTCGATCACGACGTTTCGCTGGTAATCGCGTGCGATCCGCGAATGGAACGCCAGCGGGAGCCGCCGCGCCTTCGCGGAGACACCGACCGTCCTCACACGTCGGGCTGATTCGCGGCGAGATCGCGTAGCGCAGACGGCGCGAGCGAAGTGCCGTCGCCGCTCGCCGTCGTCCTGGCCTGCGCCAACTGCGTCGCCTGCTCGTACATCCGGCCGCGAGGCATCGCCTGCACGGAGTACCAATCCGGCGGAACCTCGACGGACGGAACTGAAAACGGCGCCGCCGTTCGCTTCCGGCGCGCCACCAAATTGGCGATGAAATGGAAGAACGCCTGCAGCGAACGAATCCCCTCGCGTGGCCGCAGCGGCGCCTGTTTGAGTTTCTGCCAGATGTAGCTCGGCCGAAAGAAGAATCGGCGGTACGCGCTGGCGCAAAAGGCGTCGATCTCTTCGGCGCGCAGCCCCGGCAAGTTCAGTACACAGCGATGGCCTCCCGCCTCGTCGAGCCAGTCGGCGAAGCGTTCGCTGGCGAGGTAACCGTGCTGCCGCGCCCACTTGTAGTAGGTCGTGCCCGGGAACGGCATGACCGGATAGAACTGAGCACTGTCGGGTCGTAGATGAAGCGCCAGCGCCAGGGTCTTCTCCATCGTTGCCTGCGTCTCGCCCGGAAAGCCGACCATGAAACAGCCGTGCACGAGGATTCCGAGATCGCGCGCTGTGTCGACGAACTGTTTCGCCTGCTCGACGGTCTGCCCCTTCCACATGTTCTTGAGCAGCAGCCCATCGCCGCTCTCGAAGCCGGTGGCGCAACAGCGGAAACCCGCCTCCGCCATGAGTTTGAGCGTTTCCCTGTCGACATTCGTGCGGACGTTGGCAAACCATTTGAGCCGCACGCCGCGCTCCGCGACGAGTCGCGCAACCTCCTTTGCGAAGGCGCGGTCGCCGGTGAAGGTGTCGTCCTCGAAGACGATCTCCTTCACTTCCGGCATGTGGTCCTGGACCCACTTCATCTCGCCGACGATCGAGGCGGGCGATCGCGTCCGGTACTGATGACCGTGCATGACCTGCGGGTAGACGCAGTACGTACATTTTGCGAGGCAGCCGCGGCCGCCGATGAGCATCACCATCGGATAGCTGGCCAAGGAGAAATAGTAGTGGCGCGGATCGAGGAAACGCTTGTAGATGGGCGCGATCCACGGCAGCGCGTCGACGTCCTCGATCGGTGGCCGCACCGGGCCGCGCGCGGCAACACCATCGACGCCGCGGAATCCGAGGCCGCCGATCGCGGCCAAGCGGCCGCAACCGACGTCGCTCGACGTGGCGGGCTCGAGCAGCGCCCGGGCAAGGTCGCGGACGATGTAGTCGTACTCACCGATGGCGACGAAATCGATCGCCGGCGAAGAGTCGAGCGTCTCCTGCCACAGCGCCGTGACGTGAGTTCCGACCATGCACAGCCGCGTCGACGGCAAGCGTTGCGCGATTTCGCCGGCGACGCGGCAATCGCCGTCGGCGCTCGCCGTCGAACTCTCGATGACACAGAGATCCGGCTGAAATTCTTCGAGCCGCCGCAGCAGCTCAGCGCTGTCGATGTCGGCGGCCGGACAGTCGTACAGGTGGATGTCGAACCCCTCGCCATCGAGCACGGCCGCGGCATGCGCCAGCCAGTAGGGGTAGTACATGGTGCCCGATTTGATCACCCCCGGGCTGCGCTGGCTGCGCGAGTAACGCCGAAAATACGGCGGGTTGATCAGTGCGACCCTGAAACCCGCCGGGTCGTGAGATTGGCGCATGCGCGACGCTAACACGGCCGGGAACCGCTTGAAAATGCCGCTTCGCGGCAGCCGCCTATTCGCTTCTGCGGGCGATGGCGGCGAATCCGCTCGATGCTTCTCGGACGACGGGGAGTTTCACCAGCAGTCGATCGAGCCGAGCCAGCAGGGACGCGACCGGCGCGGTGAGGCGGGGAAACACCCAGGCGAGGGGCGAGATGAAGGCATCCGTGAAACGAATCTCGACGTCTTCGAACCCGGCCGCCCGCAGGAAATCGACGACGGCGCCCGGCTGCAACTCTCTCTCGCCCGGGCTGTGATAGCGGTCGTAGGTGCGCCGCAGGAGCGGCTTGAAGAAGTTCACCGCACGCCTCGCGTTGGGATCCATCGAGACGAACTGGCCGCCGGCCACCAGCGCCGATCGCGCCGTGCGCAGCAACGCGGCCGTCTGCGCATCGGTAAGGTGGTGCAAGATTCCCGCGCACCAGACCACCTCGAACTGCGATGCGAATCGCTGCCCCACCTCTTCGATGTCCGCGACGTGGAACTGCACGTTGGCGATGCCCATCGCATCGGCGCGCCGTTTGGCGCTTTCGATGGCGGCGCCGGAGACATCGAATGCGACAATCTGCCGGGCGAATGTTGCCATGGCGAGTTCGCGACGGCCGTCGCCGCAGCCGATGCTGAGGATCCGCGCAGCGCCGATCTCAGGGGTCACCTGGCGGAGGAATGCCACGTGAATGTCGAGAAGCTCGCGATAGAGAGGCGAGGAGAAGATGCGTTCCGCATCGCCGTCGTAGAATTGGTCGTGGAAGTCCCGTTCGTCCATGTCTTGAGAGGAGCCGACGCGTTGAGTAGATGGGGGGCGACGGTAACATGCCCGCAGGGGGCGTGAGAATGCCGTAGGGTGGGCCGACGATGAAACGCGCAAAGGTTGCATGAGCATCGACCGCAGCGGCGAGCTGGGCTGGAAGCGCTACGCCATCCGGCTGGTGGATGGGATCGTCTTGCGAGTCCCCTTCCTCAGCGAACTCTTCAACCAGGGTCTGTCGAAGAGCATGGGGTTGCTGGCAGGGTTCCACCTGCTCAGCCGCATCGAGTTGGAGGGTGACTACCTCGAGTTCGGCGTCTTCCGCGGCGATACCTTTCGCAACGCCATCCGCGCCGCGCACCAGGGTTTCCGCGCTACGCAGGAGGGCCGCTTTCCGGGCCGCTTCATTGCCTTCGACTCCTTCCAGGGCCTACCACCGGCGGCGTCGATGGGTGACGGCGTCAACATCTACGCGGCAGGGGAGTTCGCGACGTCACGGGCGAGCTTCGAGCGGAATCTAGGCTCTCTCCGGGCGCGCTTCCCGATCGAGATCGTCGAGGGGTGGTTCGATGAGAGCCTGACGGCCGCCAACGCCCAACGGCTGCGCCTCACCAAGGCGGCGTTCGTCAACATCGACTGCGATCTCTACGAATCGACGGTGCCTGTGCTGAACTTCGTGTTTCCGCTACTGCAGACAGGCACCATCCTCTACTTCGACGACTGGTTCTCGTGCCGCGGCTCGCTGCAGCACGGCGAGGCGCGCGCCGTGCGCGAGTGGCTCGAACGCCATCCCGAGATACAGCTCGTCGACTACCGCAACGTCGGCATCACCGGCAAGATGTTCGTCGTCAACCTCGCAACCCCGGCGTCGTCATAGCGTGAATCGGTCGCGGCGGCGGGGCAGTTCGTACAGCAGTCCGGCGCCGTAGCTGAGGTGCGTCAGCCAGACGACGACCGCGGCGACGACCCATACGGAGGGTCCGCCGCGTTGGCGCCGTGTCTCGCCGGCGAGCAGCACGGCGACGGCGGTGAGGTGCGCAGCGGCGACAGCGGCGAGACGGAGCACTGGACCGCCCGGCCCCGTCAGCCACAGCGCGGCGGCGAAATAGGCGAGAACGGCCGCGGCAGGAGCGAGAAACTTCGGATGAAATGCGCTCGGGTTGTGCTTCAGGTAGAAGCTGCGCCCGCGACCGTAGAGAAACATCTTGCCGATCCAACTTGCCAGCGTCGGCGGCAGCGAGTGCTCGATGGCCATACCCGGATTGGCCCACAAAGTGTACCCGGCGCCGAGCAAGCGGCGGCTGACGTCTTCGTCTTCGCAGTAGCGCGTGTAGGTCGCGTCGAAACCGTCGATGACTTCGAGCGCGCGGCGCCGGTAGACGACGTTCAAGGTCGGGCAATGCGCGATCTGCCGCCGCTCACGGATCGGGCGATTGAGAATAGAATCGTGGCCGCCGACGTAAGTCGCCAGGAGAATCGCATAGGCGCGGTACAACAACGACCCACTCGGCACACGGTTGGTTCCGCCGAAGGCCGCGCAGTGCTCGTCGGCGGCGTGAAAGCGGATGCCGTCGTAGGCCGCAGACGCCCAGCCGGGTTGCAGCCTGCAATCGATGTCGACGAAGGCAACCCACGCCGTCTCGCTCTGGCGCCAGGCAAAGTCGCGCGCCGCGCCGAGACCGTTGCCGTCGAATCGCAGGACCCGCAGGCGATCGGCACAGTCAGCCGACCAGCGCGCCAGGCGCTCGGGCGTCGCATCCCGAGAGGCGTGGTCGACGACCACCAGCGGCGTGTCGAACGGCGCCGTCTCCTCGACCAGAGCCTGCAGGCAATGGTCCACGTGGTCCGCTCCGTCGCGGACACAGACGCAGACGGTCAGATCCATCGCGCCACTCTACGCGACGCGGCAAGGCTTACAAACACGCCGTGAGGCCAGCCGAACAACACCTGACAGGAAAGAATGCGGATGGCCGGCAGTGGTCCGAATCGGCACGGCTACGGAATTGCGTTGACCCTGTTGCAGCGGGTCGATAGGACTCGGAGATCCCCATGACCATGAGCCTCGGCGAGTTGCTGTCGCGCCACAAACACAGCCTCAACTGGCTGCACATCGGCTTGGTGACCGGCACGCTTTGCGTTGCCTTACCGACGATCGCCTGGACGGGCGGCACTGTGCCAACGCTGGCGCGAGCGCTCGTCATCTTCGCCCTGGCGACGGTGGCGTGGTGCCAGAACATCGGGCTCGTCCACCACTGCATCCATCAGCTGCCCCGCGGACCACGCTGGCTGGGGCTCGCCACCGCCCGTTTCCTCAACTACCTGGGTGGACTGCCCTACACGAGTATTCGCTTCGCCCACCAGTTGCATCACGCCTACCTCGGCACCGCCCGCGATCCGGACCGTGTCGGCTACGCGAGCACGACGACGCTGGCACGCCGGCTCCGCTATCTCCTCTTCATCGGACCGCTGCGGGCGCGCTTCGCGCCCGTCGACACGACGCATGCACTCGACGCGATGTCGCCGACGCGTCGCGCCGAGTACGACCGGTCCTGCCGCCGCGATCGCTACCTCGCCGTCGCCGCCCATCTGCTGCTGGTGCCGCTGTACGGACTCTATTATCCGGTCGTCCTGGCGGCGCTTCTCTTCGCCAATGTCCTGTCGAACGTGCGCGAGATGGCCGAGCACGGCACCGGTACCGGCGCCGGCGCGTACGTCGACATTCGCGTCACGCCGCTCGGCGCCCTTTTCTTGTCGACTCCGGGATTCTGGTTTCACGGCGTCCACCACATGGACGCCAGCATCCACTACCTCGACCTGCCGATCGCCTCGCAACGCCTCGTGCGCAAGGACGATCGTCCGTACGTTCGCCGCAACAGCGCCGCCCTCTATCTCCTCACCGGACGCTGAAGCAGCGCGTTAGCGGCACACCGCGGCGGCTCAGGCGCCGCTGCTCAGGTCGTGGATCAACCACGCGAGGTCGGCGAGCGAGGCGATCGACAACACCACCATCCATCCTGTTACCAGCCGCGGGTAGCGGCGCCACAGGATTTCGAGACCGTCGAGGAAGAGCGCGTAAAAGGAGAGGATCGCCGGGAATAGATAGAATGCCTTCATCCACATGCAGAGGATCGACTGCCGGTGATAGTTGGCCACCAGCGCAACCAGCGCGGCGAACATGACCCCGCTGTAGGCCAGGTGGTGCCAGTCCTGCGATTCGGCGAGCCAACCCGGGCCGCGTTGCGCCAGACCTCGTCCAGGCGAACGCAGCCGAGCCGCAGTGCCGAGCAACAACGCCGCGAAAGGCAACAGGCCGAGCAGAAGAAGGATCCGCCCGAGCGCGAGCATGCCGGGTTGGGTGTTCTGCCAGATGCCTTGGTCGAATCGCAGGAAGAACATCCGCCCGTAAAGCTGCGACCACAGGGACTCACGGTGCCGTGCTCGCTCTCCGAGTCCCCAATCGTTGTAGGGGACGCGCAGCAGTTCGACGTAGCGTAAGGTGAAAAAGTTCTCGACCACCCAGAAAACGCGCGGGCGCGGCACCTCGACCCGCATCAGGGGAAGGTCGTAGGCGTCATTCACGAAGGGCGTTCCCCGCTCGACGATGTTCTCCCGATAGGGATTGGCGAAGGAGACGACGGAGAGAAAGCCGAGCACGAAGATCACGGTTGCCGAGGCAAGCCTGCAGCGCCGGACAGCCGGGGCAAAGATCAGACTGACCAGCAACACGCCCGTAGCCGCGGCGAAGATCGCCCAGCCACTCGCCTTGCTGAGCGCGGCGAGGATGCAAAAGGCCGTAGCCGCAACCACCGATGCGAGCGAGGCGCCGGCGAAGAATCGACCGAGTGAATAGATCGCCAACGATGCGAAGAGGATACAGAACCCGTCGTTGGTGGTTTGTACAAAGATGCCGACCAAGGCCGCGTTGAAGGAAGCGAATGCAATGCCCAGGATGCGCACCGTCGGACTCCAACGGCGGTCGCGCGAGAAGACGAGGAAGAGGACGAGCAGCGCGGTGCCGGCAGCGACGTTGAGCAGGTTTCCAATAATCAGGTGCACGTTGATACCCGACGCTTCCAATGCCGGAGCGAAACCGCGCACGAGGTGAAGAGCGCCGGCCAGAGAGTAGTGGTAAAGCTTGGCGTGCGAGCACTGCATGCACGCCGACGACGCAGGCGGCCGCCAGCCCGCCTCCCAGATCATGTTGGCGACCGAAGAGTGGTCATCGTTCGCCTGCCAGTTGACGAGGCCGACCCAGATACGTCCAGCCGCGCTGACGGCGAAGATCGCAACCACCAACCATACCCGTCGGTCGCTCAGTCGCCGCCGCCAGCGCCAGCCCGCCTCACGGGCCGCCTCGCGGGCACG
>JBGTMF010000502.1:0-3087 GCA_041743795.1 Thermodesulfobacteriota bacterium | reverse complement strand
CTCGTCTCCTTCCAGACCTTCCTGCGCCTGATGGCGGGGCGTGCCTCGCAGGTGTTGAACCTGAGCAGTCTGGGGAACGACTGTGGCATCACTCATACGACCGCAAAAAGCTGGTTGTCGGTGCTGGAAGCGACGTTCATCGCGTTTCGCGTCCCGCCGTATCATCGCAACCTCGGCAAGCGGCTGATCAAAGCGCCGAAGCTGTACTTCTATGATACGGGCGTCCTCTCGCACCTGCTCGGCATCGAAAGTCCGGAGCAGTTGGCGACGCATCCGCTGCGCGGCGCCATCTTCGAGAACTGGGTCGTCGCCGAGATTGCGAAGTACGCATTCCATCGCGGCCGGCGTCCGCGGATCTCATTCTATCGCGACCAGCGCGGTCTCGAGATAGACGTGATCGTCGAGCGTGGTGACCGTATCCGGTCCGTCGAAGTGAAGTCGTCGGCTACACCCAGCGGCCACTTCTTCGAGAACCTGAACACCTTCCGCGAACGCCACGGCGCGATTGAGAACAGTGGTGGCGTCGAAAGTATCGTCGTATACGGCGGTGCCGAATCGCAGAAACGAAGCCCCGGGGCGTTGCTGTCGTGGAAGGACATCGACACCGTCGACTGGTGACGGCGCGCCACTTTCCGCCGCAGCGCAGCGCGCCGCGTGAGGGACGGCAACCAAGCCAGGACTCCCCTCGCCCTGTTTGCCAAAGCCCACATGCATCCCGAAGGGATACCACGTCACCCCGGCCCCCCGACGTCACCCCGGCGAGGGACAACGGTTGGTGTCGCCTCTGCGCCACACAAACTGCGACGGTTTGTCTATATCGATGGTCGACGATTGCATGGGCGGGGTCGGCCTGCGATCATCTCGGCGTGTCGTACAGTGAGTTGGAGGAAGATCGGCGGCAAGCAGTGGAGAGAGAGTCGCCATCACTCACGGCCGAGCAGTTCGTCTGCCGCCTCGATGCCCTATCCGCTGCGGTGAACGCTCTGCGAGAGCTAGAGAGTGCGTTCGTCGAGCAGAACCCCCAATATGCCCGTCGACTTTCTAAAGCTCCTCGAGAGTCTGGCTGACAGCGGCCTCGAGTTCGTGATCGTCGGCGGAGTGGCTGCGCGGCTGTACGGAAGCCCGCGGCTAACGCACGACGTCGACATCGTACCGAGGCTGGATACGGATTCCTGGCAGCGCGCGGTCGACATGTTGTGGAGCAAGGGCGCACGGCCGCGGATTCCGGAACGCCTCGACGCCGTGCGAGATCTCTCGCGTGTCGACGAGTGGATCTCGCAGAAGGGAATGCTGGCGCTCACCTTTCGTTCGCCCGACGGCAACTCAGAGGTAGACCTTCTGGTAGGGGAAGCTTACAACTTCAACGAACTACGGAGTCGGGCGATTCGAGTGCAATTAGGGGCACGAACATTCCTCGTCGCGCACATCGACGATCTGATCGCGATGAAGGAACGCGCCGGTCGGCCCCAGGATCGGCTCGACGTCGACGCGCTGCGAGAGATCAAACGCGGCTCTACGTGATCCCGAATCAGCCGTCGATAATCGGATCAATACGCACAACCCGTTCAATCCTCGTCGTCGCTCGACTCCCCGTAGCGAATTGGATGATAGACATCCACTCGAACAGCGGCGTCGTGCATATCCATCGTCTCTCCTCAATCCTCTCCCAGCCAGGAGAGGAAGCCAGCCAGAAATCCCCGCGCCTCCCTCGTCACCCCCGCGCCCCCCTCGTCACCCCCGCGAAGGCGGGGGTCCATCTGGTCACCGGGTGGATTCCCGCCTGCGCGGGAATGACGGTGGGGAACTCTGCTGCGCCACTCTCCAGGCACGTATCAGCGTTCTTCCTGACTAATCCTCGTCCGGTTCTGCAACGAGATCCACGCCTTCGTAGAGTTCCGCAAGTGGTAGTTCGGCGCCGATCTCGCTCAGCGGAATGACGGCCTGCATGCTGTCGTACAGCTCGCGTACGAAGCCGAGCTCGGTCCGCCGCTGGATTGCGACCGCCGGCAGATCCTGCTCGACCAGCAGATACACGCTGAGCGAAGGAAGCGTGAGGTACGCGTCGTTCTTCTCTCCCTCGTCGATGCGCCGGGTCTTTCGCGAGACGACCTCCGCGACGACGACCGGCTCGTCCTGGAAGGAGTCGGCGGCTGGATTGGATCGGCAGACGACCGAGGCGTCTGGATAGTAGAAACGTACCTCGGTCGGAAGGCGGATACGAATCTTCGTGTCGGAATTGTACGCGCGGCACTCCTTGCCGCGCAGGCGAGACCCGAGAGCGACCAGCAGATTGCTGGCAATCAAGTTGTGTGCGTTGCGCCCTCCGGCCATCGCATAGGTCACACCGCCGAGGTACTCGTGCTTGACGGCGGACACCAGCTCACCGGCCAGATAGTCCGCGACCGAAATCGGACGTAGCTTCTCGGTCACGGCCGAAGAGTACCGGCGCGGTCACCGGCGCGCAACACGAGTCCGTTCGGGGCCGGACCACCGCGCACACTTGATTCAATGGGAAAAGAAGATGAAGGACATCCACCCGAACGGCGGCCGCTCGAGTGGATGTCTATCGTCTCCTTGCAGTTTCGTTGTGAGCCGTGGGCCGGATCTGATGGGCAAGGCTTCTCCTGGGAAGGGGGACGTTCCGCTGCGATGCGGCAACTTGCCCCTTGCACGCGACCACAGTGTATGTACAACGTATCTGAGTGCGCCCGCTCGGATTCGAATGGAATGAGACCAAGGCCGAGGCAAACCTCAGGAAGCATCGAGTTTCGTTCCTGGAGGCCACCTCGGTGTTCGAGGACGACGACGCGTTGTTGATGGCCGATCCCGAGCACTCGGAGGACGAAGACCGATTTCTCATTCTTGGAACGAGCTTGCGGCGGCGAGTGGTGCTGGTTGCGCACTGCTACCGGCAAGCTGGCGATGTGATCCGAATAATCTCGGCGCGCAAGGCGTCGGCGCGGCAACGGCGCGAATACGAAGGGAGGAAACGATGAAGGAAGCCGATTTCAGCAAGGCAAAACGCAATCCCTATGCGAAGAAGCTCGAGCGGCAGCGTCGGTCGGTGACGATCCGTCTCGATGGCGC
>JBGTMF010000501.1:0-4482 GCA_041743795.1 Thermodesulfobacteriota bacterium | reverse complement strand
GCCGCGGTCGCGGCGCCGGCGCTCGTTCGAACGCCCGCCCGGCCGGAGCGCGCTGAGCGAACAATAGGCGGGCGATTCTGCAACAGCGCAGAATCGCCCGTTCTCCACTCCAACAATTACCGGAGTTGGGGTTACCGCTCGATCTCGACGAGGACGTCCCCGGTATCGACCGTCTGCCCCGCGCTGACGTGGATTCGCACCACCCGACCGCCGGCCGGCGCCGACACACCGCTCTGCATCTTCATCGATTCGAGCGTCAGCAGAACGTCACCGGCATGGACCTGGTCGCCCTCTTTGACGTTGATGGCGACGACGAGACCGGGCATCGGGCACGTCACCAAGCCCGCGTCTTCGTCCTCCGAGGGCTCAGGCATGAGATGCGCCAACGCCCACTCGCGCGGCGAGTAGATCTCGAACGTGCGCTTGATTCCGCAATGCGCCGCGGCAATGAAGTTGTCGTCGTAGTGGAGCAGAAACCTCTCCCGCCGGCCATCGATGTCGAGACGCAGGCGACGGCGATAAAACTCGAACTTCGGCGTCGACACCTCGTAGACAGCGCCATCGATGGCAACCGTCCAATGCCGCGGCTGCGCCGATGGCGTCAAGGTGATCGGAAAGACGTCGGCATGTGCCTTGACCACGTAGTCGAAGTGGTCCGCCGCTGGCTTGACGCCGCCGATACTCGGCGCCAGTCCCTGGTGCGAATCGATGACCAGCGCGCGGCGGTTGTGATAGACGAGCAGCGTGGCGATCGCCATGTAGTGAAGTCGCTCGACCGGCGGCACGTGCGACGAATGGCCGTCGGCGAAGTTCTCGGCGATGAAGTTCGTCGAGAGATCGCCGTCGATGAACTGCGGGTGATTGAGGATCGAGTTGACGAAATCGACGTTCGTCGACGGGCCGGCGATCTCGTATCCGTTCAACGCGTCGATCAAACGTCGGCGGGCCTCGTCGCGCGAGTCCCCGTGCGCGATCACCTTGGCCAACATCGAATCGTAGTAAACACCGACGTTCGATCCGGCCCGCACGCCACTGTCGACGCGAATCCCCTCCCCCCGCGGCTCCCAGTAGCGAACGATGGTTCCAGCCGAAGGGGCAAATCCCCGTTGCGGATCCTCGGCACAGATGCGCGCCTCGATCGCCCATCCGCGAATGGGAATGTCCTCCTGGCGCAAATCGAGCCGCTCCCCCGCCGCTATTCGCAGCTGCTGCTCAACGAGATCGAGCCCAGTCGTCATCTCGGTCACTGGATGCTCGACCTGCAGGCGGGTGTTCATCTCGAGAAAATAGAACTTTCCAACCTCGTCGAGGATGAACTCGACTGTGCCGGCATTGACGTACCCCGCCGCGCGCGCCAGCGCACAAGCGGATTCGCCGATGCGCGCCCGCATGTCGGCATCGACGATCGGTGAGGGCGCCTCCTCGATCACTTTCTGGTAGCGGCGCTGGATCGAGCACTCGCGCTCGTTGATGTGAATCACGTTGCCGTGGGTGTCCGCGAGCACCTGCACTTCGATATGACGAGGGCGCGTGATGTAGCGCTCGACGAACACGCGGTCGTCGCCAAACGCCTTCGCCGCTTCCGCCTGGCAGGCGGCGAGTGCGTCGGCGATCTCGCTCTCGGCGTGAACGATCCGCATCCCCTTGCCACCGCCGCCGGCCGCGGGCTTGAGGAGAACCGGATACCCGACATCAGCCGCTGCCGCCAGCGCCGCGCGTTCGTCGCTAACCGGCTCCTCGAGTCCGGGGACGGTGGGCGTACCGGCGCGCGAGGCGGCTCTCTTGGCGGCCATTTTGTCGCCGAGCAGTTCGATGGCGTCCGCCGGCGGCCCGATGAAGGAGAGTCCCGCCTCCGCCACCATGCGGGCGAAAACGGGGTTCTCGGACAGAAACCCGTAGCCGGGATGGATCGCGTCGCATCCGGTGCTCGTCGCCGCGGCCAAGACGCGCTCTTTGTCGAGATAGGATTCGATCGCCGTGGCACCACCGAGGGCAACTGCTTCGTCGGCCGTGGCAACGTGCAGGCTGCGCGTATCCGGATCCGAGTAAACTGCGACGGTGCGAACGCCGAGCCGTCTGCACGTGCGCATGACACGCACCGCGATCTCCCCCCGATTGGCGATCAGGACCTTCTTCGGCGTACGCATGATCACAGTGGGATGTTGCCGTGCTTGCGCACGGGCTCGACAGTGGTCTTGTTTTCGAGGACCTGAAAGGCGCGAATCAGACGGCGGCGCGTGTCGCGGGGGAAAATGACATCGTCGATGTATCCGCGGCGCGCGGCGATGAACGGATTGACGTATTTCTCTCGATACTCCTCGAGTTTGGCCTCGACCATCGCCTCCGGATCGGGCGCCGCCGCGATCTCCTTGCGGTAGACGATTTCCGCGGCGCCCTTGGGCCCCATCACCGCTATTTCCGCCGTCGGCCAGGCGTAGGTGACGTCGGCCCCGATGTGTTTGGAGTTCATGACGACATACGCGCCGCCGTAGGCTTTGCGCACGATCACGGTGACTCGGGGTACCGATGCCTCGGAAAAAGCGTAGAGCAATTTTGCTCCATGGCGAATGATGCCGCCGTGTTCCTGCGCCGGTCCAGGCATGAATCCGGGCACATCGACCAGGCACAGTAGGGGAATATTGAAATCATCGCAGAAGCGGACAAACCTGGCGGCTTTGGCGGAGGCGTCGCTGTCGAGCGCACCGGCGAGCACGGAGGGTTGGTTCGCCACCAGACCCAAGGTCTTGCCCCCGAGTCGGCCGAGACCGCAGATGATGTTGCGCGCGAATTCGGCGTGAACTTGGAGAAACTCGCCGCCGTCGAGCACGCTGTGGATCAGACTCCCCATGTCGTAGCTCTGCGTCGCGCTGAGAGGCACGAGATGGTCGAGGGCCGGGTCCGAGCGATCGTCGGGATCGCGCAGATCGAGCGTCGGCGCCGCCTGGCGGCTGTTCGACGGCAAGTAGTTGATCAGTCGACGCACCTCGCGAATGCAGAGAATGTCGTTCTTGGCGACAAAGTGCGCGACGCCGCTCTTTCTCGCGTGCACCCGCGCGCCGCCCAGCTCATCGAAGCCGATGTCCTGGTGGGTAACCGTCTTGACGACGTCCGGTCCGGTGACGAACATGAACGAGTTGCTCGCCACCATGAACGTAAAGTCGGTCATCGCCGGGCTGTAGACGGCACCACCGGCGCACGGCCCCATGATACAGGAGATCTGCGGGACGACACCGCTGGCGCGGACGTTTCGATAGAAGATCTCGCCGTACGCCGCCAGCGAATCGACCCCCTCCTGGATGCGGGCGCCACCCGAGTCGTTCAAGCCGATGATCGGCGCACCCGCCTTGACGGCCATGTCCATGACCGCGCAGATCTTCTGCGAATGCGCCTCGCCGAGAGACCCGCCGATGACCGTGAAGTCCTGGCTGAAAAGAAACACCTCTCGACCGTCGATGGTTCCGTGCCCGGTAATGACACCGTCTCCCGCGTACTCGCCCTCGTTGCCGAGCGCCCCTCCGCGCCCGACCTTGAGCATTCCCATCTCCTCGAAAGACCCCTCGTCCACCAGCAGGTCGATTCGCTCCCTGGCGGTGAGCTTGCCCTTCTCGTGCTGGACGCCGACCCGATGCTCGCCGCCGCCGGCCAGCGCCGACTCGCGCAATCGCTCGAGCGTCGCGATCGTTTTCGTCTCGACGGGTCGGTCCTCGTTCACGTCGGCCACGGTCATCGCCTCGTCTTCCTCTTGTCCCTCACGCCGACCCCCTCTCGGTCCATTTCGAGGTCGCATTCGCGCCGGCCAGCACCCGCGCTGAAGCGGCGCGACAACCGCAAATCTACCGGGTCCACTGCAGTACCTGATCGCACGTCCGCTCCACAGGTCAAGCCCAGCCAAGGCCTAGCCGATCAAATTGGATCAGCGGCGTTCAATCCCCCTCACCTCAATCCTCTTCCAGCCGGGAGAGGAAGAACTACGGCACGCGTGTTCTGTTTTTCAACGGACTGACTCGTCGCCGCTGGGTCGCGGTCGCTGACTGCGCGGGGGCGGCGGACCAGCGTACTGATAGTAGGTGCATTCGATGCGGCCGTTGTAGAGTTTGCGCCGCCGCGTCGCACGGCGGCCGAACACCTGCTCGAAGCTCGGGTGCGCGGCTAGTACGTAGGCGGACCACGTCTCGAGCGGCGCCAGAGCCGAGGCCAAGCGACGGTACAGTGCTTCCGCTTCGCGTTGGTCGCCGAGCCGCTCTCCGTACGGTGGGTTGGTGATGACGCATCCGTACTTTCGCTTCGACTTGAGAGCACCGACGTCGGCGCGTTGAAAGTGAACGTCGCCGGCGACGCCGGCGCGTTCGGCGTGATAGCGTGCCTGGTCGAGGGCGCCTTCGTCCACGTCGGTGCCGATCAAAGGGTAGGCCGGTCCGCTTGTGGTCAGGTCGCCCGCCTCCTGGCGCGCCCGCGACCACACCTCGGCGCTCAGCTGCGGCC
>JBGTMF010000500.1:0-1974 GCA_041743795.1 Thermodesulfobacteriota bacterium | reverse complement strand
GCGAGGGCTGCACGCAGCCCTCGTCGAAGTGACCCCGCCGCCGCGCGGACTTGCGGCCGTGCCGTGCGCGGCCGCGGGAGGCGTTCTCTGCTTTCTCGGCTTCATCGGCTTCGGCCTTTGGCCGTTGTCGCTGGTCTGCCTGGTGCCCCTGTGGCTCGCCTTGCAGAGCACTCCGCCGCCTGCCCTGGGGCGCGCGGCGCTTCTCGGTTTCGTCTACGGCGTCGTCGCCTACGCCGGCGGCTTCCACTGGATGTGGCGAATCGTCGATGTGTTCCTTGACAGCAACCTTCTCATCGGTGCGCTCCTTTGGAGCGCCGACGCAGCTTGGTTCGCTTTTCGCTTTGCCCTGGTAGCCGTTCTCTACGCTCTGGCGCGCCACCGCGGCTGGCCGGCAGTAGTCGCCGGCATCGCCCCCCTGGTCGCCGTCGAGTGGCTCCACCCGACGCTGTTTCCGGTTCACCTCGGCCACGCGCTCGCCCGCCACATTACGGTCATCCAGATCTCCGATCTCGGCGGGCCGCTGTTGCTGACCGCGTTTCTGGCGTTGCTCAATGCCGCCGCCTGCGAGACGTGGCTGTGGCTGCGCAAACGGCGCCGCCGACCGCTCGGCATATGGAGTACCGCGACGGTCGCCGCGGCGCTCGTCTGGACCTACGGAGAAATGCGCATCGCGGCTGTCGAACAACAAGTCGCGACGGCGCCGCAGCTGCGCATCGGCATCGTGCAGGGAAACCTCGGAGTCTTCGAGAAAGGGCGGCGCGCCGAGCTCGACCATCGCCGCTACTTGCAGCAGAGCCGCGAACTGCTCGCCGCTGGTGACGTCGATCTCGTCGTGTGGCCAGAGACGGTCTACAGCCGCGGGCTGCTACGTCCGCTGCCCCTTTCCGGCCGGATGATCGGCGAGGATCTGTCGGTACCGCTGCTCTTTGGCGCCGCCACGATCAGCGGTGCCGGCGGAAGACGGCGCAACTACAACTCGGCTCTTTTGATTGGTGCCGACGGCGTCATCCGCGACGTCTACGACAAAATCGCCTTGATCCCCTTCACCGAGAGAGTGCCATTCGCCGACCTGCTCGCCGAGCGCTTCGACGGTGCCTCGGAGTTCAGTCCCGGCAAGGCCGCGACCCCATTGTCGCTCGGACCCTGGCGCATCGCGGCGCCCATCTGCCACGAGGCAATCCAAGCGGCGCTGGTGCGCGACATCGTGCTGCAGACAAAGCCGCACTTGCTGGCGACGCTGGCAAACGACTCGTGGTTCGGCGATTCGCAGGAACCGTGGATACACCTGGCGCTGGCGCGACTACGAGCCGTCGAGCACCGCAGGTATCTCGTCCGCGCCACCAACAGCGGAGTCAGCGCCATCGTTGATCCACTCGGCCGCGACGTCATACGAAGCGGCTTGCTGACCCGCGAGAATCTGCGCGCGAACGTGGGGCTCCTCGAGGGCAGGACCGTTTACACTCGCTATGGCGACTGGCCGGGTTGGCTGGCGCTGGCGGTGTGTGCGGTGCTGATGCTCCGCCGCCCCGGGTTGCTCGCGTCCAACCTGTCAACGTCGCCGTTCAGAGTTTCCTAGTAACGTCGCCAACACGGCAGGCGACGCCCGGGTAGGCGAACTTGCTCGGTCGCTACTAAAAGAGTAGAAACCAGGGCATCGCGTTGTGAACCAACCGTCGATGCACCGCGCGTTGCGGTAGGCGCCGGCGGCTGCGCTGCGAAAGGAGCACGGCCGATGGTCACTTTTCTTGGGAGCTCCCCGCCGAGCGCACCACGCAATCGCGCCTGTCACGCCCACCGGTGGCTGCTGCTGGCGCTGTTGTCCGTTACCGCCTGCGGCGGCGATGATGATGTGGCGACCCCGACACCGTCGCCGACGCCATCCTCGACGGCGTCGGCCGCGCCGCCCCCTACCGCGACGGCTCCGCCCTTGCAGACGCCGTCGGCTACGGTTCCCCCCCAGCCGACCCTGACCGC
>JBGTMF010000499.1:0-6765 GCA_041743795.1 Thermodesulfobacteriota bacterium | reverse complement strand
CGGTGACTCGGCCACCACCGCTGAACTGACGGCCGCGATCGAGCGCGGCAAAGCCTACTTCGGGCGAGACGTCGCGGCGACCGATCCGAGCTGGATCAGCTTGTTCGGTCTTCTCCATCGCCGCTTCGGCCTCGAGGTCCGCCTCGCGTCGGGCCAACTCGCGCACCGGGTGCGCACAGGTGTTGGGCGCGGTGAGATGTACGACATCTACCGGCGCCTCGACGATCCCGCGGCGGCGATCGACAAGGCGAGGATCGCCGCACTTCCGCATGTCGTCGATCGCATCACGGCCAGCGCGTTGCACTGCGACCGCATCGCCTTGCCGGAGGACTGGATCGATATCCTCACCAAGGCGTCGCGGGCCGGTGGCTACGCGTTGCCCCACGCCGTTCTCGCGGCGGAGTGGTCGGTGGAGAACGGTTGCGTGAGCCGGCACGCGATCGCGGAACTGCGCGCCGAACAGGTGCGCCTTCTCCTCCAGTTGATCGAACAGAGGCAGGAACTTTCCGCAACCTTCGAATCCAGCGCCGATCTGTGGATCGAATCGGTGGCGATGTTGTACTACGCGGGTGCCGGTGCCGCAGCGAAGCCAGGCTGGCTAAGCGAGATCGCCTCACTCCAGCTGCCGGGCGGCGGTTGGCCGAAAACGGACGCTGTGAAATCTGCCGATCCGCATGCGTCTGTCGTCGCAATCTGGGCGCTGCTCGAGTTCACGCGCGAGCCGGCACCCGGTCCTTGGATTGCGCCGGCCACGCTTCGATCGGGCGACGAATAGGCCAGCCAGGAGGAGCCCCACACGCGCTGGCCGACGTCGTCAAGCCAGCCGGAGGCAGTCGGTACGACTGGGACGTGACGCGGGAAAATACCTTGCCGCAGCGAAGGATTCTCTGATAGCGTCACCGTTTGCGATCAGCTTGTCGGTCCGCGATGGATCGCGACTGGGGTTGCTCGCGGGGGAGTGCGCACGGATGCGAACGGGGGGAAGCATGCAGAATGGCTCGATGGATCGGCTTGTGCTCTGCGCCGCCTTGGCGCTTGCCGGTTCAACCGGTGTCGCGACCGCCGCGACGATTACCATCTCCAGCATTACCAACAACAGCACCTGCGTCGTATCCAACTCCGACAACGGCAACGACACGGAAGCCCCCTACAACGTCACCCACCCGGCGTGCACCGAGCCGACTGGTGGTGCTGATGGCAATTTCATGCGGCTGACGAATACCAGCACCACGGCGGCGACGGCCGGGCCGGGAAACAGCACCGCCGTCAGCTTCAACATCGACGCCGGCGTCGCCGCCGACTCGGCGGTCGATTTCGGCGACGAGTACGAGCGCGGCAAGATTCGCTACACGCTGGGAATCAACATCAATGCGACCGCGGTCGAGAACTGGTCGATCGATCTGGCGCAGAATGTCGCCGGACTGTTCGGTTTTGCCGGCGATGGACCGGCCACCGCCGTCGGTACGCAAGTGTTTGGCAACGCCGGTATCACCAGCATCGGCGTCGCCGTCAACGCGACGGACTACAGCTTTACGCCGAGCCCGACGAGCGCGTCGTCCAATGTTGCGAACACGAACAAGCAATCGTTTCCGTTCAGCGGAGCACGCAATGACAACGCCATCGTCAGCGGCACCGGTGACGGCAGCCTGACCGTGACCATCGCGTTCGACATCGATGCATTCTCGAACACCGGTTGCACAGGCTTCATCTGCAGCAGTGCCTCGGGCGGCGAAGACGCCGCCGTCCTGCTCGGCTACGACAACGTCGACGACAGCGGCGGCGGAACGGTCGACCGCATTCGCGCCGACAACTACAGCGAGTGGGGCCGACCGGTCGGCCCAGACGGATACAACAGCACGTGGACGATCAACGTCACCTCCGACTGCGGTAACGGGGTCATCGACGCCGGCGAAGGATGTGACCAGGGCGCAGCCAATGGCACCAGTGGTTCCTGTTGCACGAGTGTCTGTCAGCCGCGCACGGCCGGCGACGTGTGCCGACCCCTGGCCGGCTATTGCGACGTCGCGGAGACCTGCAACGGTGTCAGTCCGACCTGTCCTGGTGATCAATTCGAGTCCGCGCTCGTCGTCTGTCGTGCGGCGTCGAGCGGCGAGCTGTGCGACATCGAAGAGTTCTGCGACGGCGCGACGGCGGATTGTCCGGCGGACGCGATCGCTCTCAGCGGCGCGGTGTGCCGTGGCGCCGCCGGTGGCTGTGATATCGCCGAGACCTGCGACGGTGTCACCAAGTTTTGTCCGTCGGACGCGATCGCGACGGGCGGCACCCAGTGTCGCGCGGCCGCCGGCGTTTGCGACATCGCCGAAACTTGCAGCGGCGTTTCCGTACACTGCCCGGGTGACAGCTTCGACTTCGGCACCCAGTGTCGCACCTCGGCGGGTGTATGCGACGTAGCGGAGAGCTGTAACGGTACTGGGCCGAACTGCCCGCCGGACGGTTTTGTCACCGGCGTCCAATGCCGGGCTTCTGCCGGTGTTTGCGACGTCGCGGAGAACTGTGACGGTGCGGGCGCGGAATGTCCGCCCGATGCGTTCGACAACGGTTCGATTTGTCGCCCCGCCAGCGACCAGTGTGACGTCGCGGAGACTTGCGACGGGACGAATGCGAGCTGTCCGGTGGATTCGGTCGCAAGCGACGGCACCACGTGTAACGACGGAGACCCGTCGACCGTTGCCGACCAGTGCACGGCCGGCAGTTGTGAGGGCACGCCTCTGGCGGGCAATCTCGATGCCTTCAAGTGCTACCTGTCGAGGGATCTGAAAAATCCGCGGTTTACCAAGATCAAAGTGGCGACGATGAACGACCAATTCCAGAATGAGGTCGGGGCCGAGTTCAAGAAGCCCTTCCTGCACTGCAACCCGACCGACGTCGACGGTGGCGGTATCTTCAACGCCGACGATCACCTGGTTTGCTACAAGGTCAAGCCATCGCGCCTGGCGGTGCGGCCGCGCATGGAAGTGTCGAACACCTTCGGCACGATCCAACTGGAAGCGAGCAAGTCTGCGCTGATCTGCCTTCCGTCATCGAAGACCCTGCTGCCGTAAACGGCGGGGTCTCGATTCATGTGCCCGAACGGGGCCCGTCTGCAATCGCGGGCGGGCCTCGTTGCACACCGCGCCGCGCACGTGGACCTTTCCCGTAATTCGGATTAGAGCCTGTCTTCCATGGGTCGTGCGCGACACCGCAAGAAGGAGCGCGAGGTCGCGCCGGCGCGTGCTGACGCCGTGCGACCGCGACGGCGCGTCTCGGCCGCGACGATGGGCGGGGCGCTTCTCATCGCGCTGGTCGGCTTCGGCATCTACGCAAACAGCTTTTCCATCCCGTTTCTCTTCGACGACTATTTCTCCATCGTCAGCAATCCCGAAGTTCAATCGGTCGAGCCGATCGGTCGCTTCTTCACCCAATCGCGCGGGCTTCCCCACCTTCTCGACACGCTGAACTACCGTTGGGGAGGCGAGAACGTCTGGGGTTACCACCTCGTCAACGTCGCAGTGCATCTGATCAACGCGCTTCTCGTCTACGCGTTGGCGCTGCTGACGCTGCGCATGCCGATCTTCGCTGGGCGCTATGAAACGCGGGCGAGAACGCTGGCGCTGTTGGTCGCCCTGATCTTCGTCGCGCATCCGTTGCAGACGATGGCAGTCAGCTATATTTCGCAACGGGCGGAGAGCGTCGCGGCGATGTTCTACCTGAGCGCCTTGCTCCTCTATTCCGCCGGAAAGTCCGGCCGCATCGGACTGCGTGGTGCGGGTCTGACCGCCGCCGTTCTGGCGATCGCTTTTCTCGGCATCATCTCCAAGGAGACGGTAGCCTCGTTGCCGGCCGCACTGTTGCTGTACCACGTTTGCTTCCTGCGCGGACGGAGCGGTGACGAATCGTCGAGCTGGCGGATGGCGCTCCTCCTCCTACTGCCGGCGCTCTACGGACTCTACCTGGCACGCCATTTTCTACTGCCGGGGCTCGCCGACGAGGAGGGCGGACAGAGCTCGTGGATGTTCATTCCGAGCGCCGGGCTTGGCGTCGAAGGATTGACTCCGTGGAACTACCTGATCACACAGTTCGGCGTCATCGTCTGGTATCTGCGCCTGTTCTTGCTGCCGACACATCTCTGCTTCGACTATGGATGGCCGCTGGCGGATTCGTTCTGGTCGATCGGCGTGATCCTCCCGCTGGCAGTCTTGCTGCTGCTGGTCGCCCTGGCGATCGTCGCCTACCCGCGCAACCGCTGGATCACCTTCGGCATCGGTTGGCTGTTTATCGTCTTGGCGCCGTCGTCCAGCATCATTCCGATCAAGGATCCGGCATTCGACTACCGCATGTACCTGCCGATGTTCGGCCCGATCTTGCTCTTGGTGGTCTGCACCGCGGACGCCGTGCGTCGGCTCGTGCCGGCAACGAGGACGGTGACCAGTGCCGAGCGCGTCGCCGTTGCCGCCGCTGCGTTGTGCATCGTCGCGCTGGCGGCAGCCTCGGTTTCGCGCAATGCCACGCTCGGCGATTCACTGGCGTTGGCCAGGGATTCGGCCGCCAAAGCGCCGAACCACTGGCGCAACCACTTCACCTACGCATCGGCATTGCTCGAGCGGGGAAGTACCGCGGAGGCGATCGAGTCCTTCGAACGAGCGATTGCGATCAGCCCGGAGCAGTCGACGCCGCGCATCATGCTGGGCGATCTGTTCGCGCGGGCCGGGCGGCTCGGCGACGCGGAGGATGTCTTGTTGCCGGCGACCGACGCGCGCGAGGAGAGCGTGTCTGCCGCCGCCTATCGGCAACTGGGTTTCATCTACAAAGCGCAGAGCTACCCCGACGCGGCGATCGGGATGTTCGAGGAGGCCCTGGTACGCAAACCGAGGTGGCGTGCTCTCGACCTCGAGATCGCCCGCCTCCTCAATCACCAGGGTCGCTATCACGATGCGGCGATTCGCTTCAACAAACTGATCGGCGATGATCCGACCTATGAGGACCGCCTCGAAGCCGAGGTGCCCGAAGCGTTTCTGCGCGGCGGGGTGCAGTCGATCGAACGCGGCGAACCTGGGTTTGCCCGGTACTTGCTGACGGCGGCGATGCAGCATCGCTCGACGATGAACCGAGCCGGCCACCACCTCGCCTATCTGGAATGGAAGGAAGGCGACGGCGCCGCGGCAGTGCGTCTGCTCGAGGATCTCGAGCAGCGCGGCTTCGCGGACGCTGCCATGCGCGCCAATCTCGAACGAGCCCGGGCCGGCGAGGTGCTGGAGCCTCCGGCGCCGATCGAGCCTCCTCGCTGATCGTCGGAGAACTCTCCCTCGCGGGGATCCTTGAATTGGAGAACCGTGCGGGCTAGAACGCCGCGGGGCATTCCGCGCCCTCATCCTCAATTCTCCCCAACAACTCGGAGTCTCACCCAATGTCTTGGGACCAGCTTGCAGATATCCTTTACACGATCTTTCTCACCCAGACTGGAATTCCAAGCCTGACCCTCGGCCACGTGTTCATGTGGGCGATTGGGCTTTTCTTCATGTTTCTTGCGACCAAGGGGATCGAGCCCTTGCTGTTGGTGCCGATCGGCTTCGGTATCTTCATCGTCAACTTTCCCCTCGCGCCTTTGATGGGGGTCAACTCCCACGGCACTCCGGAGTTTTTGTACTTCTTTTATCATTACGGGCTGGAATGGGAGATTCTGCCGTCGGTGATTTTTCTCGGGCTCGGCACACTGACGGATTTTGGACCGCTGATCGCCAACCCCAAGGTCCTCATCGTCGGTGCCGGCGCACAGCTCGGCGTTTTCATCACCTTCGTCGGCACCCTGCTGTGTGGCTTTACCCTGAAGGAGGCGGCGTCGGTGGGGATCATCGGCGGCGCCGATGGTCCGACGACGGTATACCTGACTACTGCGCTGGCGCCGCACCTGTTGGGCGCGAACGCCGTGGCGGCATACTCCTACATGGCGCTGGTTCCGATCATCCAGCCGCCGATCATGCGCCTCTTGATCAAGAAGGAAGACCGCATGATCAAGATGGACAACCTGCGCAAGGTCTCGCAGCTCGAGAAGCGAATCTTTCCGCTGATCGGAGCGGCCGTGATTTCGCTGCTGATCCCCGCCGTCACCCCGCTGATGGGGATGTTCATGCTCGGCAACTTCATGCGCGAGTCCGGCGTCGTCAAGCGCCTGGTCGACACCGGCGGCGGTGCGTTGATGAATGGCGTCACCATCTTTCTCGGCCTGGCGGTCGGCGCGTCTATGAAGGCCGAGACATTTCTCGACTGGAAGCCGCTGGTGATTTTCGCCTTCGGGATCGTCGACTTCGTCTTCTGTACCGCCGGCGGCATCTGGACGGTGCAGCTGATGAACAAGTTCAGCAAAAACAAAATGAACCCGCTCATCGGCTCGGCAGGTGTGTCGGCGGTGCCGATGGCGGCGCGGGTCTCGCAGGTGGTCGGCCTCGAGGAGAGACCGGGGAATTACCTCTTGATGCACGCCATGGCGCCGAATCTCGCCGGGGTGATGGGCACGGCCGCCGCGGCCGGAATGTTCATCGCCATGTTCAAATAGGGATTGCCGATGGACTGGCTATTCACATATGCCGACCCGACGATCGACTGGGATTACGCCATGATCACGCTGGTCGTGCGCTTCATCGGCGTCTTCGTCGTCATGGGCATCATGCAGATCGCCCTGCAGACGTCGTCGGCCATCGTGCAGCGGATCGAGGCGCGCGCGGGATCGGCGGCTGCAATGGCGGCCGCCGCGGCAGCAGTGGCGCCGAC
>JBGTMF010000498.1:0-3235 GCA_041743795.1 Thermodesulfobacteriota bacterium | reverse complement strand
TCGCCCCGGACCACTGTCGCCGCGGCTCGGCCGGCCGTTGGGTCGCGGCCGATGCCGGCGCTTCGGCTCGACCGCCTCGGCCAACATTTCGTCCTCGATGTGCACGACCGGCAACTGAAAGCCGATCAGTTTCTCGATCATTTCCAAGCCGACCGCCCAGTCTTCACAGCCCAGCGTGATCGCTTTACCCGAGGCGCCGGCGCGGGCGGTTCGCCCGATGCGGTGCACGTAGTCCTCCGCATCCTGCGGAACATCGTAGTTGAACACGTGCGATACGCCATCGATGTGAAGGCCGCGCGAGGCGACGTCGGTCGCCACCAATACCTTCAACCGGTCTTCCTTGAAATCCTCGAGGATCCGCAATCGCACCCGCTGGTTGACGTCGCCGGTGAGTGCCTGCGCGTCGATGCCGTTGGCCTGCAGCCGCTGCGTCAGCCATTCGGCTTCGCGTTTGGTGTTGACGAATGCCATCGCCCGCTCCGGGGACTCGCGTTGCATCAACCCCAACAGCAACTGAAACTTCTCCTCCTTCGACACGTGGTAGAGCACGTGCTCGATGTTCTCGGCGGTCAGCCGTTCCGGCTCGATTTCGACCTTGATCGGGTCGTTCATGTGCTCGTATGCCAGTTCCATCACGGCGAAGCTCAAAGTGGCCGAGAACAGCATCGACTGGCGCTTGTCATAGCGCGGCAGGCGCCGCAGCAGGAAGCGAAGATCGACGATGAAACCCATGTCGAACATACGGTCGGCCTCGTCGATGACCAACACTTCGGCGTCCTTCAATTCGTAGACGCGCTGCTTGAAGTAATCGATTAGCCGGCCGGGAGTGCCAATCAGAATGTCGCAGCCACCGCGCAGTTCGTCGCGCTGCTTGGCGTAGTCGACACCGCCGTAGACGGCCTGGAAGCTGAGGCCGGTGAACTGCCCGAGCGCCTCGGCGTCGTTGAAGATCTGCACCGCCAACTCCCGCGTCGGGGCGATCACCAACGCGCGCGGCCCCTTGCCGGGCGACTCATGGGCGAGCAGGCGGTTGAACGTCGCGATGAGAAATGCGGCGGTTTTTCCCGTTCCCGTCTGCGCCTGGCCGGCGACATCGCGACCGGCGAGAGCATGCGGCAGGGTCATTTCCTGGATCGGCGTGCACGTGGTGAAGCCGACGGCTTCGATGCCGCGCATCACGGACTCGGGGATATCGAGCGACCGAAAATCCATCTGGTTCACCGCGGCGCGGCGCCGTGCGGAAGCCGCGCAGACCGGCCCCCCAAATCAGCATGCACCAATCGCGACACTCTCAACCGAACCGCAACTGCTGTCAACAAGCCCAAGGGCGGGAGGACGGGAGTTGAACGCTGGCCGAAGTTCAATTCACCTCACGCATGGCGGCCAGAAGTTCGCCGGGGCCGACGTAGCCAACCATGCGATGGGTCTCCTCGCCGGCGGTCGACCGCAGGATCAGCGTCGGCACACCGCGCACGGCGAACTCCTCGACGATTTTGCTGTTCGCCTCGTTCTCATCGGTGAGATCCGCCTTCACCATGCGAAAGCGCTCGGCCTCGGCCACCACGTCGTCGTCGACATAGGTGCTGCGGTCCATCTCGCGACACGGAATACACCACTCGGCGACGAAGTCGATCAACACCGGGCGGTCCTCCTCCACCCTTGGCGTCCAGCCGTCGACACTCTCCCAGGCGATCGCATGCGAGTGCGGCACCGGTTGCCACAGCCAGATGGCGACGAAGAGCATGGCGACGCCAACCGCTCGCTTGAGGTGAGGAAACCAACGCAGTGCCGTGCCGGCGCGATCGACGAATCCGAGATAGACGCCGGACAGCGCGATTACCGCGGGGAGCAGGCCCGATTTCAACGGCTCCGGCAGTAGAGTCGACAGGAAGTACGCCGCCATTGCCAGCAGGACGCAGCCAAAGAGACGCTCGGTCCACAGCAGCCACTCGCCCGAACGCGGCAGGCGCTTGATAGAATCGGCGGCGATCGCCAGGAACAGGTACGGTGCGCCCATGCCGAGGGCCAGCACGAAGAACAACGTGAAACCGAGCCACGGATCCTGGCGACTGCCGACGAACAGCAACAGGCCGAGGACGATCGGGCCGACACAAGGCGCGGCGACGATCCCCATGGTGAGACCCATAAACAGCGCCCCCGCCGAACCGCCGCCCGTCGATCCGGCCCAACGCAGGAGAAACCCCGGCGGCCGGAAGTTGTAGACGCCGAAACTTCCCAGCGCCAGTACCACCATCACCGTCGCCAGGCCGATGATCACCAGCGGATTCTGCAACGCCGCGCCGAAAATGCCACCCGACAGCGCGGCGACGAGGCCGACCACGGAGAAAGAAAGTGCGATGCCGATAACGTAGAGCGAAGCCAACCACGCCACCGTGCCGCGACTCGAAGATTGCCGGCCGAAGTAGGCGATCGTCACCGAAATCAACGGGTACACACACGGCGTCAGATTGAGCCCCAGGCCCAGCAAGGCGACGGCCAGCAACGTGAATATGAGCCCGTGCTCGGACATCCAGCGGGCGAAGAGTTCCTCGCCGCCGAGACCGGACGCCGCCGCGCCCATGCTCTCGTCAGCCGCGGCGCCCGGTGCCGCATCCGAGACCGCGACCTGCAGCGTCGCCGCAACAGTCGCCGGCGGCAGACAAGTGGTGTCGTTGCACGCCTGATATCGGAGGTTGGCGGTGATCGACAGCGACGACCCCGCATAGTCGGCGGGGATCTGCACGGCGGCGGAGATGCCCAGTCGCCCTTCGTACACGGATAGGACGAGGCCCGGCGCGAACGCAAAAGATCGCTTCTCGGCGGGCGGGTAGAAGACTTCCACCGCGGCGAAACCGGCGGGCACCGTCAGGCTCAGTTCCGTCGGAATCAGATAGGGCTCGGGCGGCGTGTTGGAGTGCACATGCCAACCATCGGCAATCGACGCGATCGCCTCGACGCCGAACAGGGAACCGCGCGCGGCAACCGGTTCCGATGGCTCCAACTCGAGCGTGACCTTGGCGTTGGCAGCGGCGCCGAGGGCAAGCGTCGCTGCCACGGCGAGGAGGACCGATTTCAAAGTCATCTGGGTAATTTCGCAGGTTCGCACACGCACTGGACGCTTGCAAATCAAGGGTTGCCAAGGTAACCGCGCATCCATGCAAAATTCTCCAGCAACGCGGCCATCGGTTGCGCGCGAGCGCTGCGCGGCACATGCGCGGCGCGCTCTGCTCGCCGC
>JBGTMF010000497.1:0-3388 GCA_041743795.1 Thermodesulfobacteriota bacterium | reverse complement strand
GGCGCCTTCGGCCGCCACGCGGCGCTGCACGCCTGGCTCGGCATGGGTCCGGTGGCGGCGCTCGCGCTGCTGTGGTCCCTGGCGATCAACTCGACAGCCAGAGGATCGGCAGCGCCGCTTCCGTATATTCCGCTGCTCAACCCCGCCGACGTTTCGCTCAGCCTGATAGCGATTGCGTTTGCCGCTTGGCTGAATCTCCTCGGGCGAGTCCGACCGAAAGGGGCCGAAGGGCAGTGGCGTCAGTTCGTCGGTCCCATCCTCGCAGGGCTGGCATTCGTCTGGCTCAACGGGGTGATGGTGCGCACCGTGCATCAGTGGAGCGAGGTGGCGTTCGCAGCCGAAGCTCTTTGGCATTCGGTGCCACTGCAGGTTTCCCTTTCCATTACCTGGACACTCGTGGCGCTGGGTGGAATGGTGCTGTCGACGCGAAATGGCTGGCGCACCCGCTGGATCGCCTTTGCGACGTTGCTCGGAGTCGTGGTGGTGAAGCTTTTCACCGTCGACCTCTCACAGCTGAGCACGGGTGCGAAGATCGGAACGTTCCTGGTAGTCGGCACCCTTCTGCTCGTCATCGGGTATTTTTCCCCCGTGCCGCCCGAGGTCGAGGGCGGCGACGACGAGCCACCCGACGGTACAGCGCTGGCAGGCGCGGATAGGGGACTATCGCGATGACCAAGCGACTGCTGGTGCTGTCGGTCGGGCTCCTTCTGGCGACGCCGGCATTCTGCGGCGACGATGGGATTCTCGGCCCCGAGGACTTCGCATACGGCCGCGCGATCGAGGTCGATCGCGCGTCGCCGCTGCAGACTGTGCTCCTCGACCTGCAAGTGTATCGCGGTTGCGTGCAGCCGCACCTCGCGGATCTACGCGTGTTCAACGCCGCCGGCGAAGCTGTTCCGCACGCAGTTCGGTGGCTGGCGGCAGCGAAATCGGTAGAGGGCGAACGGGTGCCAGCTCCTCTGTTTCGGCTCGCCGAAGCGGTCGTGGGCGCCCCATCCGAGATCGGCTCCGAGGAGCGCACCTACCGGATCGAAGCCGAAGTCTCCGCGGACGGCACCGTACTCAGCGTGACTTCGGGACAGCGAACAGACAGCGCGGCGGCGGTAGCCGAAATCCCAGCCGCATACCTCGTCGACACCAGCCAGGTCGAACAGGACATCGCGGGGCTCGAGTTTGAGTTCGGGCTCGGCGTGGAGGCCGCGGAGTTTCTCGTGCCCGTGCGAGTCGAGGCGAGTGACGATCTCGTGCACTTCCGGCCCGTGGCCGCCGCCGCGGTGTTGGCGCGTCTCGACCAATCCGGTCACCGCATCGAGATCAGCGATGTCGAGATTCGCACCGGGCGCTACCGCTACCTCAGGTTGTCGTGGCCTGAAACGAAACTGCCGGTACGGATCGCCGCAGTACACGCGCGTCTCGGCTCGAGCAACGAAGCGCCCGCCCGACACGGCGCGCGGGTTGTCGGTGCTCGTGTTGCGGGCGATGCCGCGGTGTTCGTCTTCGACCTCGGCGGCGCGATCCCCGTCGATCAGGTGCAGATCGCCTTGCCGGATCCCAATACTTTGGTTGAAGCACGGCTGTTCTCGGCTCCCGGCGGAGACGGGCCATGGACGAGCCGATACTCGGGACTGCTGTTCGAATTGGCGAACCAGAGACAGCTGCGAAATTCCGCGATCGACTGGCCGATCAACCGGCATCGCTACGTGAAGCTGGTGACGTCCGCGAAAGGCGGTGGCTTGGGGAGCGGCACGCCGCTCCTCGACGCTACGTGGTTCCCGGAGCAACTGCTCTTCATCACCCGCGGCCAGCCGCCGTATCGGCTCGCCTACGGCCGCGCCGGCGCTCTTGGGAGTCGATTCGACGCCACGCAGCTGTTGCAGACGACCGGCGCGGCGCCGGAGGACGTGCCCCGTGCGAGCGCAACGCTCGGAGAGGAGTATGGCGTCGCGCCTCCCAGCGTCCTGTTGCCATCACAACAGCCGGTATCCATGCGCACCGTCGCACTATGGGCGGTTCTTCTGCTCTCCGTGCTGGTAGCGGTCGCGCTGAGCATCCGCCTCGCGCTGCAGATCCGCCGCCAACCGTAGCTCAACGGACTATTGGGAAATCAGACCTGCGGCGGAGACCCGCAGCCCGAAGGGCTGTTCCGGCGCTCTGTGTCGAATCATCGGAAGTAGCCGAACCAGGTGAAGTATCCCCCCAGCGCGAAGCACACGAATAGCACGACGTTCAAGAAGCCTGCGTGCTCGAGAGCCCGCGCCTTCGCCACAACCGTGCGTGGAAACAGGATCAAGGCAGTTGCTTTGATCATTCCTCCCCAGGCGATCAGGTGAATGAGGACGGCGGCGGGACTGGAGGAGTCCGAGTGGACCACGGCGAGTGCGATACAAGTCATCAACAAGGCGATCGGAAAGAGCGAGAACGATACCGTCGCTATCTCGCGCTCTAGGCCTTCTAGCATCGCGGTGAAATGGCCACGGTCGATGACGATGGACAGCGCCCGCAGGAGTAGGACAGGGCCGAGCACCTTCGAGAGTAGCGATGTCAGTTCCATCTCGTTCCCGCATCGAACGTCGGGCCGTTGCCGGCCACGATACCAAGGTAAGTGTAGCAGTCCTTTACACTACCGGCGGATGGAGGCGCCAGAGTGTTCTCCGCAACTGCGCTCGGTTCGAGCTAAGGCGAAACCACCTGGAATTGTGAAAGTGGATCCCGGCGTTGTCGATCTCCGCGATGTTCGGCATTTGCGCGCGGCACCAACCGCAGGCGCTCTCGCACGGCGTTGGCATCGAGCGCGAGGACGTCGCAGATGTGCTCGAACGAGTAGGGCCAATCCGGCTCGTCGGCATATAGCCAGTTCTGCGCCTCATCAAACTCTTGCACGGCGCGCTCGTCCTTCTGAAAACGATACTTCTCGATGCATCGCAGAGCGTCGCCAAGGACAGCTCGCATGAGACCCCGCTCTGGCGTCGAGATGTCGGGAGAATTAAAGAACTGCGCCGGCAGGATCAGGAGCGGTTGGGTGATGTCGGGCGATATCTCCGCAAGGGAGTGATTCATTTCGAAAGTCATGATCTGTTTCTACCGAGAGCGGCGCGACTGCGTAAGCTCGTGTGACTACGCGCGTAGTCCTCCGCACGTAGATTCACTTACTGTCGCCAACGACGGCACGCCGGTCGTCTAGTTAGCGATCCGGCTGATTGAAGCGGGGCGAATTCGCTCTGCCGCTAGTGTCCTGAGTTGGAAGTTCGTTGCATTAGTCGGCGAGCAAATGGCGCCTGTGCCAAGGCGCGACGACGAAGGAATATTTGCAATATTTCGAGGAGGAGCAACGCCGGCATGGGCGCCAAGGGCCGCCGAATAATGTGACGAATCTCTGACTCAGGACACT
>JBGTMF010000496.1:0-5512 GCA_041743795.1 Thermodesulfobacteriota bacterium | reverse complement strand
GCCGACCGGGGTGCCGGTGGCGGTGTAATCACCCGGCCCGCCGCCCTCGAAGCCATTGAATCGGTCGAGAGTCACCGACGGCTGAGCGAGCGCGCTGGGGGCGCTCCAGCCGACGAGTGCGGCCATGCAGAGGATCAATCGCCAGTGGGTCACGTGGCATTCCTCCAGCCGCTTGAAACTCGGGCTCCGACGGACCTCGATGAGGGCATTGGTTCGCGCACGGGGTGACACCGAATCCACGGACGTGGTGGCTACGTTGACTTCCGCCACCGAGCTTTGATAGCTAGATCGGCTTTGCCGCGCAAGCGCTGCTTGGCCTGAGATCACGGTTCTGGAATGACCGAACAAGCACCCACGGGAGGGCGAGGCTCCTGCCGAGCCGCGCTGCGACACCGGCAACCGGACTTTTATTGCAGCCGGGTCGGCTGCGGTCCGACCATCTCGATGGCCGGCCGGGTCGACTTTCAGGACGCCTCCGCGAGCGGCGAGGCAGTACGACCGAGATGATGAAGATCCCCTCCGTCAAGGGCTTTCACGACGTTCTCCCAGGCGAAAGTGCGCGCTGGTCGCGCCTCGAAGGTACGGCGCGCGAGATCTTCGCGCAGTATCATTTCAGCGAGATTCGCCTGCCGATCGTCGAGCGGGCCGAATTGTTTCGCCGTTCCGTGGGAGAAACCACCGATATCGTCGAGAAGGAGATGTACGCCTTCTCCGACCGCGACGGAACCGATCTGACCTTGCGCCCCGAGGGGACGGCATCGGCGGTACGGGCTTACGTCGAGCACGCGATGCAGAATGCCGAACCGGTGACCAAGCTGTTCTACTTCGGCCCGATGTTCCGCCGCGAGCGGCCGCAACGCGGTCGACTGCGGCAATTCTCCCAGATCGGCGCCGAGGTGTTTGGCCGGGATGACGCCGCCGTCGATGCAGAAGTACTCGTCCTCCTCTCCGATTTGCTGCACGGCTTCGGCATCGAGTCGGCCGAGATCGGCGTCAACACGCTGGGCTGCGCGCAATGCCGACCGGCCTATCGCGACGCATTGGTCACCTGGGGCGAGGGCCTGCGCGACGAACTCTGCGACGATTGCCGGCGCCGCCTGCAGGAAAATCCGATGCGGCTGCTCGATTGTAAACAAGCGCCGTGTACGGCGCTGCGCCACCAGGCGCCGGTGATGATCGATCACGCATGTACCGCCTGCCGTGAGCATTTCGATCGGCTGCGCCTGCTCTGCGCAGCCGAAGAGGTCGAGCTACACCTGCAGCCGTACATGGTGCGCGGTCTCGACTATTACTGCCGCACCGCGTTCGAGGTGGTTGCCTGCGGCTTGGGCTCGCAGAACGCCATCGGCGGCGGCGGTCGCTACGACGGTCTGGTGCACTCGCTCGGCGGACCGGCGGTTGGCGGTATTGGATTTGCTCTCGGTGTCGAACGTCTGGCCCTGGTTCTGCAAGCGCAGGGTGATGAGGCTGCGCGGCAGGTGCCGGAGTTCTTTGTGGCGCCCCTGGGCGACGCGGCCGAAGCGGCCGCCTTCCAGTTGGTTCACCGATTGCGCCGTGCCGGGGCTCGTGTCGAGATGGAGGCCGGCGGCAAGAGTTTGAAGAGCCAGATGCGCCGAGCCGGCAAGCTCGAGGTACCGTACGTTATCATCATTGGAGAAGACGAGGTGGCCGACGGCACCGTCACCGTGCGCGACATGCGGGCACGCGTCGATCGGCGTGCTGTCACCCGTCTGGATACGGACATCGAGACTTTGCGCGCGGCGTTGGCGGATGAGTCATCGGCGGAGGAGCGAGCGTGAAGTTGAACGAAATGGGAGATTGGCGACGCACCTGTGAGTGCGGCACGCCGCGGCGAGAGGATATCGGCCGCGAGGTTACCGTGATGGGCTGGGTCGGCGGCCGCCGCGATCACGGCGGCGTCGTATTCGTCGACCTTCGCGACCGCAGCGGAATTCTCCAGGTGGTCTTCAATCCGGAAGAGAGTCGCGTCGCCCACGAGGCGGCGGGTGCGCTGCGCAGTGAATTCGTGATTGCGGTTCGCGGCATGGTGCGCGAGCGCCCAGCGGAAACCCTCAACCCCAACCTCGCCACCGGAGAGGTCGAGATCAAAGCGGAGGAGGTGCGCGTTCTCAACGAGTCGGCCACGCCGCCGTTCGGTATCGACGACGATAGCAACGTCGCTGAGAATACCCGCCTCAAATACCGCTACCTGGACCTGCGGCGGCCTTCGGCGCAGGAAAAGCTGGTCTTCCGCCACCGTCTTGCCAAGTGCGTTCGCGACTACCTGGACGAGCGCGGCTACATCGAGGTCGAGACTCCGATCCTCACCAAGAGCACGCCCGAAGGGGCGCGCGACTACTTGGTGCCGAGCCGCGTCAACCCAGGTAACTTCTTCGCCTTGCCGCAGTCGCCGCAGCTCTTCAAGCAACTACTGATGGTGGCCGGTTTGGACCGGTATTTCCAGATCGTCAAGTGTTTCCGCGACGAGGATCTGCGCGCCGACCGCCAGCCGGAGTTCACGCAAATCGACATCGAGGCGTCGTTCATCGACCCGGAGCAGATCTACGAACTGATCGAGGGCATGCTCGGCGACGTGTTCGCCTTGCGCGGCATCGAGATCGCGCGGCCGTTTCCCCGTCTCACCTACGCCGAGGCGATTGACCGCTACGGTACCGATCGGCCGGATGTCCGCTTCGGCCTCGAACTGGCCGATGTCACGCAGTTGCTTAGCACGGCCGAGTTGCGCGTCTTTCGCGAGGCGGCGGAACGCGGCGGTTTGATCAAGGCGCTGGCGGTGCCCGACGGCAGTCGGCTGTCGCGCAAGGACCTCGACACACTGCCCAGCGAGGTGACGCAGTTCGGCGCCAAGGGCATCGCTTGGGCGCGATTGACGCCCGAGGGCTGGCAGTCGCCGATTGCGAAGTTTCTCAGCGCCGAGCAGATGAAGGGGGTCGAGGTGGCGACCCGCGCCGAGCCGGGCAGTGTCATTCTCTTCTCCGCCGACAAGGCCAAGGTCGTCAACGATTCTCTGGCGCATCTGCGACTCCTACTCGGCGAGCGCCTGGGGATGATCGCGCACGGCGACAACGCGCTGCTGTGGGTGACTGATTTCCCACTCTTCGATTACTCCGAGGAGGACAAGCGCGCGGTGGCGATCCACCATCCGTTTACGGCGCCGGTCGACGAGGATCTCGACCGCTTGGAGAGCGATCCCCTGAGTGTGCGCTCGCGCGCGTACGATGTCGTTTGGAACGGCACCGAGTTGGGCGGCGGTAGCATCCGAATCCATCGTATGGACGTGCAAGAGCGCGTCTTTCGCCAGCTCGGAATCGGCGAGGACGAGGCGCGCGCCAAGTTCGGATTCCTACTCGAAGCGCTGTCCTACGGTGCCCCGCCACACGGTGGCATCGCCCTCGGACTGGATCGCCTGGCGATGTTGCTCTCCGGCAGTCCGTCGATTCGCGACGTCATTGCCTTCCCCAAGACGCAGCGCGCGGCGTGCCCGATGACCGAAGCTCCCAGCGAGGTCGATGCCCGCCAGCTGCGCGAGCTCGGACTGAAGCTCGATGTCTGAGCGAGCGGTATTGCGGTTCGCCCTGCTTCTCGCCGTCGTCTGCGCCAGCGGCTGTAGTACGTTTGGATGGGGCAAGTCCGACTCCGAGAGCCCGAACATCGACCTCATCGCCGTCGTGCCGCTGCGCGAGTCGCCGGGGCAGCCGAAGCGCGGTGAGCGACCGCCCTTGGAAAGCCACGCGGGCAAGGCCGTGACCGGGCAAATCTACGGATACCTAGCCGCGCAGACGCGCTACCGGTTTGTGCCGGACCTGACGATCGACGCGCTGGTGGCGCGCATCGATGCGGCAGACCGACTGGCCGCTGCCCGAGCGCTGGCGCAGGAGAGCGGAGCCAACGCGGTGCTCTTCGGTTCCGTGTACCGCTTTCAGGAACGCGTCGGACCGCGCTACGCAGCGTCGCAACCGGCCAGTGTCTCTTTCGAATTGGAGCTCTTCTCGGTGGCGGCGGACGAAGTGGTGTGGAGCGGCCAGTTCGACGAAACGCAGGAAGCGCTGAGTACCAATCTACTGAACGCTTGGATGTTCTGGCGCGTCGGCCCGCACTGGTTCAGCGTACGCGAGCTATCCGGCGTCGGTGTCGAAAAGCTATTGAAGACGCTGCCAAAATGAGCCTCATGCGCGGTCCGTCTCGGGCCTCGCATCCTTCGCCTCGCCGGCTTTGAATAGGTCGGTGAAGCTGACGTCGGCGAACGGCAACGCAATCAACCCCTGCGCAATCAGCGTCAGGAATTGGATTGCGTTCAGCACGAGGCCATAGGCGAGGGCGTCGGCTTGCGCCACGCCGAACATACCGAGGGCGAGGATGCAGGCGTACTGGTAGGGGCCGAACATGCCCGGAACGTTTGGCAGCGCCGTTCCGAAGCCGATGAAAATGAAGACGACGACAGCCGCGCTGAACGGGGCATCGAGGCCGAAAGCCTGGATAGTGACCCAACTCGAGAGGATGGGCAGGAACCATAGCACCAGCGAGACGGCGACGACGGAGAGCAGCAGCCGGGTGTCGGGAAGGATGCTCATGCCGTCGACGATGCTGCTCAGCACGCGCTTGACGCCGCCGGCGAACCTTTCGGGCAAGTGGCGGATGACCCAGCGGTCGAAGAAGGCCTCGCCGCGCCACCACAACAGAAGCACCAGGACCACCAGGGTGCCGGCAATCGTGGCCGGCACGACGGCGCCGCGGCGAACCCAGTCGGGTAGCGTCTCGATGGTGATCAGGCCGACCAGGATGTAGAAGAGGATGACGAGCGAGTCGAGGGTCTTCTCGAGAACCAGATTGCCGACGACGTTGGAGAATGTGACCGACGATCGGCGGGCGAGGAGCCACGGACGGACGATCTCGCCGAGGCGCGCCGGAAACAGATTGATGGCAAGGTACGCCACCGCGGTGACCACCCACAGGCGGCGGAAGGGGATGCGTTCGAGCGGGCGCAGTTCGAGTTGCCACCGCCATGCGCGAAACACCATGATCGCAAAGCTGATGACGACGGCGACGGCGATCCAGCGGACGTCGACGCGTGAGAAGGCCGCCGCGAGTTCCGCCGCGGATACGTCCCGAAAGGCGAGGTAGAGGAAACCCCCACTGACGGCCAGGCTGAGGATCAGATTCACCGCGCGGCGTTTGTCCATGGCGCGTACCTTGAACAGACGGATCGGGCCTGGCAAGTCCGTTGACCTCCATCGATCGGAAGCGCGGGTGGCGAACGGTGTCGGTTTTGCGCTAAACCGATTGCAGCCGCAGGGATTGTAGAGAGATGGGTGCGAGGAAATCGGAGGGCCGCCGGCTCGTTGAGCGCGGCGATGTGGGCAGTACGGGCGTGCGCAGCGGCGGACAACTCGTCGTCGTCAGCAATCGCCTGCCATTCACGTCGGTCCCCGGTGGCAAGGGGCGCGTGCGCTTCAAGCGTTCGCCGGGCGGCCTGGTGGCGGCCCTGGACCCG
>JBGTMF010000495.1:0-2284 GCA_041743795.1 Thermodesulfobacteriota bacterium | reverse complement strand
GGTCGCCGGCGTGGCCGCGCTCACCGCTCTGCTGCGGCGCGGCGTTTTCTCCACGGGCGCGCGTTGGCTCAGGCGCGTCGAGCGAATGCGCGCAGCCGTTGACGACCATCGCGACAACATATTCGCGGTGGATGAGCTGATTCGGCACGCCATCGAACAGCGGCCGCGCGACCTAATTTTGTCGACGTTGATTCTCGCCGCGTCCTTCGCGCTGCGCGCGGTCGAGGTGTGGATCATCTTGACGCTCCTGCAGCTTCCCGCGACGCTGGTCAACTGCGTCGGAATCGAGGTGCTCTCGGTGCTCGTCAACAGCGTGTTCTTCTTCGTTCCAGCCAAGGTGGGCACCCAGGAGGGCGGCAAGATGCTGATCTTCGTCATGCTCGGTCTGCCGCCGGAGAAGGGACTGGTGCTGGGGTTGCTCCGCCGCGCCCGCGAACTGAGCTGGGATATGGCGGGTCTTGTCGTCTACGCGGCCGAACGCCGCCGACGCGCACTGCCCGAAGCGGCGCTGGGTTGACCGCTCGTTGAACAGATACTCGCGTTGCTCGTAGGCTCCCTCCTTCCTCTTATCGAGTTACGGACGGCCGGTAGGCAGATGGCCTTGCGCGTGATGGACGATGCTTACTCCTCGCAGCCGAGGGCGCGGTAGCGGTCGGCGTCGACCTCTCGCGTCCATTCCATCAACGTCGCGTAGACACGGCAGCGCCGCTCGGGCGTGGCGGTGCGCGGGTCGGTCAGCAGGGAGGCGAACACGTCGGCGCGATTCGGTACCTCCGCTTCCATGCGGATGCCGCCGTCGGCGTCGGTGTCGAAGACGAGAAGTCGGCCGACGGCCGGCTGCGGCGTCCACGGGCGCCATTCGGGAAGGCTTCCATCGACGCCGCGGGCAGGGTCGCCGGTGCGTGCGAAATTCGCCCAGTACGACATCATCGCACTCGACAATTTCAAGCGGCCGGCCTTGCTCGCCTCGTCGAAGATACGGTCGCCTTCCGGGCCGAGGTAGAAATGGCCGAAGACGAACGGGATCTCCAATCCGTGCGCGGCGCCGATCATCTGCGACAGATCCGCGCCCAGGATCGTCGGCTCCTCGTCCCAATCCCATCGGTAGACGTAGGCAGGCGCCTGTTGGCCGGCGTGACGCGCGGTAGCCGGGTCGACGGCGCCGCGCACGGCCCAGATGCGCGACAGGGTGTCGGCCGTGGCATGGTAGAGTTCGGGGTCGCGCAGGCGCGGTACGATTCCGAACCAACGCTTCGTCCAACGCGGGTCGCCGAACATGAAGATCTTCTGTTCGTCGCGGTTGGTGCCAAAGATCACCGGTACCGCGGCGGCGTTGGCCGCGGCGAAGTTTTCGAGAGCACTGCCACCGGCGATGACGACGCCGTCGGCGAAGACATTGGCGACGGTGATCAGACCCTCGCCTTCGTCGGCCTGGTAGGCCGCCAGCAACTTGGCGGGCTCGAGCGCGCGCAGGTAGGAAGCCAGCTGCGGCGCATCCATCGACGCGAGGTGCGCTTTCGCGCCGACGCGGTCGGTGGCAAGGCGGTCTCGCACGATCACCTCGAGCAGGGCCTCGTTCGAGCTGCTCGGCATTCCCGGCACCTCGTCGTCGATGAAGTTCTCCGCCTCCGCCGGCGAAACGAGGTGGCTGGCGCCGCTCTGGGCAATGGCGCCGTGAAACAGGCCGCGTGCGGACGGCGCCAGCAGGAGGCTGATGACATTGCGCGCCCCGGCCGACTCGCCGAAGATCGTCACGCGGTTGGCGTCGCCGCCAAAGGCGCCGATGTTGTCGCGTACCCATTGCAGAGCGAGAATCAGGTCGAGGGTGCCGAAGTTGCCGGATTGCTCGGCCTCGCTTGCCGCCGCGCGCAGCGCGCTGTGGCGGAACCAGCCGATCGGGCCAAGCCGGTACTGTACGGTGACGACGACGACGTTTTCGCTGGCGGCGAGATTGCCGCCGTCGTAGAAGCCGACGTGTCCGATGACGTTGCCGCCTCCGTGGATCCAGAACATCACCGGCAGCGGGCTATCACCCAGATCGCGAGCCGGTGCGTAAACGTTCAGGTAGAGACAATCCTCATCCCCGGTGGCCGTACCGGGCGCGACGTCGACCACGCCAGCGAAAGGGCTGCCGAGTTGTGGGCAGACGGCAGGCATCTGCGTGGCGTGGTACTCGCCGTTCCACGGTCGCGGCGGTCGCGGTGCGCGCCAGCGCAAGTCGCCGGTCGGCGGCTCGGCGAAGGGAATGCCCAACCACTCGTGGTTGCCGTACTGGCCGCGCGCG
>JBGTMF010000494.1:0-3083 GCA_041743795.1 Thermodesulfobacteriota bacterium | reverse complement strand
GCGCGGTCGGCGGCGCCGGCGCTTCATCGCGGCGCTCGCCGATCGCCTGCGGCAGATCCACGGCGAGGGACTGTACCCGCAGGATGTCGGCATGGTGAACTGGATCGCCGTGCCGGCGACCGGCGGCGACGCGTGGAATCTCGTCCTCGTCGACCTCGACCGCGTGCGTCGCTACAAGCGGCTCTCGTCGCGGCGCCGGCAGAAGAACCTCGTGCAGTTGGAGATGTCGTTTGGGCGCAGCGCTGCGCAGCGCGAGAAGCTGTTCTTTTTGCGTCGTTACCTGGGCACCCGCTGCGAGCGGGATTTCCGTCGAACCGCCGCTTCCTTGGCGCGCCAGGCTGCGGCGAAGGAGCGTCGGCAGGAACGCAAACGGGCGCCGGGACCGGACCGCGGCGACGATCTGGTGTGAGAGATGACGATGACCGGTGGCAAGCGAATCCTGATCGTGCGGCTGGGCGCCATCGGTGACGCCCTGCGCGTCTTGCCCGCGCTGCGGCGTCTGCGCGTCGATCGGCCGGACGTCGATGTCGGCTGGGCGGTCGAGAATTGGGTCTATCCAGTGCTGCGAGGCAATCCGAACGCGGACCGGTTTCACGTTCTCGATCGCCACCGGCTGCGCGCCGGCGGGATTACCGCCTGGCGAGAGATGCGGCGGTTCGCCGCCGAGATTCGCTCATACGACTACGACATCGCCGTCGACCTCCAGGGCCGCTTCAAGAGCGGCGTGGTGACGCGGGTGAGCGGCGCCCCGGTGCGGCTCGGCTACTCGCGGCGCGACGGCAGTGAGGGCAACTTCCTCTTCACCAACGAACGCGTGCAACTTGCCGACGCGCGCGAGAATCGGGTGCAGCGCTTTCTGCACATGATGGCAAAGCTCGGTGCCCGGCCGGAGGTGGTAGCCGGTGATCTGGGGGTCTCGATCGAGCCGTCGGTGCGTCAGCGAGCCGCGGCCTGGTACGCCGCCGTCGGACACCCTGCTATCGCCGTCTACCCGGGCAGCAGCCTGCATCGCGCGTCCTACCAGCGTTGGCAGTCTGAGAGGTGGTCGCAGTTGCTGCTCCGCCTGTCCGCCCTCGGCCACCAGTCGATCGTCTTCTGGGGTCCCAACGAGGAGGAGTACGTCGAGGAAATCGTGCGCGCGGTGCCCGCCGGTTGTCGTCTGGCGCCGGCGACGACCCTGGTCGAAATGATGGCGATGCTGGGCTGCTTCCGCCTCTTCGTCGGCTCCAATACCGGAGCCATGCACATGTCGTGGCTTCAGGACGTGCCGACGGTCTTCTTCCCGGGGCCGGCGCAACCCCGCACCGACGCGCCCTTTGCGGGCGTTCCCTATCGCGTGCTCTGGGCAGGCCGACATTTCAGCGAACGGCGGTCGAAAGCCAGTCAGGCGGCCTGCGTGCGCGATGTGACGGTTGACGAAGCGGAACAGGCGGTGTTGCAACTACTCCCCGCGGCCGAGCCTGGCAGGTGAGCATCGGCTTCTCGCAGAGAGGCGCCAGCGAGGTGGCGGCTCGCCGAGAAACGAGATACGGGCTACGCATGTCTTCCGCACCCGAAAGGCTGGCCGCTGTCGAAGTGGCGCGCCGCATCGAGGCGTTGCACGACAGCGCCCTGCAGGACTGGTACGGCGGCGCCGCCGCCGCGCCAGCCGCGGTGGAAGACCTCGAGACCATCGTCACGGCGCAACACCGTTGCAACTTCGAGCTGTGGGACTGCGAGGACCAAGCGCGCCGACTCGATGTCGGCGACGCGGTCATCGCCGCCACCAAACGCGCCATCGACGCGACCAACCAGAGACGCAACGATCTCATGGAAAAGGTCGACGACGCGATTCTCCGTGAGTTCGCCGGCGTCGACGTTTCGCGCGCCCGGCTACACTCGGAAACTGCGGGACAAATGATCGACCGGCTGTCGATCCTGGCGTTGAAGATCCGCAATCTCGGTTTGTTGGCGCGTCAGCACGACGACGCCGCCGTTGCCAGCGAGTGCGCCGAAAAGGTCGCGGTCCTCGTCACCCAGCGATCCGATCTGGCCGGGTGCTTGCGGGAGTTGCTGAACGAATTTTCCATGGGTCGCCGTTACTTCAAGTCCTACCGGCAGTTCAAAGCCTACAACGACCCTCGCCTCAATCCGGCGTTGGCGTCGGGCTCGGGTCGCTGAGGCGTCCAATGGGGGGATCCCTGCGCGCGCGCAGCGCCATGCCGGAGAGTTGGATCAGCCGGTTCTCCCGCTGCAGCGTCCTCGTCGCCGGCGATTTGATGTTGGATCAATTCGTCTGGGGCGCGGTGGAGCGGATCTCTCCCGAGGCGCCGGTGCCCGTCGTCCGCGTCACGGACGAAGGCTATCGCCTGGGTGGCGCGGCCAACGTCATGGCCAACCTGCGCGCCCTGGGCGGCGCCGTCTTCGCTTGCGGCACCGTCGGCAACGACCGCGCCGGCCGCGAACTGCTCGACCTTTTGGCCGAGTTGGGAATCGAGACGTCGGGCGTCAGCCGCAGTCACGTCGACCCGACCATCCGCAAGACGCGGGTGTTGGCGCAACAGCAACAAATGATCCGCCTCGATCGCGAGCCGGAGGACGGTGCGGGTAGTGCCGCGGCGGCGCGGGCGCGCGGCTACCTGCTGACCAACCTGGCGCGCCCCGACGTCGTCGTCATCTCGGATTACGGCAAGGGCTTGATCACGGCCGACCTGCTGCGGCTTCTGTCGGAGCTGCGCCAGCGCCGGCCGTTCGTCCTCATCGTCGATCCGAAGGACGCCAATTTTGATCACTACCGAGGCGCCAGCCTGGTGACCCCCAACCGCGACGAAGCCAGCCGGGCGGCGGGCGTCGAGATTCGCGACCGCGCATCGCTGGAGAGGGCTGGCCGCGAATTGGTGCGCCGCTGGCAGGCCGAAGCGGTGCTGATCACGCGCGGCGAAGAGGGCATGAGTCTGTTCGTCGCCGAAGGGGCGACGAGGCATTTTCCGACAGTCGCCCGGCATGTATTCGATGTCACCGGCGCCGGCGACACGGTGGTGGCGACTTGCGCGCTTGCCATCGGCGCCGGCGCGGACCTGCCGACCGCCGCCGTCCTCGCCAAC
>JBGTMF010000493.1:0-11979 GCA_041743795.1 Thermodesulfobacteriota bacterium | reverse complement strand
GGAGATCAACGCCGCCGCCGCGGATCTCCGCGCCGGTCGCGGCAGTCGCACCGTGCTGCACATCTCCTGATCGCGGTTTGGCGCAGTCTCAGCGTCGCCGGTGATCCGCGGCGGCGGCGCGCCGGGCAAAGGCGCGATACTTCCGCTGGAAGAGCAACGTAGTCGGCCCCGGTTTGCCGCCGGCGATGGCTGTATCGTCGAGGCGTGTGACCGGCACGACTTCGGCGACGGATGAGGTCAGGAACACTTCATCCGCCTTGCTGAGCGCGCCGACAGGTGTCTCCCGTTCGACGACACGCAGTCCCTCGCCGTCGGCGAGTTGCTGGATGATCCGCCGCGTCACGCCGGGCAGAATGCCTGCGACCGGCGGTGTCTGTAAAACTCCGCCGCGGACGAGAAACACCGAGCTGCTGGTGCCTTCCATGAGGTAGCGCCCGTCGCGGACGAACAAACCTTCATACGCGCCGCGGCGCGCTGCCGCGGCCTTGCCGAGAATAGTGGGTAGGTAGTTGAGGGTCTTGTGCTCGGGCATGAAACTGTGACGTGAGTACGTCAATAACGTCACCCGGGCGCCCTTTCGCTGCACTTCGCTGAAACCGGATGCAACCGCCTTCACCAGGGCGAACACGGTCGGCCTGGCGTCCGCCGGAGGCAGGATGTCGGGTGCTGCGGGGCCGCGCGTCAGGTTCAGCCGCACCCACGCGTCGCTCGAGTCGAGGTTGTTGCGGCGCAACAGCTCGGTGAGGGTCTCGCGCCAGTCGCGTTCTGGCAGGGCGATTCCGAGGACCGCCGCCGACTCGCGCAAGCGCGAGAGGTGTTCGTCGAGCGCAAAGACGCTGCCGCGGTAAGCGCGCATGGTTTCGAAGAGCCCGTCGCCGTAGAGCAGGCCGCGGTCGAAAACACTGACACGGGCACGCCTGGCCGGGATGAATCGCCCGTCGAGAAAAACCGTTCCGTCGAGATAGTTCATCGCTGTTCCGCGTTTGGCTTGGCGTCGCCTCCGGGCCGCGCCAGAACCTCGAAGAGCGATTGCGCCTTGGCAAACGTCTCCTCGTACTCACGCCGCGGATCGGAATCGGCGACGATACCACCACCGGCGTGGTAGGAAAGCCCACCGGCAGTGAGAACGGCCGTGCGGATACAAATGTTGAAACGCGCGCGTCCTCCTGGTTCCAGCCAACCAATGCTGCCGGTGTAAAACCCGCGCGGCGACGGCTCGAGATCTTCGATGATCTCCATGGCGCGCACCTTGGGAGCGCCGGTGATCGATCCGCCTGGAAACGTCGCTCGGACGACGTCGGCAAGGTTGATGTCGTCGCGCATGCTGCCGGCGACGCGCGAGACCATGTGTAGCAGTAAGGGGAACTCACAGACCTGCCGCAGGCTGGAGACGACGACCGACCCCGGTCGACAGATCCGCCCGAGGTCGTTGCGCTCGAGGTCGACGATCATCAGGTGCTCGGCGAGGTCTTTCGGGTCGGCGGCGAGATCGGCGGCGAGGCGGGACACGTCGGCGCCGGCGGTGACACGGCGCGTACCCTTGATCGGATAGGTCGCAATCGACCGGTCGCGGATGTCGAGAAGACATTCCGGCGAGTTGCCGAGCAGCGCCCAGTCGCCGCCGTCGACGTAGGCGGCGTATGGCGCGGCGAATCGCGTCGTCCAACGATCGAATAAGGCTGGGCCGCGCTGGCGGGGAAGAGTGCCGTGGAACGATTGGGCGAGGTTGGCCTGATAGATGTCGCCGGCGGCAATGAATTCCTTCGCGCGCTCGACCATTTCGACGTAGGCCGATTCCTCCATCGCCGCCTCCAGGCGACCGAAATCCATTGGCAAATCTTTGCGCGGCGTCGATTGCGCGACCAACCGGAGGCCGCTGGTCAGGGCCGTGTCATTGGCGGCGACAATCTCGGCGCGGCCGGTCTGGCGATTGGCTACGTACGCCCATTCATACGCCGCGGCGTAGACCAGCGGTGTCGCCGGCCATGGATGGCGGCGCGGTAGGCGCTCGATCCAGTGTTTCAGCTCGTACGACAACGCCACCGCGATGCCGGCGCAACCGCGCGCCGACCACTCGTCGACGAACCGCTGCAACTCGACCAGCGGATCACTCGACGCGACGGAATCCGCCGCAATGCTCAGAATCGCCGCCGGATCGGCGGCAAACGCGACAGTTCCGTCTCCCCAGGACAGCGGTCCCCGCCCATCAAGGAGGACTCGCCGCTCGCCGTGCTCCTGCAGCAATAGAGTCGCCGGGGTGTGGACGACCGCGACTTCTTGCGTCAGCATGGGATTCCTGCTTTGGAGGGGCGACTGTACCGGCCCTCTTGGACCGGCGCAAGGAAGCGCACCGCGATGAACGCAACGGTCGACCTTCTTCATTTCATTCTACCTTCGACCGTTGGAATTCGGGCGACGATTCCGGACGCGCATCCGTCGGCGCAGATCCTCGGTACCGAGCGGATGGGATCGGGAACGATCGTCGAAAAGGGATTGGTGCTGACTGCGAACTATGTCCCGGTCGGCGCCGATCGCATCGAGGTCGCTTACTTCGACAACCGCACCGGCACCGCCGAAGTCGTTGCACAAGATTTCTACTCCGGATTGGCGGTGCTTCGGGTTTCCGAGCAGGACTATCCGCATGTTCCTACGCGGTCTTCGGTCGAAGTGAAGCCCGGGCAAGAGGTCTTCATCATAGCCTCGGCAGGCGGTAGCCAGCGCCGCGTCAACACCGGCGTCGTCAGTACGCTACAAGCGTTCGACGCGTTCTGGGAGTTCCGACTCGAGCGGGCGATCACGACGACGATCATGAACCCGGGCCTCGGCGGTGGCGGTTTGTTCGCGATGGACGGATCAATGTGCGGTATGGTCTCACTCGACCTCAACGAGATAGGGCACTTCACTCTGGCGATACCGACGGAGTACTACTCGGAGCACCGCGACGAGTTGCTCGAGCACGGCCGGCGGGTGTCGCGGCCCCCGCGAGCCTGGGTGGGCATCTACTGCTACAAGATCGGCGACCACGTTCTCATCGCCGGCATTCTTCCCGGCACTCCCGCCGAACGCGCCGGCCTCAAGGCGGGCGATCTGATCCTGGCCGTAGACGGCGCGAACGTCAGCGACCGCGGCAGTCTCTACGAAAGCATCTGGAAGCGCGCACCCGGCGACGAGATCACGCTCCAGATCTACAGCGACGAGAACGTTCGCGACGTTCGCGTGTCGTCCGGAGACGCCGATCGCTTCTTCTCGTAGCCATCGGACGGAAATCGCGATGCGCACCGCTGGCGCCGCGCCGACGCGGTCGGCGGATTGGGACCGAACATGATCGCCTGCGCATTCGGCAGCGGCGCCGCGGCCTTCGTCGAGCCGACGGTACGCGACCTGGCGCGCGTCACCCAGTCGCGCGGGGTGGATCTGGTCGGTGTGAACATCGAGCGCCTGACGGCGCCGCGGAGCGATGTGGCGTTGGTGTACGTGCTGCCGTTCGAAACGGCGCCGACGAGCGTCCCGATATCTAGCGCCACGGAGACGGCCACGGCCCTCGCGGCTGCATTTCCCAATGCCCGCATCGCCAATCCTATCGTGGCGCACGAGCTCTGCACCGATCGCGTCGCCTTGAGCGAACGATTACTCGAGCGCGGTATCCCCGTGCCCGAGTCAGTCGTCACCGACGCGTCTGAGGAAGCCCGTGAGTTCGTCCGGCGCTGCCAGCACACCGTGTTGCGCGACGTGCGCGCCGGCCGGCGCGGCGGTGGTCTCGTCGTCGTCGACGATGGAACCGACACTCTCGCGGGCGAAGCGCGCGGACGCCGCTACGCGCTGGAACTGCGCGACGATTCGACGGACTACCATCTCGCGCACGGTGTGCTGGAGTGTCCGCCGCCGTTCTTTCTGCAACGGCTGATCACGCGCGTCGAGCGTCACGGCGTCCTCGCCCCGGCGCCGGTGCAGCGGGCTTATGTCGTCGACGAGCGGGTGGTGTTCTGGACCGAGGCATACCGCCAGCGGGCCAAGCGCCCGTCGGATTTTCTCGTTTCGCCGGAGGACGGGGCGCGGCGTCGCTTCATCCAGGTGGTGAGCAACGAGGCCGACAAACTCGTGCGGCGCGTGGCAAAGGTCGTCGGCGCGCCGATTGCCGCCGTCGACATCGTCCGTTCCGACACCGGCTACGTCGTCCTCGACGTCGTCACCGACGGCCGCTACATGATGATCGACAGATCCTTCAAGACCCTGCCGGAACACCGCGAGGCATTCGATCTCGACCGCCACATCGCCGCGACCTTGGTCGACCTCAGCGCGTAGCGATCGACGGTTGGCAACGCCCACCGCGGCAGTTTTCAAACGGATCGACTGCCAGCAACCTCGCGGGTCGGACCAGTGCAAGTTGTGAGAAGCATTTGCAAAGTGACCGCGTCGGCCGCTTGATTTGGTGGTCAGAACCTCGATTTCGATCCTGAAATGGTGTGTCTGAGCAGAGTTGACGACGCCGCGTGCGAACAGCTGCGGGACGGTGCCGACGAGTACGGCACCATTCTGGGGTCAAAATGGGCCGCCTGAGCGCGAAAGCCAGGGCTCGATCGGACAAAAGCCGTTTGGTTTTCGGTCCTTGCGTTGGTCCGACCCCGGATCTGGTACCCCCCAATCACGTCAGCCTATCGTGCCGAAAGTCCGACCTCAGCGGCGTCGATCAGATCGAGCGTACGACTCCGCTGTGGCGTAGAGCGCGCCGCTTCTCTTCCGGGATTCCCAGCTCGGCGAGGATCTCGTCGGTGTGTTCTCCGTAGAGGGCCGGGGGCGAGGTCGCGTCGGCCTCGGTGGCGGAGAAGTGCAGGGGAGATCGCACGCGCCGGTATCGGCCGTAGATCGGATGTTCGGCCTCGATGATGCAGCCGTTGTGCGCGATCTGCGGGTCGGTGAGGACATCGGCGTGCGAGAGCACGGGTGCGGCGGGCACTTCGTACTCGACGAGCCGGCGATACGCTTCCTCCGTCGACATCGCGGCCAGTCCGTCGCGGATCGCCACGGCTCGTTCGAGCTGGCTCTCCGGTTCGATCATCGCCTTTCCCTGCTGCCGCGGCGTGTCCGCGAGATCGTCGCGCCCGGCGGCGCGCAGCGCGGCGCGCATCTGGTCCGCCGTGCTCGCCCACATGACGATGCGGCCGTCGGCGGTGCTCATCAACTGGTATCGCTCGCCGGGAACGACGAGATTCTGCACGTCGTCGCCGATGAGCGTTTGCCGCAGCATGCCGTCCGGCCAGAAGAAGGACAGTCCGGCATCGAGCATGGAAACGCGGACGTGTTGGCCGGGCGCACCGCGCTCGCGAGCGAACAGTGCGGCGGTGATGCCCTGCGCCAGCGCATACGACGTCGCCTTGTCGACGACGGCGTTGCGCACCAGGTCGGGAATCGGAATCTCCGGGTTGAGTTGCGCGGCAACAAAGCCGACCAGTGACTGGAAAATCGGGTCGTAGCCGCGGCGTCCGGCATAGGGCCCGGAGAAGCCGAAGCCGGCGATGGAAGCGTAGATCAGCTTCGCTTGGATCGCCCGCAGGTGTTCCTCGCCGACGCGCAGCCGTTCGGCCGCCCCAGGGCGCCAGTTCTGGATGAACACGTCGGCACCGCGGACGAGGTCGTAGAGGATCTCCAAGCCTTCCGCGGTCTTGAGGTCGATGCCGATCGAGCGTTTGCCATGGTTGCAGTTGACGTAGAGCGCCGACATGCCGGCGCGGTAGTTCGCCAACTGGCGGCTCTCCTCGCCGTGCTTCGGCGGTTCCACCTTGATGACGTCGGCCCCCTGCTCGGCGAGAATCATCGAGATCAGCGGACCGGATATGACCTCGCTGACATCGATGACACGGACACCTGCTAGCGGCCCCGGCATTGGTTTCTCTTCGCTTTCCGCCGGCCGGAATCCCATCGTGCGCGCCGCTCCATCTGCCGTCGCGGCAGGCCGTTGAAGCCACGCTGCGTGGCTCTCGACGTCGGATCAGCCATCGATGCGGGAGAGTTGCACCGGCAGGCCGTCCATCGGCTTCGAGATCGGCGCCTGTTGCACCGGCATCCGGTAATCCGGCGCGACGCTCCAGCGATACCGCCGGACGATGTGGTGCATGACCAACTTGATCTGGGCCTCGGCGAAGCGCAGGCCGATACACATGTGCGGTCCGCCGCCGAAGGGAATCCAGCTGTGGCTGTGGCGCTCGTCCTCGGCGCGTTCGCGGGTGAATCGGTCGGGGTCGAATCGGTGCGGCTCGCTCCACCACTCCGGCATGTAGTGCGTGAAGATCGGCGCGACGACGCACATGGCTCCCTTGGGGATGCGGAAACCCTGAAACTCGGTGTCCTCCTCGGCGATGCGCGGTATCACCGGCAGCGGCGGATAACGCCGCAGGGTCTCCTTCATGACCCGGCCCGTCACCTCGAAGCGATCGAGATCGTCGAAATCGAGCGAGTCCCGTCCGTAGGCGATGCACTCGTCGCGCACTCGTTGCTGCCACTCCGGATGCACCGCGAGTTCGTACATCATCGACGTCAACGTGCTGGTCGTCGTGTCGTGCGCCGCCATCATCAGGAAGCTCATGTGATCGATGATCTGCTGGTCGTCGAAGCGCTCGCCCTCTTCGGTGACGGTGCGGCTGAGGCGGGCGAAAATGTCGGGCGCGTTGCCGGCGCGTTTTTCACCGATCATGCCGCGGAAGAAGTTGACCATGAACTTGCGCGCCTGCAGGCCGCGTTGGAACTCCAGCCCCGGAATCGGCAGGCGGATCTGCGACATGCTGGCGGCGACGAGATCCTCGAACGCCGCGTTCATCCGCTTTGTTTCCGGTCCCAGGTCGGCACCGACGAAGACGCGCGCGGCGATGCCGAGCGTCAGTTCCTTCAGCGCGGGGTAGACCATGAACGCACTGCCCGGTTGATGCCAATCGGCGATGCCCGAGGCGACCATCGGATTCATGCGCTCGGCGTACTCGCGCAGTGCCGGCCGGGTGAAGGCCGTGTGCATGATCTTGCGGTTGAGTTTGTGCTGGTCACCGTCCATCAGCAGGAGGCCGTTGGGGAAGATGCGTCCCATGATCGTCATCCACGGCTTGCGCGCCGAGAAGATACGGTCCTTGTCGAGCAGGACGAAGCGGTTGGCGTCCGGGCCAAAGAGGTGCACCATGCGGAAGAATCCGAGGTCCTGACACGAGGCGATGCCGTGCTGGTCGTACATTGCCTGCAGGCGGCCGCGCATGTTGATGCGTTCCTCGGACGGCGAGGTGATCAGCTTCAGCGTCGTCGAGAGGGGCGCGCGCGGCAGCCGGCGCAGCGGGCGTCGCGGATCGGTCGGTCGTGCGTCGAGTGTTTTGCTCACCATCGGTCGCGTTCTCTCATTTTGCAGTCGGGGGCGAAGCGTCCCCGCCGATCCTATCAGCCGAATTACCAAGGCGCACCGCCGCCCCCGTCGAGCCCCCCCTGGGGTTGCTTGTACGCCCAGGTATTGTATGGAGACTTACTATCTCACCCTTCTTGCACACATCGAGGAGTCTGTCATGCGCGAAGTCGTCATCGTCGAAGCAGTCCGCAGTCCGCTGGGAAAACGCAATGGTGGCCTGTCGGCCATGCACGCGATCGATCTGCTCGGCACCGTGCAGGCGGAACTGTTCCAGCGCAGCGGTGTCGATCCGTCGTTGGTAGGGCAGGTGGTGGGCGGCTGCGTCGGGCAGGTCGGCATGCAGACAATGAACGTGACGCGCAATGCGTGGCTGACGGCCGGATTGCCCCTGCAAGTGGCGGCGACGACAGTCGACGCGCAGTGCGGTTCGTCGCAGCAGGCCACCAACCTTGCGTACGCGCTGATCGCCTCCGGCGTGGTCGACATCGCCGTCGGCTGCGGCGTCGAGATGATGAGTCGAGTACCGATGGGTGCGACGGCTCCGAAGGATCCCGAGGTCGGCAAGCCGATCAACAAGGGCTACTGGAAGCGGTACGAGTTCACCTCGCAGTTCGAGGGCGGCGAACGCATCGCCAAGAAGTGGGGCATCGCGCGGCAGGACACCGACGCATTCGGCAAGCAGTCGCAGGACCGCGCCGCCGCGGCCTGGGCCGATGGACGCTTCGACTCGCAGGTCGTCGCCATCGACGCGCCAGATTGGACGGCGGACGGCAAGCCGGCCGAGACGACGCATCGGGTCGCACGCGACGAGGGACTGCGGGCGACGACGCTGGAGGCGTTGGCGGGACTGCGCACCAACCTGCCGGACGGGATCCACACGGCGGGCACGTCGTCGCAGGTGAGCGACGGCGCCGCCGCCCTCCTCATGATGACGCGCGAGCGCGCCACCGAACTCGGCCTGCGACCGCGCGCGACGGTGGTCGACGTCTGTCTGGTGGGGGCGGATCCGGTTTTGATGCTGACCGGACCGATCCCGGCCACGCGCAAGCTGCTCGCCGATAACAAAATGGACATCAGCGACATCGATCTCGTCGAGATCAACGAGGCGTTCGCCTCGGTCGTGTTGGCTTGGGAGAAAGAGATCAAGCCCGACATGAGCCGGGTCAATCCGAACGGCGGAGCGATCGCGGTCGGTCACCCGTTGGGCGGAACCGGTGCGGTGCTGCTCACCAAGGCTGTTCACGAACTCGAGCGCGCCGACAAGGAGCTGGCTCTGGTGACGATGTGCTGCGGCGGCGGTCTCGGCACCGGGACGCTTCTTCGTCGCGGGTGAGATGCCGCACGTGTCCTCCCTGAGCCACGAGCTCGATGCACCGCCCTGGCAAAGAGTCGACTCGACCATCATGCAGACGGCGCGGGCGATTCGCCGCGCCTACGAGGCGCGCCTGGCGCCACTGGAACTGAACCTGTCGCAGGCCAGTATTCTCGGCTTCTTGGCCGGCGGCCCGGCCTCGCAAACGCAAATCGCCTCTTCTCTGGGGATCGGGCGGGCGGCGGCGGGGTCGATCGTCGACACCCTGGAGAAGCGGGGACTGGTCGAACGGCAGCCGGTGCCGAACGACCGCCGCGTGTGGTTGGTCGCAGCCACCAAGTCCGGTGCGGGATTGGCTAAACCGGTGCAGGAGGTCGACCGCGTGCTTCGCACTGAATTGAGGGCGGGGATCTCCCGCCACGAGCGCCAGCTCCTGGCGGAACTGCTGGTGCGACTGCAGTCCAATTTGACGACCATCCTCGGCGACGAACCTGGCTGAACCAGCCGGTCGCCTGTTAACGCGCAAACGGGAGAACACGCAATGATGAAAATCGAGGGAGCATCGGCAATCGTCACCGGCGGTGCGTCGGGACTGGGCGCCGCAACGGCACGGCTTCTCGCCGAGCGCGGCATGAGGGTCGTCGTCGTCGATCTCAACGATCAGCTCGGCAACGCGATCGCGTCCGAGACCGGCGGTGTGTTCTGCAAGGCCGATGTCGCCGATGAGGCGCAGGTGCAGGCCGCGTTCGACGCGGCATCGGCGATGGCGCCGCTGCGCGTCTTGGTCAATTGCGCCGGCCTCGGCAATGCCGCCCGCACGGTCGATCGCAAGGGCGTGCCCTTTGAGCTGAAGAGCTTCGAGTTCGTCATCCGCGTCAACCTGATCGGAACGTTCAACTGCCTGCGGCTCGCCGCCGCGGCGATGAGCAAAACCGAACCGCTCGCCGAAGGCGAACGGGGCTGCATCATCAATACGGCTTCCGTTGCGGCGTTCGACGGGCAGATCGGCCAGGCTGCCTACTCGGCGTCGAAGGGCGGAGTCGTCGGCATGACCCTGCCGATCGCGCGCGACCTGGCGGCGATCGGCGTCCGCGTCAACACCATCGCTCCCGGCTTGATCGACACGCCGATCTACGGAGAGGGCGAGGCCTCGGAGGCGTTCAAGGCCAATCTCGGCCGGAGCGTTCTCTTCCCGCCGCGCCTCGGCACATCGGAAGAGTTTGCCTCTTTGGCGTTGGAGTTGATCACCAACAGCTACATGAACGGAGAGACGATCCGCATCGATGGTGGCATCCGCATGCCGCCGAAGTAATGAGCAACGACGACCAGGAGCCCGGGGCGTCGATCGCATCCCGATCCAGCGGCTTGTCCGTCGAAGCCTGGGCGACGGTGGAAGCGCACGGGGGCAGATCCAAGATGGAGACCAGATGATCGAATGGAGTGAATCGCAATTGATGATTCGCGATGCCGTCCGCCGGTTCGTGCAGGACGAGATCGTGCCCAATCTCGAGGCGCTGGAACACGGCGACATGCCGCCGTACGGCGTGTTGCGCAAGATGTTCAAGGCTTTTGGACTTGACGAGATGGCACGGGCTCGCTTCGCCAGTCAGATCAAGGCGGAGAAGGCGGGCGAGCCGGCGCGACCAAAGGCCGACGGCGACAACACCGGCGCGCGTGCCGACCAGGCGGCGGCGACGCTGATCCCGATCATCGAGTTGTGTCGCTACTGCCCCGGCATGGTGACCGCGATGGGCGTCTCGGTCGGTCTGACGGCCGGTGCGATCCAGTCGAAGGGGACGACCGAACAAAAAGAGCGCTGGGCGCTCGATTTGCTGACGTTGGACAAGGTCGGTGCCTGGGCCATTACCGAGCCGGACTCCGGATCGGATGCGTTTGGCGCGATGCGATCGACGGCGCGCCGCAACGGCGACGAGTTCGTCCTCAACGGCAGCAAAACGTTCATCACCAACGGACCGTATGCCGACACCATCGTCTTCATCTGCAAATTGGACGAACCAGGCGTCGACGCGCGCGACCGACGCATCCTCCATTTCGTCCTCGACCGCGGCATGGACGGGCTCGAGCAGACGCCGCCGCTGCGCAAGATGGGTCTGCACTCATCGCCAACCGGTGAGCTGTTTCTCAGCGATGTGCGCTGCGGCATGGATCGATTGCTGGGCGGCGAGAAGTCTCTGAAGGCCGACGAGGGGGGCCGCGCGGGCGCCAAGGCGACGTTCCAAACCGAGCGATCCGGTGTGGCGGCGATGGCACTGGGGATCGTCGAGCAGTGCCTGGCGCTGTCGTTGAAGTACGCGAAGGAGCGGGTGCAGTTCGGCAAGCCGATCGGCCAGTACCAGCTCATCCAGGAGAAACTGGCGCGCATGGAAGTCGCGCGAATGAATCTCCAGAATCTCGTCTTCCGCACCATCGAGTTGGCCTCGCAGGGGAAGAGCATGAGCTTTGCGGAGGCCTCGGCGATGAAGCTTTACGCGGCGCGAGCCGCCGTCGAGGTGGCGATGGAGGCGGTGCAGGTATACGGCGGCAACGGCTACATGGCGGAGTACCAGGTCGAGCAATTGGCGCGCGATTCGAAGGTGCTGCAGATCTACGCCGGCACCGACGAGATCCAGATCCGGGCCATCGCCAAGGACCTGCTGGAGGGATAGAAGCCCGTTGCCGCGATGGCAGATCCCGAGAATCGGCCGGCCTCTCCCCAAGGGGGGACATTTCCAGGGCGGATGCCTGGATGCGTTCTCGGACAATCCCGGTAGACGGGGGCGGCCGCGCCATGGCCTGGGGGGCTCTGCGGACTTCGATGGTTTGCCGCGGTGCGGTAGCGCCGTCAATTCGGAATCACTGGTTTCATTTGACTCAACTCGCCCGAGTCGACATAGGTTCGGGGCTCGGGGTAGCGGTGGCGCCAACGCGCCGCGGGTTCCCCGCAATCTATTCCAACCATCTCAAGGGGGTTTCCCAGTTATGCAGCGACCTAATACGTTCGCCCGCTCGTTCGTCGCACTGATTGCATCGGTTTCGCTTTTTCTTTCGGCCTGCGAATCGGACACCGAGCGCACGGTCATCGCCACACAGCCGCCGACGCAGACGGCCGTACCTACGGCGACCGCGATGCCGGTGCAGGATACACCAACCGCGACGGCGACGACTGAGGCGACGGAGGTTCCGACGGAGGGCGAGACGCCGCCGCCGACGGCGACGGCGCCGACGGTCGCACCTACCTTCACACCTACGTTCTCACCGACCGCCGTTCCGACCGGCACCGCGGCCACCGCGA
>JBGTMF010000492.1:0-2508 GCA_041743795.1 Thermodesulfobacteriota bacterium | reverse complement strand
GCGGCCGCGGCGGCGTTGGGCGGTCCGGAGATCGCACGCGCCCGCCGCATGTTGGTCGCCCGCCTCCGTCGCCAAGGCGCCGTCGACGACGGCGTCTAAACGGCGGCTTGCTTGGCCTTTTGCCAGGCCGCGTCCTTGTCGGCCTCGGACATCGCGGTCAGGTCGCGTCCCTCGCTGCGAAGTCGCTCCTCCATCAGGCGAAAGCGGCGTTCGAAGCGATCGGTGGCGCCGCCGAGCGCGTCTTCCGAGCGAATTCCGAGATGTCTGGCGAGCGAGGTTGCGGCGAACAAGAGGTCGCCGAGTTCCTCGGCAACTCGCTCGCTGCCCTGCGAAGCCACAGCCTCCTCCAACTCCGCCAGCTCTTCGCGCAGTTTGCCGACGACACCGTCCGCTCGCGACCAATCGAAGCCGGCGGTCGCGGCCTTCTCGCCGACGCGGTGCGCTCGCAGCAATGCCGGCATCGCCCGCGGCACGCCGGCCAGTGCCGAGGTGTCATCCGAGTCGCGGCGTTCCTGCTGCTTGATCTTCGACCAATTGCGCAATACCTCCGCCGAGCCGTCGACCTGGGTATCGCCGAAGACGTGCGGATGGCGGCGCACCATCTTGTCGCAAATGGCGTCGATGACGTCGGCGATGGCGAAGCGGCCTGTCTCCGACGCCATCTCGGCGTGGAAAACCACCTGGAGGAGCAGGTCGCCGAGTTCGCCGCAAAGCTCGCTGTCGTCGCCGCCGTCGATCGCCTCGAGTACCTCGTAGGCCTCTTCGATCAGGTACGGCTTGATCGAGGCGTGCGTCTGCTCACCGTCCCACGGACAGCCGCCCGGTGCGCGCAGGCGGTGCATGATGCCGACCAGCTTCTCGAAATGCTCTCCTGCGTTCATCTCGGGCCGCGTATCGCAGCGCGACCTGGAAAGCAAAGTCCGCCGCGGCTTCTCGACGCGCAGACCACGCGGGCGCCTTGCGGAGGTCCGGGGCGGCGGCTAGCGTCGATGCCAGCTATGGCAGAGGTCCTGATCTACACCACCGGGTTCTGTCCGTACTGCCTCCGCGCCAAACGCCTTCTCGGCGCCAAAGGGGTGGCGTACGAGGAGGTCGACGTGACGTTTGATCCCGAGCTGCGGGAGAAGATGATCGCCGAGTCCGGCAATCGCACCGTGCCGCAAATCTTCATCGACGGCGTGTCTATCGGCGGCTGTGAGGAGCTGGAAGGACTCGAGGGCCGGGGCGAGTTGGACGCATTGCTCGGCGGCGGGTGACGGCGGCGCCGAGCGCTTGACCAGGCGACGACGGCGGCCCGGTCCACCCCGGATTTCCTTCACCGCAACCCTTGTGCTAACCGGGTTTCTGTACCTTTTTGCCATTCGCACCAAAGGGGAACTTTCATGTCGGGCCACTCCAAGTGGAGCACCATCAAACACAAGAAGGCGGCCAAGGACGCCAAACGCGGAAAGCTGTTCAGCAAGCTGATCAAAGAGATCACCGTGGCGGCAAAGATCGGCGGCGGCGACATCAACGCCAACCCGCGACTGCGCACCGCGGTCAATACCGCCAAAGCGAGCAGCGTGCCCAACGACAACATCGACCGCGCGATCAAAAAGGGAACCGGCGAGATCGAGGGCGTTCAGTACGAGGAAATCCAGTACGAAGGCTACGGCCCGGGCGGCGCCGCGGTGTTGGTGCAGGCGATGACCGACAACCGCAATCGAACGGTCTCCGAGATCCGCCACCTTTTCAGCCGGTTCGGCGGCAACATGGGCGAGAACGGCTGCGTTGCCTGGATGTTCCAGAAGCGCGGAATCATCACGGTTGAGAAATCGGTGATCGACGAAGACAAGCTGATGGAACTCGCGCTCGAGGCCGGCGCCGAGGACATCTCCGAGCAAGACGGTGTCTTCGAGGTGGCGACGTCGCCGGAGAACTTCGATGCGGTCAAGGAGGCACTCGACGCCGCAAGTGTGGCGACTGCGAGCGCGGAGGTGACGATGGTGCCTTCGAACGTGGTCGATCTGAGCGGTGGCAGCGCCGAGCGGACGCTGAAGTTGCTCGACGAGCTGGAAGACCACGACGACGTGCAGGACGTCGCGTCCAACATGGACATTTCGCCCGAGGAGATGGAGCGGCTGTCGGCGGAGTAGGACCGCAACGGCCCCGGGGGCCGCGCTGGGGAGAGAGATTGGGTCGCAGCGGGAGGTTGGACGGAGGGGGGGAGACCTTGAAGGCGCAGACGGCACCGCGGCAGGCACGCCCAATCTTGGGAATCGATCCGGGAACGACGGTGACCGGCTGGGGCGTCGTCCATTCCGACGGACATGCGTTGCTGCGAGTGGCGAGCGGCTTTCTGCGTTTGCGCGGCGACCGCGCCGAAAAGCTCGAAGCCATCTTCGCCCGCGTAAGCGAACTCTGCGTCGAGCACGCGCCCGCCGCCGTCAGCCTCGAGCAGAGCTTCGTCGGCGACAACATTCAAACGGCGCTGCGTCTGGGCGAGGCGCGCGGCGCGGTGATGGTGGC
>JBGTMF010000491.1:0-2263 GCA_041743795.1 Thermodesulfobacteriota bacterium | reverse complement strand
CTGAGGCTAGTGTCCTGAGTCAGAGATTCGTCACATGATTCGGCGGCCCTTGGCGCCCATGCCGGCGTTGCTCCTCCTCGAAATATTGCAAATATTCCTTCGTCGTCGCGCCTTGGCACAGGCGCCAATTGCTCGCCGACTAATGCAACGAACTTCCAACTCAGGACACTAGGTTGGACACGCCTATCTGGCTCGACGCCTGAGGCCTGAATCCTTGCTTCCACTCTCATGCCTGGTTTTTGGCGGCCTTCCCTGAGGACTCCAGCGGGGCCGGAGGAAACGGCAATTGACTCTCGCCGCGTGACAGTGCGATTGTGCGACTTCGTGGCAAACATCGGGTACATCCAGGTCGTCCGTCACTGCAACCACTTTTGTGGTTTTTGTTCCAATCCGACGACGCCGTACGTGCACACCTTCGACACCATGAAGGTGCTGGTCGACGACTTCGTCGCGCGCGGCTACTTCGGTGTCATTCTCACCGGCGGTGAGCCGACGCTGCACCCCGAGTTGCCGGCCATTTGCCGTTACGCGACCGACCAGGGCCTGCACGTGCGCATGATCACCAACGGCTGGCGCATGGCGGAATCCTCCTTTGCCAAGGAGATGGCCGACGCCGGCCTCAGCCTGGTGCACGTTTCGGTGTACTCGTTGCGGCCCGAGATCGAAGAGCGGCTGCGCGGCATGCCCGGAACTCTGGAAAAGGCGTACGCGGCGATCGAGAACGCGCATGCTCACGGTATCGAGGTGAACATCAACTGTGTGATCAACAAGCTCAATGCGGATCACCTCGACAAGAACATCCTCTATTGGATCACCCGCCACCCGCACATCCGCCATTTCATCTGGAACAATCTCGATCCGTCGATGGGACGCGCCGAGGTGAACCAGGCGCAGTTCACGCCGCGATTGGCCGACTTCAAGCGCTCGCTACACCGCGCCATGACCCTGCTGCACCGCACCGGGCGGACGTTTCGCGTCGAGAAGGTGCCGCTATGCTACATGAGCGCGTTTCCCTGGGCGAGCACCGAGACGCGCAAGATCGTCAAGGGCGAGGAGCGCATCGTCCACTTCCTCGACGCGAAGCAGACGGTGCGCCAGACGGACTGGGAGCACATCTACTCGCAGGCGTGCGGTGTATGTTCGGTGCGCCAGATCTGCGGCGGACTGTTCGACCGCGGCAATGCCTACGATCCCGCCGAATTGACGGCGATCTCCATCCCCCTCGATTCGGTGGTGGAGAACATCATCTTCGACCCGAACGATCCGAGCTATCACCAGTTCACCGATCTCGAAGCCTGGAAGCAGGACTTCAATAAGCGCGTCGCCGAGTCGGCGGAGATGCGCGAAAAGAAGCAGAGTATGGGCGGCGATATGCCGCCGCCGGAGATGCGACCTTCCGATGGCCCGGCGGTAGGCTTCGTGTCCGACCAGGGGATGCGGCTCTTCGAGGCCAAACGCCGCTCCGAAGGCAAGAAGGCGGAGCGGGTCGGTGTGTCACTGGAGAAGGTCGACATCCAAATACCCAAGGGGCCCGAGGGCGATTCCGTTCCCGGCAAGGGAGCGGCATAGCCCGCTGCGCCGGACTGGCCCACAACCCGGCCCTGGCGCGTTCGCGGCGTTGCGTGCGAGCGGGGGACACAGGGTGGCCTCTCGGGCGCGGAGCAGCCGCATGCTGAGTGTCGCAAACATCGTCGGCACGCGGCCGAATCTGGTAAAGATGGCCGCCGTGCTGGCCGCGCAGCAGGCGCGTCCGGATACCTTTTCGCCGGTACTGGTCCATACCGGGCAGCAGCGCGACCCCGCCATGTCGGATCGGTTGTTTGCCGAACTCGAGCTGCCGCCACCGGATCTGCTGTTGGCGGCCGACGGCCGCCACACCAGTACGGTCGGCGAGATGATGGTCGGCCTCGAGCGGGCCCTGGCGGAGATCCGGCCCGACCTGGTCGTCGTCGTCGGTGACGTCAACTCCACCGCGGCGGGCGCCTTGGCCGCCAACTCGCTCGGCATCGCCGTAGCGCACGTCGAGGCGGGCCTGCGCAGTTTCGATCGCGCTATGCCGGAAGAGCGCAACCGCATCGTCGTCGACGCGGTCAGTGACTTCCTGTTTGCTTCGGAGGCCAGCGGCGTGGCGAACCTGGCGCGCGAAGGGCGACCGGCCGCGTCGGTGCACCACGTCGGCAATGTAATGATCGACGCCCTTGTGCGTTTCCGCCCGCAGGCAGCGGGGCGCGATCCTGCCGCCGCGCTCGGCATCGATGGCCCC
>JBGTMF010000490.1:0-6130 GCA_041743795.1 Thermodesulfobacteriota bacterium | reverse complement strand
GCCAGCGCGACGGCGGCCAGTGCCAACGCGACGAGCCGGCGGCGTCCGCCGGCGGCGTGCCGGCGACGGCTCACGACGGCGTGCAACCGTTCAGACTGCGATTGACGGAACGGATGATCTCACTGATGCCAACCGTTCCGTTCATATCCGCATCCGCGGCGAGACACGAGGCGAGCGTGCCGACGTCGAGGCTGATGTTGACCTGGCGAATCAGTTCGTTGATCGCGATGACGCCGTCGTAATTGCAATCGCCGTGACAGGGCGGCGGCAGAAACGGATCGGCGAAACTCGCGTCGGTGAGGAACTCTTCGTCGGTCAGGCTACAGAGAAACTCCTTGATGTCGTCGCGCTGGCGCTGGCTGAGGTTGAATCCGGGAAGGAACTGGATCTCTCGCAACGAGTTGAGGCTACCGATCCCGGCAAACTCCCCTGACTCGATCGTGCGGCCAGCCGCAGCGTAGTGGTCGAGCACCTCGTCGAGGGTCTCGATACTGCCGTCGTGCATGTACGGTGCGGTAACGCAGATGTTGCGCCACGTCGGTGCTTTGAACTTGCCCATGTCCTCCTTGAAGCCGCTGACCTCATAAAGACCGACGTTGCTGGGAGGGTAGCAACCGGTGCCGGTACCGCTGACCTCTGGAAGCATGAAATCCGAGCAGCGCAGGTTGTACAAGCCGGTGTTGAAGAAGGGGGGTCGACTGCCGAAGACGGAACCGTCGTCCTCGCGTGCTGCCGTGAAGTTGGTTCCGCTATGGCAGTGGCCGCATTCGGTTGTGCTGGGAAGAGGAAGCAGGAGATTGACGCCCCGCAGTGCTGAATCGTTCAGGGTATCTTGGCCGAGCCACAGCCAGCGGTCGTACGGAGAGTTTGCCGAGATCAACGTCCGCTGAAAACTGGCGAGCGAGCGAACGATGCTGGCCAGGGAGATCGGCGTCGCCTCGCCGGGAAACGCCTCCTCGAACATTCGCTGGTAAATGGGTGCGGCGGCGAGGCGGGCGAATAGTTCGTCCTCGCGCCCGAGCAGGCCGAGTTCGATCGGATTCTCGCCGAACATCGGCCCCATCGCCTGCTCCTCCAGCGTGACGACTACATCGTTGGCCCAGTTGAGCGTCGGCGCGTAGGCAATGTTGGCCAGGGACATCGAGCCGCGGGGATGGACATCGCCGGTCGATCCGATCGAACGGGCGCGGCCGTCCGTAAAGGCGAGCGACTGCTCGTGGCAGGACGAACACGAAAACTCCTGGTTGCCCGACATGCGGGTGTCGTAGAAAAGGAGCCGGCCGAGCTCGATCTTTTCATAGGACATGGGGTTGTCGGCCGGGACCTTGGGTTCGGCAAACCAGAACGGTAGATCCCACTGGAATGGAACCGCAATCTTACTGCCCGCGCCGGCCGAAGCCGCAGGGCAGAGAACACTGGCGGTGCAGAAAAATACGCAGAGATAGGTGAGGAGAATTCGCTTCATCGCCATTTTGCTACAACGGAACCAAACCATATACCTTTAAATCTCCCCGTCGCGCCGCGGCGGGTCAAGCAGGGCACTGCTGAAGTGCCGAATTCACTGCCTGAATCAACTCATTGATGGTAACACGGCCGTCGCCATTGCTGTCCGCGGCGCGACAATTCGCCACGTCGTCGTTCTCCAGGGCGATGTTCACGGCGCGAATCAGTTCAGCGATACTGACAGTACCATTCCCATCGCAATCGCCCGGACAGCTCACTGGCACCTGTGATACGGTCGGCGACGGTGTCGACGTCGGCAGAGCGGTCAGCGAGGCTGTCGGCGTTGCCGAGACTTGCGGCGTCGGCGTGGCGGGCAGGGGGACACACGGCAGTAGCTGCGGGTCGGCGACGAGGGAGGCGCCGGGGACGATACTGGCACCGCCGGTCACAGGTAGGGGGCCCTCGGCGGGGAAGCGCAATTGATTGACGCCGTCGGTCGGTCCCGACGAGAGCGAACCGCCGATGACGATTGCGCCGGCGGCGGTGATGTTGTTGGCACCGCGCGGCCCGCGGCAACGCAACTCGGCCCCGCTGGCGATGGTTACGGCGCAGGCGTCAAGGTCGATCGTCCCCCCCATTCCGGCTGTGCTCTGCGCACTGTTGGCAAGCATGCGTCCGGCAACTTCGATGGCGCCGCCAGCTGCGATCGTGACACTACCGGCGTTGGCGTTGCGCGTCGTACTGGAATCGATCAGCCCAGCCGGGCGCACGACCACCGAATCGCCCGCCTCGATGTCGATGTCGCCGCCGCCACCGGCGGCACCTTTGCTGGCGAGCATTCCGAACAGATCGAAGGTGGTCTCGGCCGAGACGTCGAGCAGTCCGCCGCTTCCCTCGTTGCTGTCGGAACTGGTGCTGACGGTACCGCGGATGTCGATTGAACCAAGAAAGGAAACGATCTCGATCTCGCCGCCACCGCCATCAGGTGGCGCGCCGAGGGCTTCGACCAGGGCGGACGTCGCCGGCAAACTCACCCGCGTATCGCCTGCGAGCGAGATTGCGCCGCCATCGCCGCCGCCGTCATCAATGCCTCCGCGGCGGCCGTTGGCCCGCAGCGATCCCGAAACCTCGAGCGCGGCGTCACTGCGCAAAGTGATCTCACCGCCACCACCGGCCGCGGTTGTCGCATCTGCCGTGATCGAAGCGGAGGCGGCGAGGACCAATCCCTGTGATGCGGAGATATCGACGGCGCCGCCGTCGCCGCCACTCACATCGATACTGCCGATGATCAGAATGGAATCTCCCGCTACCGTGATATCGCCGCCGAAATCAGCGGAGCCGCCGCGAAGTTCGATCGAGCCCGCGAGCAGTACATTGGCGGAAGTCAGATTCACCGAACTGGCACTCTCGTCGGCGGTGAGTGATTGCCCGCGCAGGCGATTCGACACGGTGAGCGACTGCGTCGCCGTGATGTCGACCGATCCGGCCGGCGAACCGCGCACATCTATCTCGCCTGTAAGGACGACCTCGTCGGCCTCGATCACCAGCGGTGCGGCGGCATCAGCCGGTCTGGTGCCGGATGTTCTCAACGTGGTCGAGGCGCCGGTGACGATCCTTCTCCCGCGCAGGGTAAGGCCCCCGGAATTGACGCGCAGCGCACCCGATCCGGTGACCTGTAACTCCCTCTGGCCGACGTCGATCACCGAGTTGGGGGTTGCCAGAATCGACAGCGAGACGACACACGGATCGGCCAGGGTGTCACAGAGATCGTCGGCCGTCGTCGCCGCAGCCGCAGCAACGCCAAGAAAGAAGCAGAAAACACCCGGAAAGACGGTATCGAGGAGGCCATCCACCGCGCGCGGCGGATGCGGGCGACGCGAGGGTCGTAGCATACGTCGAAAAACTATCTTCCGGCCGCGGACGGAGCAAGCCGAGAGTTGGCAAGCACGTGTGTTTTCGGGTATCTTGCCCCGTTCACGCAGTCGAGACTGAAAGGAGTCACCATGAGTCGGATGTTAAGCCTTCTCACCGCGGTTGGAATCGCGGTAATGCCGGGGACCGTGCTTGCCGCCGCGCCAGAATCGGGCGACGGACGAACGGTTTACGCCATCGGGGTCGCATTGTCGCAGAGCCTCTCCCGCTACAGCTTGAGCGAGGCCGAGGTCGAGTTGGTCAAGCAGGGATTATCGGACGGTCTGGTTGGCAAGGCGGACGTCGACGTCGCCGAAGAGAGCGCGAACATCCAGAAGCTGGCCCGCGATCGCGCCGCGGTAATCGCCGAGGCGGAAGAGAAAGAGTCCGCCAAGTTCCTCGCCGAAATGGCGGCGAAGCCAGGGGCACAAACCACCGATTCGGGATTGGTCTATATAGAGACCAAGGCGGGTGACGGTGCGAATCCCACCGAGACCGATGTCGTCAAGGTTCACTACCACGGCACCCTGCGCGACGGTTCGGTCTTCGACAGCTCGAAAGAGCGCGACGCCCCGGCGACATTCCCGCTCAACCGGGTCATTGCCTGCTGGACCGAGGGCGTGCAGAAGATGAAGGTCGGCGGCACCTCGACTCTCGTCTGCCCAGCCAAGATTGCATACGGAGAGCGCGGTTCGCCGCCGAAGATCCAACCCGGCGCCGCCCTGGTGTTCGAAGTGGAGTTGTTGGAGATCCAGGAAAAGGCCGCGGGCAAGCCGAGCGGGCACCCATAAGCAGAAAAATTCGCTGCGAAGGTTGCCGCGGCCGGCGGCCGCCGAGGCAACCTTCGCAGTCGAAAAAAGACGCGCCAGCATGCAGTATTGGTTGATCAAGTCGGAGCCGGGTACCTATGCGTGGGGCGACCTGGTCCGCGACGGCGAAACTAGCTGGGACGGGGTGCGCAATTTCCAGGCGCGCAACAACATCCGCGCCATGAAGCCAGGCGACTCCGCCCTCTACTACCACTCGGGCAAGGAGAAGTCGGTTGTCGGCGTCGCCGTCGTCGTCTCGCAACCGTACGCCGACGCCAGCGCCGACGGCGGAGATTGGACGGCGATCGACGTCGCGCCGTCATTTGCCCTGAAGAAACGGGTGACCCTCGACGCTATCAAGGCCGAAAAGGCGCTGTGTGAAATGGTCCTGGTCAAGCAGTCGCAATTATCGGTCCAGCCGGCGCGCAAGGGGGAGTTTTCGGCGATCGTCGCGCTCGGCGGGCGGCGCGCGCTGTGAGGACTGGTCGCGCGGCGCAGGTGATGGAATCCCGTGCATTTCCCGGCTATGCTCCCCGCCGGTTGTAGCCATGACCAAACGCAAACGAGTCAGACGCAGCATGAACGAACGCCGGGTGGCGATGCTGGCGCCGCACGAGATCGGCCAGATGCGAGCTGCGGGCAAATTCGCGGCGGAGATTCTCGACGTCGTAGAGGGGTCAATCCGCCCCGGCGTGACGACGGCGGACATCGACTTACTGGTCGACCGCATGACGCGCGAACGCGGCGCGCTGAGCGCACCGTTCGGCTACCACGGGTTTCCGGCCCACTGTTGTACGTCGATCAACGAGGTCGTTTGCCACGGCATTCCGTCGCCGCAGCGGGTTTTGCGCGAGGGCGATATCATCAATGTCGACGTCACTCCCTTGGTCGACGGCTTTCACGGTGACGCGTCGCGCACCTTCTTCGTCGGCCAGGTCAATCCGATCGCCCGCCGCCTGGTCGAGGATACCTACACATCGCTGTGGCTCGGCATCGCCGCGGTGCGACCGGGTGGCCGGGTCGGCGACATCGGGCACGCGATCCAGAGCTTCGTCGAGCCACGTGGCTATTCCGTGGTGCGCCAGTTCTCGGGGCACGGCACCGGTCGTACCTTCCACACTGCGCCGGCGGTGATGCACTTTGGCCGGCGCGGAGACGGCGAGGCACTGCGCCCGGGGATGACCTTCACGATCGAGCCGATGATCAATCTCGGCGACTGGCGCTGCAACGTCCTCGACGACGGTTGGACAGCGGTGACGAACGACCGCGCCCTGTCCGCACAGTTCGAGCACACGGTTCTCGTCACCGAGCATGGCGTCGAAGTGCTGACGGCGGGTGCGTGCGAGCTCGAACGCATCGCGGATACCGGTATAGCGCTGCCTGGATCGGTTCGCATCGGCGGCCTGGCCGCCGCTGCGCGCGGCGATCTGGCGGCCGCATCGCGTTGACGGCGATCGCGTAGTTGGCCATGCAGTTCGCCCCTCTCGAGATCGGCAACGTCCGCCTCGCAGACCCGGTCCTCGCCGCGCCGATCGCCGGGTTTACCGACTTGATCTTCCGCGGCCTTGTCCGCGAATTGGGCGGCTGCGGTCTGATCTATACGGAAATGGTCTCGGCCGGCGGCTGGATCGACGGGCGCATCGAGCCGCGCCGGTTGCGCGGCGTCGCCGATGAAGCGAAGCCACTGGGAGTGCAACTGTGGGACCGCGAAGAGGCGCCGATCGAGGAGGCTGCGCGCCGACTGGTCGACCTCGGTGTCACGGTGATCGACCTCAACTTCGGCTGTCCGAAACGGCGCATCATGGGAAAGCACGCGGCTGGGGCTCAGCTTCTGCGCGATCCGGCGACCGTCGGCCGTTTGGTGGCTGCAGCGGTGCGCGGCGCCGGTGCTACGCCGGTGACGGCGAAGATGCGCCTGGGCCCATCGACCGCAATGCGCACCGCTTTGATCCGATCCTGCTGGAGTC
>JBGTMF010000489.1:0-1912 GCA_041743795.1 Thermodesulfobacteriota bacterium | reverse complement strand
GCGGCGGAGCGGCCGGGGCGTGGCGCAGTACCTTTGTCGGCGCGCCCTACCTGCGCGACGCCCTGGTGGCGATGGGGATGATCACCGAGACGTTCGAGACGGCGATCACGTGGGATCGCTTCCCTGCATTTCACGCCGCCGTGACCGCCGCCACCGAGGCGGCCGTCAAGGAAATCTGCGGCGGCGGCAGTGTCACCTGCCGGTTCACGCACGCGTACCCCGATGGACCAGCACCTTACTACTCGGTCATCGCGCCGGGCCGCCCCGGGGCACAACTCGAGCAATGGGCCGAGATCAAGCGGGCCGCCGCGGCGGCGATTATCGACAACGGCGGCACCATCACCCACCACCACGCCGTCGGCCGCGATCATCGGCCGTGGTACGACCAGCAGCGCCCCGAGGTATTCGCCCGAGCGCTGGCGGCCGCAAAGCGCGAACTCGACCCGGGAAACATCCTCAATCCAGGCGTCCTCATCGATTGACGCTTCGTCGAAATTCCAGATTCCAAATTCCAGATTCCAAAGGCCGATCTGGAACCTGAAACCTGAAATCTGAAATTAGAAACTTACGGCGTCGTTCGATCGACGGGGAAGAAACGGCCTTCCGATCGGGCCAGGACAACGCCGTCGCGCTCGACGGTGGCGGCGATGATCCAATAGTGCGCCCGCCGCTCGCGCGGCCTGGCGACGATCACCAGAGGCACTTCGACTGGGCACGGACGTTCGTAGCGCACCGACAATTCGCCGGTGACGACGTGCTCGCCCTCCAGATGAAAGGCCGCGGCGCAGCTGACCTCGTCCATGATCGCCGCGATGACACCGCCGTGCGCTACGCCCGGCGCGCCGTGGAAGTGGTCCGGCACCGTATAGCGACAGACCACCGAATCGCCGCGGCGGTAAAACCTCAGCTGCAGGCCGTACGGGTTGGCACGCGAACAGCCAAAACAGCCGTGGCCGTCGTCGGCGAAAACCAGCTCTTGTTCCGTAGCGGAGTCGGGCATTCTACCAAGATACCCGTGATTCAGCCGCCTGGGGAGTAGGGTCCGCGACCGCTGATTGGCGGCACGCAATGGCGCCGCGGCGCCCTCCGCGGCGCACCGATTACACCCGATCTTCCTCGAAGGCACCGCTAGCCAGCCAGCCGAGCAGTTCGATGACGGCGGCCGGGTCCGGCAGAACGAAATCGGCCTCGGTTTGCGTCGCCGGGCCGACCCGGATCGAACGACCGAGACCGCGCAGCGAACGAAATGCGTCCTCGTCGGTGACGTCGTCACCGACGTAGAGCGCGCGAACCCGCGAGATCCAGTCGACACCGTGGCGCGCCGCCAGAACATGCAGCACGGCATACCCCTTGTTCCACTCGACCGGTGGCCGCCCCTCGACAATCTCTTTGCCGGAGGTCACCCGCAATCCGTGCCGTCGCAAGATCACCGACGCCCGCCGCTCTGCCGATTGTCGCGCCCCCGCTTCGACCTCACGCACGTGCACGGTCACCGTCGCGCCTTTGCGCTCGACCCACAAACCCTTGTCCCGCAGCTGAGCGAGATCGACGGCGGCAACCTCGACCGCGTCGCCGTATTGGCGAAGGGCATCGTGGCGAAACTCGATTCCCGGCCCCTCGATCTCGAAGCCGTGGTTTCCGATGTAGGTCAGGCCGGGAACCCCGACCATGTTCTTGATGTCGGAAAGCGAGCGGCCGGAGACGATGACGACGTCGAGGTTGGGCGTTCGCAGCGCGCGGCGCAGGGAGCGCCGCGCCGTTACCGAAAGCACGGCGTGCTCAGGGCGCGCGACGATGGGGGAAAGTGTTCCGTCATAGTCGAAAAACAACACCGCAGCCGGGCGCCGCGACAACCACGGATGCAATCGCCGGCGCACCATATCGGTTGGGCTGCGGATACGCCCGCGCGCCG
>JBGTMF010000488.1:0-2747 GCA_041743795.1 Thermodesulfobacteriota bacterium | reverse complement strand
GACGACGACATCGCGCACCGTCGCCGCCGGCCCGAGGTTGATCTCGCCTTCGCGGCCGCACAGCGCGTTGACGGCGCAGTTCATCGTCGAGCGCTCCATCGAGTCGACGCAGTTCTCGCACGAGATGCAGAGGCGAACGCGCTCACCGCGCCCGTTCCCGTACTTCCGCGACTTCGCGGGCAGGTCCGCATCGGCGAGCAGCGGCCTGCCCATGGCGATGAGATCGGCGTCGCCCCGCTGCAGGATCTCCTCGGCGGCAGCGGCGGTATGAATGCGGCCGACGGCAATGACCGGTACTCCGGCGACATTGCGCACCGCCCTCGCCCCGGCCAGGTTGTGCGCGTCGCCCCACTGCGCGCCGGTGATGATCATCGTCGTCAGGCGATCGATCACGCCGCCCGACACGTGCAAAGCGTCGACACCGGCGTCTGCCAGGATCGGCGCGATGCGCGCGGTGTCGTCGATCGTCCGGCCGCCGGCTACGCGCTCGTAGCCGGAGACGCGCAGCGTCAGCGGAAAGTCGCGGCCGACCTCGCTCCGGATCGCCGCCAGCACTTCGAGCAGAAAGCGCAGGCGGTCCTCCCGCGTGCGGGCGCCGTACTCGTCGGCGCGCTTGTTGCGCCACGGCGACAGAAACGAGCCAAGCAGCATGTAGCCGTGCGCCGCGTGCAGCTCCACACCGTCGTAGCCGGCCTCGCGGATGCGGCGCACGGCTGCCGCGTACTGTTCGGCGATCGCCGGCAGCTCCCCTGCATCGAGCGCTCGGCTCGGCGTGCCAGTGAGGTACGACGGGATGACCGACGGGCCGACGCTCGGGATGCCTTCGATCAGCGGCGACAGCGCGTCCGGACCGGCGTGGACCAACTGCGGCTGGATCTTGGCACCGTAGCGGTGGACGGCGTCGACGAGCAGCCGGTGCGACGCAATGACATCATCGGAGGCGAAGTGCATCGAGTGCGGCACTTCGCGGTGCCGCGCGTCGACCACGCAGGCTTCCAACGTGATGAGGCCGACGCCGCCCCTGGCGCGGGCGCAGAGAAACTCCACCAGCTTCGGTGACGGCAACTGGTCCTCGCCAGCGTAGCCGGTCGTCATCGGCGACATGACCAACCGGTTGCGCAGTTGCATGGAGCCGATGCGGATGGGCTCGAACAACTTCACGGCGCGGGGCTATCCATGACTGCGGTAGTACTACTATCGCGAATATGGAATTGGTAGCGGCCGCACGGCGCGAGCGGCCGCGGCACGCTCGATGACAAGAGGGGAAGCGATTATGACATTGCGAGCGGGATTCATCGGACTCGGGTTCATGGGCAAGCCCATGGCCCGCTGGATGATCGACAAGGGCCTGGATACCTTCGTCTGCGACATCGCCGACGCGCCGGCCGAGGAGTTGGTCGCCCGCGGAGCCACGCGGCTGGCGACACCGCGCGAGTTGGCCGACCGCTGCGATGTCGTCGGCGTTTGCGTGCGCGACGACGACGACGTGCGCAAGGTCTGCTTCGCCGATGACGGCTTCTTCGCCAGCGACAATCGCGGACTGGTCATCGCCATCCACAGTACCGTCTATGCGGAAACCGTTTTCGCCGCCGGTGAGGCGGCCCGCGAGCGCGGCATGCGCGTCCTCGACGCCTGTATCACCGGTGGCCCGATGGCCGCCGAAGCCGGAGCGTTGACGTACATGGTCGGCGGTGAGCGGGACGCGTTCGAAACCTACAAGCCGGCGTTCGAGACGTCGGCCAAAACCATCGTCTACACAGGCGACCTCGGTACCGCGACCTATGCGAAAATCTGCAACAACGTGTTCCAGTACATCGCCTTTCTTGGCGTCATGGAGTCGTTCACCCTGCTCGAGCACCTCGGACTGGCAAAGGACGCGCTCGAGGAAATCACGCGGTCGAACGGATTGCTCAACGAAAGCTGCGCCGCTTACATGAACGGCGTCGTATCGATGGACGCCGCCACCGTCCGCAGCGAGGGCATGCAGAGCTATATGCGTGGCCGCCTCGCAGTCGCCGAGAAGGACTTGTCGATCGCGCTGCAGGAGGCTCGTCGCGTCGGCTACGCCATGCCGGGAGCTGCATTGGTGTCGCAGATCATGGCGCGCATCTACCGGGTAGAAGACGACAAGAAGAGATAGGTCAGACACCCGATCTCTACCGCCGAACACAGAGCTTCTTTTTCCGCGAATCCATGACTTACGCCCGCGATGCCGCCGCCGTCCAGCACTGGGACAGGCATTGCGACGTTCTAGTCGTCGGTTTCGGCGGCGCCGGGGCCTGTGCGGCGATCGAGTCGGCGGCTGCCGGTGCGCGGACCATGGTGATCGAACGCGCCAGCGGTGGTGGCGGCACGACGGCGCTGTCGACGGGCGTCTGCTACATGGGCGGCGGTACCCGCGTGCAGCGCGCCTGCGGATTCAGCGATACCATCGAGAACATGGTCGCCTACGTCCGCATGGCGGCCGGTTTCGGGTGCGACGAGGAGCGCATCCGCATGTTTTGCGAGGGAAGCCTCGAGCACTTCGAGTGGCTGTGCGCGCGCGGTGTTGAGTTCGCGGATGCGTTCGAACCCGAGAAGACGACGCATCCTTTCGGCGAAGAGTGTCTTCACTTCAGCGGCAACGAAGCGGCCTACCCGTTTTCCGAGAAGGCGCGACCCGTGCCGCGCGGCCACAAGCCGCGCCGCGCCGGCGAGGCCGGCGCCTACTTGATGCAGGTGTTGGTTGGCGCGGCCGAGGACGTCGC
>JBGTMF010000487.1:0-13260 GCA_041743795.1 Thermodesulfobacteriota bacterium | reverse complement strand
TGCCGATCGTCTTCCCGGTGCACCCGCGCACGCGCGCCCGTCTCGACGCCTGTGGCCTCGCCGCGGCGCTCGAGGGATTGGCTGGCGTGCATGTGACCGAACCGCTCGGTTATCTCGACATGTTGGCTTTGCTGGAACGGGCCCGGCTGGTTCTCACCGACTCGGGGGGCGTACAAGAGGAGACCACCTACCTCGGCGTCCCCTGCCTGACGCTGCGCGAAAATACCGAGCGGCCGGCGACGGTTCACGAGGGTACCAACCGGGTGATCGGTACGCGGCCGCAGCGGGTGCTTGCCGAGATCGAGAGGGTCCTCGACGGGGATCGACCGCCGGCGCGGCGTCCTCCGCTGTGGGACGGGCGAGCGGCCGAGAGGGTGGCAGCCGTGCTGGCCGGGGAGGCCGCCGGTGCCGCCGCCTCGGCTTGATCGCCGCGGGGGGGGACACTAGTCCTTGCCATGACATCGAGTTCTGGAGAAGAATTGCAGCGATGCGCGTCCTTTTGATCAACCCACCCCCGCATCAGCGCGTCGACGAGTACGACACGCCGAACTTCACGCGGCTGGGATTGGCCTGTCTCGCCGGCACCCTGCGGTGCCGCAGTGCGGCGGAGGTCGAGATCGTCGACGGTAAGTTCGAGCGCCTCTCCTATGAAACGATCGTCGAAAGGGTGCGGCGCTACTCGCCCGACGTCGTCGGGCTGACGGCATTCACCAACGAGATCAAGCCGGCGGCGCGGGTGGCGGCGATGGTGAAGGCAGTGTCGCCTTCAATCACCACCGTCATTGGCGGCGTTCACGCCAGCGTCCTGCCGGAGCAGACGCTGGAGGAGTTTCCTGCGTTCGATATCGCGGCGATCGGCGAGGGGGAGTTGACGTTGGTCGAGCTCGTCAGCGCCCTCGCCGCTGGCGGCCCGCTCGGCAACGTCGACGGACTCTGCTTTCGCGACGGTAGCGGTGCCGCGGTGCGAACCGGCGAGCGTGCGCGTACGCTCGACCTCGATTCGCTCGGACAGGCCGCCTGGGATCTGCTACCACCGACGCCGCGTTATCTCTTCATGACCCAGCGCGGCTGCGCTTACAGTTGTACCTTCTGTGCCAATCCCAATGGGCGGCTGGTGCGCACTCGCTCGGTCGAACACGTACTGGCCGAGCTCGAAGAGATCATCGGTCGCGGCGGTGAAGAACTCTATATCGGCGACGAGCTGTTCACCGCCGACCGCGAGCGCACGCATCGCCTGCTCGACGCGATGATCGCGAAAGGAATCGGACGCAAGCTGCGATGGTCGGCGCAAACGCACGTCAATCTCGTCGACCGCGACCTGTTCGCGAAGATGAAGGCGGCTGGCTGCTTCATCTGTGGCCTCGGCATCGAGACCGGCGATCCCGACATCATGCGGCGCATGCGCAAGGGATCGACGATGCAGCGGGTGATGACGGCGCGGCGGGCCGCCCGTGAGGTGGGGTTGCCGATCGAGGGACTGATGATCGTCGGCCACCCGTACGAAACGTGGGAATCGGCGATGCGCACCATCGACTTCGCCGTCGAACTCAATCCCGACCGGCCGATCTTCGGCGTCATGGTTCCTTATCCCGGCACCGAGGTGGCGGCGATGGCGGCGCGCGGCGAGGGCGGCTACCGCCTGCTCTCGACGGATTGGAACGATTACGCCAAGCAGATCGGCAACGCGCTCGCCTTCGAGAACTTGTCGCGGCGCCAGCTCGAGATTTTGCAAATGCTCGCCTACGTAAAGGTGTTCGTCGGCAACCGCCGCTGGGCGGAGTTGGCGCGTTTTGCCTGGAACTACCGCAGCGAGGGGTTGGCGGTGCTGCGCAAGATCGTCTCCGGTCGCATGCCGAGGCCGGAGCCGTGCGCGGAGCCGCCCCTGCCGGTAGCGAAAACGCGCTCGGCGAACTCGCCATCGCAGCCGTTGCGCGTCGTGCCCTGAGAGCGCCCGCGATCGATCTGCCGAAATCTCGAGCTAGCACGTCCCCCGGCGCCAGCGTCGGATCGTTCGGATGGAAACAATCCATGTGGTGGACCGCGCGCAGCGCGCACCCCCCCTTGCCTTTGCCTGTGCCTGTGCCTCTGCCTACACGTCCTACGAAGCCCGAAGGGCGAAGGAGGATGCCTACGAGCGGAAGCGAGATTTGGTCTACTGTTTGCGGTCGCGCCGCGACAGGGCGCGCAGGACGCGGTTGGCGAACGCGTCATCGAGGCCAAAGGTGCGTTTGACGCGGTCATAAACGCGCAGCAGCAGCGTGTCGAGGAAGATCAGCGCGCGGCGCGCGCCATCGCCCGGGCGGCCCCGGTAGGCAGTCGAGATTGCCGGCGGTCGCTTCGTCTCCGCGGTGTAGTAGTAGAGCGCGAGGGCCTTGCGGCTGACGCTGGCGGGACAGGTCAGCGGATCCGGGTAGCCGTGGTAGGACCGCTCGTCGGTGCGGAATATGACGGCCCGGTTGTGCAGCGGCGCGATGCGCTGCACGCAGCGCTGCACGTCGGCGTCCCACAGCTCGAGTTGGCCACCCCACGACGCGTCCCATTCCGGGTTGAGGAAGATCAGCAGGTTGAGTCGCCGGCGCCAATGCGGCCGGTGCGGATGTGCGGTGAAGTCGGCGTGCAGGTTGAGGTACCCGTCGCGCTCGCTGAGGTGCAATCCACCGCCTTCGAGCGACAGGTCGGAGTGCAGAGTGTCGATGCCGGTGATTTCTCTGAGCAGCGAGACGAACGGCTCGCCGTTGAGCTCGTCGAGGATCGCCGCCGTTGCCTCGGGCAGGAAACGGCGATCGTTCATGCCAAAGGTGCGCTGGTTGTAGTGCATGTAGTGAATCCACCCGTCCCCTGCCGGGGGAAACGACTGCAGTGCCCCGTCGGCGACCGGCGCCGCGAGGAAGTCGTCGAGGACCAGGTGGGGGTAGGGCTCAGCGGCGGCGAACTCGCGTCGCAACTCGCCGGCACGCGCCTGCCAGCGGTCGTAGGTGAGGGTGGCCACGTTGGCTTCCGTTGGTCGGTCAAAGCCGCCGATCGAGTTTGCCGCGCCGCGCATCGGGTCAGCAGCCCATGCAGAAGGTATTCCGCGATGCCAATCGATTTCTCCCTGCTGAACAGCGTTGCCGAACCGTCGACAGAAGGCTTGCCGTACTCTTCCAACTTCGCCACCGCGTCGTTGGGCAAGCTCGCGAGGCGCCTTGCTCTGTGGCGCGATTTCTCATTTTCGCCTCTGCCCCGACGACTCGAGGCCTGTCAGGGGTATACTTCGGCCAACTTTGCTGGGTCAACCTGATTCACGGACGCCACCGGAGTCGAGGCGCTACGACCGCAGAACCTTTGAATCGGGTGTCATCGAGGCTCTGCCGCGGCAGGCGCCGCCATGCAGGTGACTGACGGCAGCGCCGCCGCCGCTCAGTTGCCGGCGAAGCGCCTGACCAGGATGCGTCGCAGGATGCGGCTGCCGTCGCGCAGGCTGTGTAGCCGGCTCTTGCCGTGCTGGCGGGCGGCCCGCCGCACCGGCACCTCGACGACGTGCCCGCCGGAGCGCAGGACACCGAGGAGTACGTCGACTTCGATGTCGAAGCGGTGCGCGCTGAGATTCAGGCGCTGCAGCGTCTCGCTGCGCAGCGCCTTGAACCCCGCTTGCGTGTCGGTGAGTGCCGCCGAGAACAGGAGGTTGATGACCGAGGTGAGAAAGCGGTTGCCCCAGTGATTGACCGGCGTAATCGCTCCCGGCTCGAAACGACCGATGAAGCGCGATCCGACGACAAGATCGACGCCTGGGCCGAGTGCCGCCAGGAGATGTGGGATCTCTTGCGGATCGTCCTGGCCGTCGCCGTCGATCAGCACCACCGTCTCCCCGCTCAACTCGCGCAGGCCGCGCCGCACCGCCGCTCCCTTGCCGGCATTTACCTCGAGCCGCACGACCCGTGCCCCGGCCTCGGTCGCTACCCGGGAGGTATCGTCCGTCGAGCCGTCGTCGATGACCAGCACCTGCAATCCCGGCACAGCTTGACGCGCCGTGCGGACGACCCCGCCAATTGCCGGCGCCTCGTTGTAGGCAGCCACCAGGACGGTGACGGACGGCGGCGGGGAGGCGGTTTCGGTCATCTGCGAATCGAGATCAGGCGAATGCGCCATGTGACGCATTTCGTCCCTGCGCCTTTGCGCGAGATTGTCGCCAAAATCAAGGCTGGCGAGCGGATCGGACCACGATGCGGCTGACGACGGTAAAGGCCTCTGCCGCCTGCGCGCGTATCTGCGAGCCGCGCAGGCGCGCCAGCGCGTGCAGCAAATCGCCATCCAGGTAGGGGCGGCCGCCGAACTCCTGGGAGCGGTAGTGCTCTACCATGCGCGCCTTTGCGTCCACTTCGCGCGAGGAGAGCTCGATGTAGACCTGGGGCGTGAAACCACCCAGATCGTTGTTGGGAAACTCCCCACCGAGCAAAGTCGCATGCGCCTTGAACACCCGCGCCGCCTCCGTCGCTACCTGGCGATGATCCTGATTGGTATCGCTAGCATCGTGGCTGACGACGAGGTCGTAGTCGTCGCGCAGCACCTCCATCGCGGCGTAGAGCGTCTGCCGCTCCGACTCGAAGGCGCCGCGGCAGGCGGGCAACATGGTCGCCGAATGGTCGAGAACAGCTGTACCGGACTCGTTTTGCAGCCAGGTCAGGTTCTCTCGCATCTCGTCGCGCGCGCGGCTGGCGGCAGCGTCTTCGAGGACGCCGCGGTGGTCGCTGAAGACGAGAACGCCGACGCGAAGGCCGGCGAAACAGGCACGCGCGAGTAGGCCGCCGGCGAGCAGCTCGATGTCGTCGCAGTGCGCGCCGACGAATAGGATTCGCGGCGGCAGAATCACAGCGGTGTTCGCTCGACGTAGCCGGCCGCATTCATCCAGCTCGCCGCCCGCCGCAGCCCGTCGGCGAGCGGCGTCGATGGAATCCATCCAAACAGCTCGCGCAGCCGCGCCACCGAGGCGCACCGCCGCACGACGCGGTCCCACGATCGCGCATCCTCGAAGCGCATGCGGCTCTCCGGCAGGTCGTAGAGGGCGAGGATCTGGCGCGCCAGATCGACGATCGATGTCTCCTGCCCGGTGCCGACGTTCACCACCTGGCCGATAGCGCGGTCCGCTTCGAGGAGGACGCGCACGACATCGTCGACATAGGTAAAATCGCGGGTCGCCTCGCGGCCGAGGATGCGGATCGCGCCGTCGATACCGTCGACGGCGCGGATCATGTTCGGCACCGCGTTGCGGTAGCGTCCCGGAGGATCGCCCGGCCCGTATACGTTGAACAGGCGAAAAATGGCGTGCGGCAGACCCGACGAACGGACGTAGGATTCGCCGACCTGCTTGCTGATCGCGTATGGAGTGTACGGCCGTGTCGGACCGTCTTCCTCGAAGGGTACCGGCACGTCGCCGTACGACGACGAGGAGCCGGTGTAGACGAAAAGCCCGCAACCGACGCGGCGTGCCAGGGCAAGAACGTTCAGGGTGCCCTCGATGTTCGAGCGCATGTCGATGGTCGGGTGCTCCATCGACAGCTCGTTGGCGAAGGAGGCGGCCAGGTGGTAGACGGCGTCAAATGGCCCGGGGCCGACCCGCTCGAGGTCCTCGGCGAGGCGGATGTCGCCGTGGACGAACTCGATGCGGTCGCCGAGATCCTCGATCAATCGCAGAGAGCAGGTAGAGGCGAGGTTGTCGACGGCGACCACCTGATGCCCTTGGCGGACCAGGGCGCGGACCAGATGGGAGCCGATAAAGCCCGCCCCGCCTGTGACAATGGCGCGCCGTGGAGCCCCCCCGGAGATCTGTCGTGGACCTACTGACACCGCCTTGTTATAGCTACGACAACCGTTCATGGCTAACGCCACTTTGATTCGAACGCCGAGCGTGGTGGGGCGCTTTGCGTTGACCCTCAACCGGACGCCACCGCTCTCCGTCGCCTATCTGGCCGGCAGCCTGACGGCGGCTGGTCACGACGTCCAGGTAATCGACGCCGTCGGCGAGGCTTTGGATGCGATCCACCCGGGCTGGCAGCCGGATATTCTCATCAACGGGCTGTCCGTTGCCGAGATCGTCGCGGGCATCCGGGCGGAGGCGGATTTCGTCGGCATTTCGTGCGTCTTTTCTCACGAGTGGCCGTTGGTGAGGCAGCTGATCGCCGCCATCGCCGAGCGATTTCCGAGTGTTCCCATCGTCCTCGGTGGCGAGCACGCGACAGCGGTAGCGGAGTTTTGCTTGGACGACGCCCCACGCCTGACGGCCTGCGCGGTAGGCGAAGGGGAGGAGACCATCGTCGAGTTGCTCGAGGCGTTCGCCGGTCACCGTGCCCTTGCCGAGGTGGGTGGCATCGTCTTCCGGGGCCCGACGGGGCCGCAGCACACGGCGCCGCGCGCGCGCATTCGCGACGTCGACGAGATCCCGTTGCCGCGCTGGGACCTGACGCCGATCGAGCGGTACCTCGACGGTGGTCTCAGCTTCGGTGTCGATCGAGGTCGCACCATGGCGCTGCTCGCCACGCGCGGCTGCCCGTACCGCTGTACCTTCTGCTCGAGTCCGCGCATGTGGACGACGCGCTACACGACGCGCGCGCCGGCGCTGGTCGTCGACGAGATCGAAGACTACGTGCGCCGCTACCGCGTCGAGAACATCGACTTCTACGACCTCACCTCCATCGTCAAGCGCGACTGGATCCTGGAGTTCTGCCGGTTGCTCGACGAGCGCGGACTGCGCATCACCTGGCAGCTTCCCAGCGGCACGCGATCGGAAGCGCTCGACGAGCCGGTGCTGCAGGCGATGTATCGCTCCGGCTGCCGCAACGTCACCTACGCGCCGGAGAGCGGTTCGCCGCGCACGCTCGAAGCGATCCAGAAGAAAGTCGACCTCGAGTCCCTAGCCGCCTCGATGCGCAGCGCCGTGCGCATTGGCCTCAACGTAAAGGCGAACATTCTCATCGGTTTTCCCGACGAGCGGCCGGAGGATCTGCGCGAGACGCTGCGCTTCATCTGGCGCATGGCGCGGATCGGCGTGCACGACGTATCGGTGTGGACCTTCTCGCCCTACCCGGGCTCGGAGCTCTTCGAGCAAATGCGCGCCGCCGGCCGCTTGCCGCGCCTCGACGACGAGTATTTCGCCTCGCTGCTTTCGTATTCCGACATCTCCGGCGCCGTTTCGCATGCCGCGGCGCTCAGCGCCGGCCAATTGCAGCGCTACCGTGTCGCCGGCCTGCTCCTCTTCTACGGCGCCAGCTATCTCAACCATCCGGCCCGACCGCTGCGCTCGCTGTACAACATCGCCACCCGCCGTTACGAATCGCGCATGGAGATGTCGTTCGGCAACCTGGTGCGTCGTCTCACCAATGCGCGCAGTCAGCGGCAGATTCCGTTGCCGCAAAGCGAGGCCCGCTAGTGCGCGTCACTTTCGTCACCTGTGGACTCGAGCACCTCGGCATCGAGGCTCTTTCGGCGTGGGTTCGACGGGCGGGGCACGAGCCTTCGCTTGTGTACGAAGCGCGGCCGTTCTCGTCCGGCACCGGTACAGATTCCGCGCTGCTGGCGCGTTGGCTCGACCCGAGCGCGGAGGAGACCGCCGAACGAGTCGTCGCGACGCGGCCGGACGTCGTCGCCTTCACGTCGTACAGCGTCACCCACCGGTGGTCGATCGAGGTGGCGCGGGCGATCAAACGACGCCTGCCGGTACCGATCGTCTTCGGCGGGCCGCACGTCTCGGCGGCGCCGGAGCGGGCGATTCGCGAGTGGTCGATCGACGCGGTCGTCGAGGGCGAAGGCGAGGGCGCGCTGGTCGACCTCGTCGAGTGCGCCGAGCGCGACCGCTTCGGCCGCACCGATATCGCCAACTGCACATTCAAGGGAGAGAGCGGTCCGCTGCGCAATCCGGTGCGACCGCTGCTGGCGGACCTCGATACGTTGCCGTGGGCCGACAAGCAGGGCTTTTACGACGCGGTGCCCGCCTTCGAGCACGAGCTCTACATCGTCTCCCGCCGCGGCTGTCCGTTTCGCTGCAGCTTTTGCGAGTACAGTACGTTCCCGCGTCAGTACCCCGGGGAAAAGCCCGTGCGGCGTCGGTCGGTCGAGCACCTCATCGCCGAATTGGCTCATTGGAAGGCGCGCGGACGGGTGCGCAAGGTATTCTTCTGGGATGCGATCTTCACGCTCGACCCGAAGTGGATGGCGAGCTTCGCCGCGGCCTACAAGCGCGAGATCGATATTCCGTTCGAATGCTACACCCACCCACAGACGATGAGTCGCGAAATGGCGCACTGGCTCGCCGAGGCCGGCTGCATCATGGTGCGGGTCGGTGTGCAGAGCGTCAATTCCGACACGCTCGCCGCCGTCGACCGCAAGGGCGACCGCGAGAAGGTCGTGCAGACGTTGAGTGCGCTCAGCGAGTTCGGTGTTCCGTATTCAGTCGACCACATCATCGGCCTGCCGGGCGAAGGGGCGAGCGACCAGCTCGACGCGCTGCGCTTCTACGCCGAGGTGCAGCCGAAGCGCATCGTGACGCACTGGATGACGTACTTTCCGGGCACCACGGCGCTCGACCACGCGCGCCAGCGCGGCCTGCTCGACGATGCCGAGATCGAGCGCATCCTCGACGGAGAAGTCGGTCCCGGGTACATGTTCGGCGGCAACAAGGAGTATCGCGAACACGACGAATTGCGGCACCTTTCCGGGGTGTTCGACCTTCTGCCGCTGCTTCCTCGCGGCGCCATCGAGTGGCTGATCGAAGAGCGGCGATACCGCCATCTGCGCGGCGTCGGGGTGATGCGCCAGCTCGGCGCATTGGCGCTGGCGATCCGCGGCGAACCGGCGACGCGCGAGCATGTCCGCCACATCTTGGCGACCACCATCGGCGCTACCCGCGAGGCGTTGCGCCGCAAGTTGGTGCCGCGCACTGTCGCGCAAGGTATCGACGGCTGATCGGTTTTTAACGGGCTGTTGGCGGCGACGGGGAATTCGATCAAAGTCACGGTGCAGCGGGGGCGGCGGGTAGAAGGCGGGCGACTCGGGCGGCGTCGCGCTCGAAGAGTACCTCCAGCCGATCGCCCCAGATCGACGGCGGTAGAGTGATGTCGAGACGCCTGTCGACGCGCAAAAGGAACAGCGTGCCGGGTGCCAGGTCGTCGGGTTGCAGCGAATCTGCGATGACCCCGTGCCCATAAAAGCGCTGCTCCATCAGGCGCAGGATGGCTTCGCGCTGTCCATTGTGCGGATTGGTGAGGTTGTCGATTCCCTCTTGGTGGTCGAAGGCGATGAGAAAGCGAACGTCGCTCAGCGGTAGATCGCGCAGCTCGGCGAACGCTTCGATCATCTGTGAGTTGGTATAGACCGGCCCCTCGATCGCGTCGCCGTTGGCGCGCAGCCATTCTTCCATCGGGTCGAGATAGGCGGCGGTATCCTGGCGCGAAATCTGCGTGCCGGGTACGAGCAGCGGGCCGGCGAGTGCGAGCAGGGTCGCGGCGAGGATGGCGGCGTGCCCTCGCCGCAGCCAGGCGAGGGTGACGGTGCAAGCGACGAGGACGACGATGGGCGCCGCGTAGGCCAGCTCGGGAACGCGTGTCACCGACCAGGCCGTAGCGGCGATCGCCAGCGCGGCCGCCCAGGCGCGCGGTCGATCCCCTTCGTACCAGACCTCCAGCGAGCGCGCCGTCAACAAGGCCAGCACCGGCAGGATCTGGGATACGTAGCGCGGGCTGCCGCCGAAGTTGCCGATGCGAAATACCGGAAGGATCTCCAGCAGCAGCATGGTCACGGCGGCGTAGAAGAGCAGGGTGCGCTCGAGCGGACGCAAGCGCGCGAAGGGGAGGCAGGCGACCAGCCCGGCGACGGGCGTCACCGCGGCGACCAGGCCGAGGAAATACTGCGGGCCGATCGGCAGACCCTGCCACATCGGGTTGTCGGGATTGAACGGCGAAGAGGGCGGGTAGTGGAGCAACCAGAGGATGTCGCGGTGGTAGAATGCGCCCGTCAAGGCGTAAACCAGCGGAAAGAGCGTGGCGCCGAGCGCGAAACGGCGATTGGGTTCGATCCAGATCGCGTGCAGCCAGAGTATCGGCACCAGCAGGGCGAGTTCGCTGCGAATCCAGGGCAGGCAGCCGAGCACCACTCCGGCGGAGAGCGAATGGCCTCGCGCCAGGAGAAAAAGTACGAGGGCCGTACCGGCGATGGCGTCGTTGTTGGCAATCCCCGCAGCGCCGCCGATGAAGAAGATCGGCGAGAACCCCAGCACCAAGGCGGCGAAATTGGGTAGGCGATAGTCGAGGCGCCGCGCGAAGTCCGCAATCAACGGCAAGGCCATCGCACTCAACAGGAGGTGGGCGCCCATGGTCCACAGTACGCCTCCCGACGAGGGCAGGGCGTAGAGCAAGCTGAGAACCGGTTTTGCCTTCTGCACGAAGAAGACGGCCGGAAAATCCATCCACGCCCAGATGCCCGTGTAATGGATGATCAACCCTTCGTTGTTCAAGGCGAAATCGCTGTAGAGCATGGCGATGCCGGCAAGAACGTAGGCGGCGGTGATCAGTGCGACCGCGCGCGGATCGGCGAGGAGAAAAGAGATGGCGCGCGCCAGCGGCCTGTCGGACTGCATGGGGAGACCATTGCGAGCATGTGGTCGACGGTCAAGGTTGACGCGGCGACAGCGGGCTGCCTCGGTCTCATGCGACTGTCGATCCATGCGGAAACACCCTTCGACAAGCTCAGGGTGAGCGGAGAAAGTTCTTTGAAAACAACTCTCCACCCGCTCAGGCTGAGCCCCCAGGGCGCGTCAAGATCGTCGGACTCGCTAATCGCGCAATGCCGAATTTGCGAACTTCAATGGAGGGTGCGGGAGTTCTGCCGCTGCATCGGCTGCGACGGGGAGCTGCCGCTACTTCTTTTGCAGAGTCAGCGCCGCCTGCCGCGGCCGTCTGGTTCGCCGCGGCCGGGTTGGCTACGATGCGGCCGTGACCGCGCACGGCAAGCTGCAGATCCCCTTCAACCGATCTTCCCTCGTCGGCCGCGAACTCGAGTACATCACGCGGGCGATGACGATCGGGCAGATTGCGGGGAATCAAACTTTCACCAAGAGGTGCGAGGCGTTGCTCGAGCGCGAGCTGGGCGTCGCGCGGGTACTGATCACCGCATCGTGCACCCACGCGCTCGAAATGACGGCGCTCCTGCTCGAAATCGGGCCCGGGGACGAGGTCATCGTTCCGTCGTTCACGTTTGCGTCCGTCGCCAACGCCTTCGTCCTGCGCGGCGCGACACCCGTATTTGCCGATATCCGCCGCGATACCCTCAACATAGATGAAGCGAGGCTCGAGGATCTCATCACCTCGCGGACGAAGGCGATCGTCGTCGTCCACTACGCCGGTGTCGGTTGCGAGATGGACGCCATCCTCGAAATCGCCGCGCGTCGCGGCATCGCCGTCGTCGAGGATAACGCGCACGGACTCTTCGGTCGATACTCGGGCCGTCTTCTCGGCACGATGGGACAATTCGGTACACTCAGTTTCCACGAGACGAAGAACTTCAGCTGCGGTGAAGGCGGGGCGCTGGTGCTCAACGACCCGGCGTTCGTGCCTCGGGCGGAGATCATTCGCGAGAAGGGCACGAACCGTAGCGCGTTCTTCCGCGGCCAGGTCGACCGATACTCATGGGTGGACGTCGGCTCGAGTTATCTCATGTCCGACGTACTGGCGGCGTTTCTTTGTGCGCAACTGGAGGCGCGAGAATCCATCCAACGGAAACGACAGGCGCTGTGGGAGGCTTACGACGCAGGCTTGCGCGAATGGGCGATTCGTACGGGCGTCGGCACTCCGGTCGTGCCTCCGCACTGCGAGCAATCGTACCACATGTACTATCTGCTGTTGTCTTGCCACGAGCAGCGCAGCGCTCTCATCGAGCATCTCGACCGGCGCGGCATCGTCGCGGTCTTCCACTATCTGCCGCTGCACCTATCCAAGATGGGGCGCGGCTTCGGTGGCGAGGTCGGCAACTGTCCCGTCGCAGAGGATGTCAGCGATCGCCTGCTTCGCTTGCCGTTCTTCAACGACCTGCCGGAAGAGGACCAGCGGATCGTCATCGAAGCCGTTTGCGAGTTCGCCTGAGCGCCCCGGTTCGCGACTGCGGCGATCCGCACGGCAATCTCGTCGCGATCGAGCGGCAGTGGCGCCGCCTGAGGCGCGATCTCGCGGACAGCGTGTGATCTCGCTTCTTCCAGCCCTACCGTGCCACCGAGGGCTAGGGATGAGCTGAGAAGGACAATTACGATCCCGGCGGCCCGAGGAGGGCTCATTCTCTTATCCAGATTGGGAAATACTAGAGACGTACGTTGGTCGCATGTCAACACCCGAGTCATGCCGGTCAATGGGGCAGGCACAAAGCTGGTGAAATCGGGTCAGAACACCGTTGACATAGCGAGCAAGGCACGTGGTAAGACGTTCACCAGCGATGTCTGCCGTACTCGACACCCCCGCGACCGCCGTCGCCGACACGCCGCGAGTTGCCGATTTGGATGCTCCGTGGTCGCGCGAGTGGCTCGTGTACGTTTGGAGCAGTATCCCCGGTGTCGCGTTGGCAGTGGCCGCGATGGCTGGATGGGTTGGCGAATCGATTGCGCTGGCGCTGTTCGCACTGAGTTTCGTCGGCCTCAACCTGATGCACATGGCGGCCACATGGACTCGCGTTTATGTGCGTCCGGGTTGGCGGACGAATCCCCTCGAGCGGCTGCACGTGCCGCTGGCTCTCGCTGCCAGCGCCGTCGCTTACGAGGCCATCGGTGGCGGCGCTCTGCTGCTCGCCGCGCAGTACTTCCTCAGCTTCCACCACGCGTTGATGCAGAACTACGGCCTGGTGCGAGCCTCACAGCGCCGCACGCGGCGCACCATCGACTCGCGTCTCGACATGGCGGCTTGCCTGCTGTTGCCGGGCGCTGCGCTGCTCTATCGGGCCGACATGGTGTGCAACCTTTACACCGGTGCCCAACTGCCGACCGTGCCATTGGTGCTGGTGCAGGCGATGGCGGCAGCCGGCGCCCTGGCGCTGGTGGCGTTCGCCTGGCGGGAAATGTCGGCCCATCGACGCGGCGAGCACGTCGATCCGATCGCCGGCGGCCTGCTGTTCGGTACCAACCTGCTATGGGCGACGCTCCTCGTCACCGATCCGCACCCGGCGTTCCCGCTGTATGCGCTGGCTACCGGTCACTACGCGCAGTACCTGTGGTTCGTCTGGCGCGTCGAGGCGCGCGACGGAGCGCTGGCGCCC
>JBGTMF010000486.1:0-7111 GCA_041743795.1 Thermodesulfobacteriota bacterium | reverse complement strand
GCCGGGTGCGTCTCGGCGTGCGGTCGACGCGGAAGCTGACGGAGACGCGGCGGCTGTCTTCGGCGCGGCCGCGCAATATGACCTCGGGCTCGGCGCCGAGAACGATATCGCTGGTGAGTCCGCGGTCGCTGACTTCGATCGCCGAAACCTTCTGGTAGGCGGTGTCCGGCGGCAGCGCGATGTGGATTTCGACGGGCTTGTTGTCGGCGTTACTGACGCGCGCGGCAATCGTGATGTTCCAACTCGTCTCGCTGGCGCCTGCCGACCGTGGCGGTGCGCCGCCGAGGATGGACATCAGGCACAGCGCGTACGCCGCGCCTGTACGACCATAGCCGTGCTTCATGGGTTCGCCTCCGGCGGCGCGCCGACGCCGCTGCGAGCGAAGAGCTTCTTCGCCAGGGCGCAGCGCTCCTGCCACGGCATCTCGGTCGCGTGCATCTCCGCGGCCAATTCGAGGCGCGGCACCAGACCCTCGTCGTTGGCGAGTTGGATGGCCAGGCCGGGTCGGGCGTTGAGCTCCAGCAGCAGCGGCCCGTGGCGCGCGTCGACGACGACGTCGACACCGAGATAGCCGAGGCCTGCGATCTCGCTGGAGCGCGCCGCGAGGGAGAGGACGTCGTCCCAGTGCGGTACGCGAAAGTGCGCCAGCGGGTATTGGGTGTCGACGTGCGCCGTCACTGTGGCGCTGTGGTGGATCGCGTGTACAGCGCGCCCGGACGCCATGTCGATACCGACCGCCATCGCCCCCTGGTGCAGATTGGCACGTCCGTTCGATTCGTCGGTCGGCAGGCGGCACATCGCCATGACCGGCAATCCATTGCAGACGATGACGCGAATGTCGGGGACCCCCCTCGTCACGACACTGGCAAAGTCGGGATGGACGATTACCAGCTCTTCAACGAGGCAATTGTCCCAGTCGCCGCGCAACGAAAAGACGCCGGAGAGAATGCTGGAGATGTGCTGCTGGATTGCGGCGATGGCGACGGTGCTGCCGTTTGGCCTCCGGTAGAGGTCGCCGTCGCGACCGACGATGACGATGATTCCGTTGCCCTGCGAGCCGCGCGCCGGTTTGAGGACGAAGGTCTCGTGTGGCGCCAGCAGTTCCGGAACGCTGCGCAGCTCGTGGTAGTGGCTGACGACGCCGAGCAGCGCCGGTACTGGAATGCCGCGCTCTTGGGCGAGCTTCTTCGTCAGCAGCTTGTCGTCGACGCGCGGGTAGTGCTTGCGCGGGTTGAGCGGTAAGACGAAGCGACCGTTGCGGTCGTTCATCCCGAGAACACCTCGCTCGCGTAGGGCACGCCAGATCAACATCGCATCCGCTCCGTGTCAGGCGCCTTTCGGTGCTGCCAACTCGCTGAAACGGAACAGCTCCGTCAACCGGTAGCCCGTGTACTTGCCGACGGCGATGAGGAGTCCGAGAATGACGATCAGGAACTCCGGGTAGACGAGCAGGAATGTTTGCAAGACGCTCGCTTGCACGACGACGTAGGTCACGTAGATCGAAATCAGGGTGGTTACGATGCGGCTCAAGGTATTGCGCCACCCCTCTTCCTCGAGGCTGACGCTGATGCGCTCGACGATCATCGTCATGATCACGAACGGAAAGGCGCGAAGTCCGGTCGTCGGAATGTCGAGGCGATCGCCGATGAGCAGAAGAGACACCATCAGGATCACGACCAGGGTGAGAATGAACGCCACGCGCGCAACGAGGAGGAGGTAGAAGCGTTGGATCCAAATGCGCGACAGCAACGCCAGGAGGACGACGACGAATAGGAATGCCGTGCCCCACCACAGTCCGGTCGCCGTCAGCGATAAGGCGATGAGCATCGGCATGAACGTGCCGAAGGTTCGCAGGCCGATCATGCTGCGCAGAATGCTCATGGTCAGTGCCCCGAGGGGCACCAACAGCAGGATGCGCAGCGTCTGCTGCACGTGCAGCGGGAGAAAAAGCAACGACAGCCGGTCGATCAGGTTGTTCGACTCGGTCAGGCGCCGTCGCATGACGTCGACAAAGGCGGCGAGTTCGGACTGTACGTCGAAGCGAAAGGACAGTGACGCCGTATTCTCGCCGCGCACCGCGGTGTCGAAGTCGCCCGACGACAGCGCGAAGTGTTTGGCGGGTATCCGTTCGATCAGACCCTCCACCGTGTCGACGGGAACCCAGCCGCCGCCGACGTATACCTCGTTCCAGTAGTGCAACGTATCGTAGGTGCCGTCCTCGAGGGGGATGCCGGGCACGACGATGCAGGGGAGAGTGACATGACGCGCCAGCGCGCAGAAGAGATTGGCGCGACCCATGGCGTTGCCGCGTCCCTCGCGAACGACACTGACCGCGTCCATCGCGCCGACGGTGCGCATGGCGCCGATCTCGCGACTGACGAAGGCGAAGATGTCGCGTGTGAGCTTTACTTTGTCGCTCGGGTCGAGGTCGAGTTCGGCGACGAGCTCCGCGATTGCAGGGTCGTCGGATTGGATACCCGGCGAAGGATCGAGCAGCGAGCGTGGCCGGCGTGGATAGGCGTCGGCGTCGCGCTCTTCGGCGACCGGGAGATCCCAGCGGTACTCGAACGCATCGAACGTCACTTGATAGCTGAGGTTCGTCGAGCGGGCGAGGTTGCCGCTCCAACGTCCCTGCCGGCTCTGTCCGTCTTCGCTGATCGAGAAACGCATCGGCCCCGAGCGAACCGCCTCGCTCAGCAGCCTCTGGTAACCGGAATCGCGCGGCAGCAACGCGTCGATGACGACGCGCTTATCATCGTCGCCGGTGACGTTGACCACGAGTTCGGCACGCCAGGTCCCCGCCACGTCGGCGGCGCGCAGCGGATAATTCAAGCCGACGGTCTTGTAGAGGAAGATGGAACAACCGGCGAGGACGAGCAGCGCGCTGACGACGATCCACGAACGCATCTTCTAGTTCCCCACCGGCGAGGGCGAAATGGCTTGCTTGGCAGCCCGTCGACGCAGGCAAGACCACTTCACATACAAAGGAAATCTCATTCGCAGCAACCTTGCGCCCCCAGTATGCGCCCCTCGATCCCGCTGGCGCGGTCGATTGCCCGGTTGGTAGACTACCGGGAGCCGAGCCGGGCACGCGGTTGCGAGAGAAATATCGTGGATTCACCGTCTCGGCTATCGAGTGCAAACGATTGCACAAGATCGCCCGGCGGTCGAGCGGCGACGTTCCTGCGGGCAGAGGTTGGCCCATCCGTTGTAACCCTGGGCCTCTGTGGTGGGAGGCCTTTCCAGCTCTCGCCCGCGTCGTCGGAGACCGCTGCGGATCAGGAGGCTTGCCGTTGAACCGACAGCGGCTCGGCGCGCAGAAAGTGCTCGATTTCGTCGATGCGGTGGCCGGCGTCGCGATAGCCGATGTCGATGAGCGCGCGCGTGTAGGCGGAATCGAAAAGCAAGTAACTCGCCAGGTCGGCGCTCTGCGCATCCGGCTCGCCGAGGCCTTCGAGTACGTGGCGCAGCGCGCGCGGCATCCGGTGGGCGAGGTCTTTGGCAACCAGGGCGAAATCCTCGGATGGGTTGACGACCAGCGGCGCGACCTGTCGCATCGGCTCGGAGATGTTGGACAGTGGGCCTTCGTGCGCCGCGATCAGCTCGTTCATGCGGTTCAGGTGATCGAGGTCGGCGTCGAGGTGGTCGAGGAAGATGGCGTTGAGGAATACTCCGCAGATCTGGCCGATCGGCGGTGGCGCGATCGTAACCGGCCCGGTGGTACCGCCGGCGGACAGTTCGGCGCGCGACAGCGCATCGGCGGAGCGCGTGCAGCGGATTCCGATCGCCACCACCCGCTCGGCGCCCAGCCGAATTGCCGGGCTGAGCGGTGCCACCAAGCGCAGCCCGCCGTCGCCGAAGTAGCAATCGGCGCCGCCGGTGTTGATCCGAACGGGTTGAAAGATGATCGGAATCGCCGCTGACGCCAGCACGTGGTCGACCTTCAGACGCACCGACATGCAGACCCGGCGACTCTTGTGCCAGGTTGGATGTCCTTTTCGTCCATGGATGAAGATGAAGGAGCGACCGGAGTGGTAGCTGGTCGCCGACACAGCGAGCGCTTCGAGGTGCCCGCGGCGGATGGCGCGCTCGATGTTGGCCAGGGGCAGGGCGTCGGCGATGAACGACCGCAGCGGCGATGCGTCCAGCAACGAGTGAGCCGTGCCGCCTCCGATCAGGCCGCCGAACGCCAGGTCCCGCAGCCACTGTGCGCCGGTGCAGCCGAGGGAGATTGCGTCGGTACGGAAGACCTGTTCCATTCTCAGGTCGCTCCACAGCCCCGCCAGGCGACGCGTCGACTCGCCGAAGCGAGAGCAGGTCGCGGCCAGCATCGCGCCGTTGATCGCTCCGGCCGATGCGCCGGCGATGATCGGGAAAGGAGAGACGCCGCGTGCCAGAGCGGGAATTTGGCCGATACGCCGCAACACCCCGGCCTGATAGGCACCGCGGGCGCCGCCCGCGGTGAGCACCAAGCCGACCTTCGCGGTTCTCGCTGCAGTCACGTCCATTCATCGGAGCAAGGGCGATGCCATCGATAGGCGCCATGACACCTATGGCACCCTCTGTCGCGGCGGCTCGCCTCGGTGACCAATACAGGTGCAGTTGCCGTCGCGATGCTCAACGGGTGGGCGGCGGTAGCGTTGCGCGGCGCTTCGGAGTTGGCGCCGAACAATGGTAGAAGCTCGCCATGAGTGCAGCCGGTCAACGCAGTCGAATGCAACGGACCTTCGTTGCGGTTCTCGCCGTCGCCGTTACCGCGTTGTTCGTCGCCGTCATCCGCGGCTTCATCGCTCCGCTGTTTCTCGCCGCGGTGATCAGCGGACTGATGACTCCGCTGTACCGCTGGTTGATTCCGCACTTGCGCCGCAGCGAGACACTGGCCTCGCTGCTGACGGTGTTTCTCACCGTGGTGATCATAGTCCTGCCGCTCTCGCTGTTCGTCGGCGTGTTGGCCAACGAGGCGAGGCAGGTGACCGAGGTGGTGGTGCCGTACGTCAAGAAGGAATTCGCTGATCCGTCCAGCCTCGAGCAGCGAATTCCCCAGTGGCTGCCGTTCCGCGCCCAGTTGGTTCCCTACCGCGCGCAGATCATCGAGAAGGCCGGTGAACTGACCGGCAAGGCGGGCTCGGCACTCGTCCAGATCGCCTCGGCGGCGACGCAGGGAACGGCGAACTTCGTCCTCGACCTCTTCATCATGCTGTATGCGATGTTCTTCTTTCTCATTTACGGGCGCTCGATCATCGATCTCATTCTGCAATCGATTCCGCTGGCACATGAAGACCAGCAGCGGATGTTCGACAAGGGTCTGTCGGTGACCCGGGCGATGCTCAAGGGATCGATCGTCATCGGCATCGTCCAGGGCTTCTTGGCGGGCCTGGCGTTCTGGGCGGTCGGCATTCGCGGACCGGTCTTTTGGGGAACCATCATGGCCGTTCTCTCCCTGTTGCCGGGGGTCGGCGTGGCGCTGGTCTGGATTCCAGCCGCCGGGTACCTTTTCGCCGTTGACAAGGTGACGGCCGGCATCGCGTTGACCGTCTGGTGCGCCGGCGTCGTCGGCACGGTAGACAACGTGCTGCGTCCACGGTTGGTCGGCCAGGACACCAAGATGCCGGACCTGCTCATCCTCTTGAGCACCCTGGGCGGCATTTCCTTTTTCGGCCCCATCGGCCTGATCGCCGGACCGATCGTCGCCGCGCTGTTCATGACAGTGTGGGACATGTACCGGATCGCCTTCGCCGAGATTCTCGACGACAGCGTGCGCGAGGTCGATTGAGAGGGTTGAGCGAGTCCCGCGGCGAGGCGGGGGTGGCCACCCCCGCCTCGCCGGTCACGGTGCTACTAGGCAGGGGAACGGATCGACGCCGGGGATTGCCGCGACCAGGGTGCCTTCCTCGACGCGGTTGACGACGTCGTCGGGATTCGCCACGGCGCCCCATAACCAGTCGGCCATTTCGACGCCATCGACCAGGTTACCGCGATACAGCGCGGGAACGGGAGAGATGACGTGCTGGCTCTGCGGCAGCGCCGGCATATAGTGTTTGACGCCGTCGGCGTCGGCGAACTCGCAATACTGAAAGCGCAATTCGTTGACCCAATCGGCGGTGTTGTCGAAGAACGTCGTCGCCACCTGCACGCTGTCCACCTGGTTGGTGAGGATGAGAACCTGCTGTTCGGGCACCGCCTTGAGGCGGGGAAGGGAGGCCGCCAGCCCAATCGGGCCGACACCGCAATCGGTGTCGAAGCAGTACGGCGGAAGGTACGGCAGCGACGACCAGCCGATTTCGCTCTCGGGAATCAGGATTGCGCCGAGAGCAGCGACGCTGAGCCCACCGCCGTTGTCGAGGGCGAGACCGGCGTCTGGAAACGCGGTGGTGTGGGCCCACTGCAGGTCGTCGAGGACGTAGTGGTAGTTGTAGAGCGTACCGAAGGCCCCGGCCGAGAATCCACCGAAGAAGACTCGCATGCGGTCCTGGCGGTATCCCTCTTCCGTGGTCTCGTCGAGTTCGCGCCAGATCGCGTCTCGGATGTAGCGCATGGCGGCCCGGACGTTGACCGCGCCGAAGCGGTGTACCGTGAAGCCGTTGGAGAATACGTTGGTTGCACCGCCGCCGATGAATACGTCCTGGTTGCAGTACGGCAGGTAGGCCTTGCTCCAATCGGCGAAGGGACTCTCCTCAGGGTCATTCGACATGATTCCGGTCGGCGGCGGTGTGCGCCCCATCGACGTGAACAATTCCGGCGGGCGTGTCGAGCAGTCTCCCTCGAACAAGCAGACGCCGCCACCCTCCATGGCGACCAATAAGTTCTCGACGGGCGCGCCTTCCGGTGCGAGTCGCAGGTGGAAGGCGAACGGCGATCCGTCGCCGCAGCGGGTACCCCAGAGGTCGCTGTCGAGGACGATTTCGACATATTCGCCGCGCGGCGGGCGAGGAATTCCTTCTCGCGGTCCGCAGGCCAGGTCGAGCGCGGCGGCGCCGGGTTGGCTCGTCGCCGTCGCGCAATCGGCCTGCAGGGCGGCGCGCTCGGCGTACGTATCGGGATTGATGGCGATGAGGGCTGCCAGGTCGTCGCACGTCGCGGCAATCTCTGCGGCCGCACTGTCGCGCAAGAC
>JBGTMF010000485.1:0-12902 GCA_041743795.1 Thermodesulfobacteriota bacterium | reverse complement strand
CCGGTTACTCGGCGCACGCGTCGATGACCGGATCGCCGTTCAATCGCGCCGCGAACCAGTCTTCGATCTGCTCCGCCGCCAGTGCGTACTCGGTTTCGTGCGTCGCCCCTTCGATTTCGACGTACTCTGTGACCTGATCCGCCGCGCACAGCTCATCGAGCAGGTCGCGCACTCGATCGATGACGACCGTCTGATCCGCCGTGCCACCGATCAGCAGCAGCGGAGACTCGGCTCGCAGGCCACCGACGTCGTTGGCCAGCAGAATCGACCGCGCCGGTTCGGTGTCGATCGGGTGGTAGACATAGAAGTCTTCGACAGGGACGGTCAGCACCGAGTTGATGATCTCGTCGAGACAGTTGTCCTCGATCACGCTCGCCGCGTCGGCTCCGGCGGCGGAGACGTATTCGTCGGGCATGATCTCCGGGTGTTCCGACGCGGCGCCGTAGAACAACATGACACCGACGACATGCGCGACGATGGGGTCGATGCCGTCGTATGTGCGCTCGAACAGTGCGGCCGGCTCCAGGGAAATCGTGCCGAGCAGCTCGAGCTCCGGCGCGTAGTCTGCCGCCAACTCGTTGGTGGCGAGCGCGGCGTGCCCGCCTTGGGAGTGGCCGATCGCCAGCCATCGGCTGCCGGCCCCGGACTCGGACAGGTTGCGCGCCGCACGCACCGCGTCGACAACACTGTGCGCCTCGCTGAGACGCGACAGGTACGGGTGCGTTTCGCCGATCGGGCCGAGACCGATGTAGTCGGTGACGACGCCGACGCCTTCGACGCCGAAGGTCGGAGCGGCCCTGCCCCGCCGACTGAGCGCACACTGGGACACCAGACCGACAGTGCCGTTCGCCAACGACACCACCGGCCAACCTCCGGCGGGCGGCGCGGCGTGCGGATAGGTGAGCATCCCGGTTACGGCACGATCGCGGTCCCGCGCGTCGCGCGAGTGGTACATGATCCGCAGTGTCGTCGAATCGCCGCTGTCGGAGACATGTTGGATTCGGATGAGTTGCCCCGGCTCGCCCTCGGGCAACGGATCGGGGACCGCATAGAACGCGTCGACGGTGCCCATGAACACCTCGGGCGGCGGCGCGGTATCCGGGGAGTCGTCGCTGCCGCATGCGATAGCGAGGACGGAGACCCAGGGTAACAACACCAAGCGGAACCAGGTTGCGCGGAGCGATGATCCGTCTTCACGGGCGGCATGAATGGCAGACATCGCGGCACCCTACTCGGCCCGTCGGGTCTCGGCAACGGAATGGTCCTGGCAAGCGGGCCGGTCCAGCGGCACCTCTGGTCCGGCGACACCTTTCTTCCGCCACCGCGCACGGCTATGTTCCCGGCAGTTCCGGAAACGTCCGCGATTCGTTGATCGCCACCACCCCCGCCGGTGGAAACATTCTCAAGGGATTCTCTCATGTCGGTGTTCGATCGGTATCTCTCGCTCTGGGTAGCATTGTGCATCGCGGCGGGAGTCGGTTTGGGCAACTTGATTCCCGGGGTGTTCCAGACCATTGCCGGTTGGGAGTACGCTTCCGTCAATCTGCTGGTGGCGGTCCTCATCTGGGCGATGATCTACCCGATGATGGTCGCCGTCGATTTCGCCAGCCTCGGCAGCATCCACAAGCGACCCAAGGGATTGGTCGTCACCGTCGTCGTCAACTGGCTGATCAAGCCGTTCACCATGGCGGCGCTGGGGGTGCTCTTCTTCGAGTACGTCTTTGCGGGCCTGATCGAACCTGAAGACGCGCAACAGTACATCGCCGGCCTGATTCTCCTCGGGGCGGCGCCGTGTACGGCGATGGTGTTCGTCTGGTCGCAACTGACCCGCGGCGATGCGAACTATACGCTGGTGCAAGTGTCGTTGAACGACATCATCATGGTTTTTGCCTTCGCACCGATCGTCGCGCTGCTGCTCGGCGTTACCGACATCGCAGTCCCTTGGGAGACGCTACTCCTCTCGGTCGGCCTGTACGTCGTGATCCCGCTGGCCGCCGGCGCGGCGACGCGGGCTGCGCTGGTGCGGTACGGAGGCCACGGCGCACTCGGCGAAATGCAGGTCGCCCGCTTCATCGCGACCGTCAAACCCTTCTCCATCCTCGGTCTTCTCGCCACGGTGGTACTGCTCTTTGGATTTCAGGGCCGCGTCATCCTCGACCAGCCGCTGCTGATCGCCCTGATCGCCGTTCCGCTCCTGATACAGTCCTACGGCATCTTTGCCATTGCCTACGCCGCCGCCTGGGCGTGGCGCATCCCGCACAACATCGCGGCGCCGTGCGCGCTGATCGGAACGTCGAACTTCTTCGAACTGGCGGTAGCCGTGGCGATCGGCCTCTTTGGCATCAATTCCGGCGCAGCGCTGGTTACCGTCGTCGGCGTCCTCGTCGAGGTTCCCGTCATGCTGTCCCTCGTCGCCATCGCCAACCGGACCCGAGGTCACTTCCCGGCCGGTGACGAATCGCTCGCCGATGGCGTGGCGGTCCGTGCCCGCGGCGAGGTATCGCGATGAAGACAATCTTGTTCATGTGCGTCGCCAACTCCGCGCGCAGCCAGATGGCCGAGGGATTGGCCCGGCACATGTTCGGCGACGACATCGCCGTCCTGAGCGCGGGCTCCGAGCCATCGATCGTCAACCCCTACGCCGTCGAGGCAATGGAGGAGATCGGCATCGACATCTCCGGCCGTCGTTCGAAATCGGTCGGTGAAATCGATGTCGGTGCAATCGACCTGCTCATTACTCTCTGCGCCGAGGAGGTCTGCCCAGTCCTGCCCGGCCGCGTGCGGCGCCTGCATTGGCCGATTCCCGACCCCGCTTCGAAAGACGCTTCGATCCCAGCCGAGGAAATGCGCCAGCGGTTCCGCACCGCGCGCGACCAGATCCGAGCGCGCCTGGACATCTTGCTGTCTGAACACGACCTGCCGCAGAACCAGGCATTGCACCGGTCATGATCGCGCAAGCTGGCCAAGAGAATTATTCGCCGTTCATCGTCAGCAAGCGCGGCCGGGGATGGCTCGCGTGCCCGTCGGCCCGACGATGAATTGTCCGCTCGGCTGTAGCGGACTCGCCGCGCCGCTGTTCGACAAACTCGCCATCCCCTACTTTCGCTGCGGCGCTTGCGATTTCGTCTTTTCGAGACCGGCGACCAACGCGAACTTCGCAAACGATTTAACGGACTACGAACCGGCGTATTTGCAGTATTTCGCCGACTCCATCGAGGACGAGTGGAACCACGCCGCCGTCGTTCGCTGGGTAGAGCGGACGCGTCCCCTCGCCGGTCGGCGGGTGCTTGATATCGGCAGCGGCAGCGGCAAGTTTGTTCGCTACCTGCGAAAGGCGGGTGCCGACGCCTGGGGGCTCGAACCTTCACGGCCTCTGTACGAGCGCTATCTCGCCGCCGAACCGTACTTCATCCGGCAGACCGTCGACGAGTTCGCGGCCGCCGGAAGCGCTGACGAGTTCGACTTGATCTTCGCGTGCGACGTCATCGAGCACGTCGCGCGTCCCGACCATTTCCTGCGCGACACCGCCGCGATGTTGCGCACCGGCGGAGTGCTGTTCGTCAGCACCCCCGACGTGGGCAGTCTCTTCGCCCGCGTCTGTGGACGGCGCTGGCACTTTTACAACCGCTATCATCTCTCCTACCTGTCGCGGGCGACGATCCGTTCCCTCGCCGCCAGAAACCAGCTGCACGAGCTCGGCTGCGCCTATCTGCCGAGGAGAAAGTCCGTCGGTTTCGTCCTGTCGTATTTCGCCAACTTCGTCCTCGGCATGGAGCGTGCCGACCTGGCGCGCCGCCTCGATCGCGTCGCGCTCCCACTCAACTTCTACGACACAATGTCGCTTGCCTTCGAGAAGCGTGACGACGAAAACCCGCCGGCCCCCTAGCCGATACCGAGCCAACATCGGGCTACGAGATCCAGATTCACAAGAGAGTCGCCGCTTGACGGATTGAATCAGATGGGGATAGAGGGCTGCATGGCATCGGTCCGCTATCGAGTCGCGGCGGCCTGCAGACGGCTAAGCTCCAGTGGCTCGCTTCTTCCGTTGGCGATTGCGTTCGCCATGTTGTCGGCCACGCCCGGTCGGGCCGTGATCGGCACCAACGACCTGGTTCCTGCGGCGACACTGCTGCTCCCCTACTTCGAGGTCGCCGTCGACAACCCACAGGGCGTGACCACGATCATTCGCATTCGCAACGTCGATGCGACGCCGGCCGTCGTGCATGCCGTCGTCTGGACCGACCTCGGAGTGCCGACCGTGAACTTCAACATCCTCCTCGACAGCTTCCAGACGAGGAAGATCGATCTTCGCGATCTGTTCGATGAGGGCAATCTCGGGTTTCCAGCCTTCGGCGGCAACTGCGGCAGCCTCGCTGAGCAGGGAATTGCCCCGGCATCGATCGCCGATTTCCAGGGCGCACACAGGGGACGCGCCTCGACTGATTTCCTCTCGGGCCGATGTGGCGCGCTCATCTACGGCGATCGCATTGCGCGCGGATACATCACCTTCGACAGCGCCAACGATTGCAGCACGTCCAACATCGTCGAAGACAGCTCCACGTATTTCCAGAACGGAGGCGTCGGCGTCGCCAATAATCGCAACGTCCTTTGGGGCGACTATAGCATGATCGATGAATCTCAGATGCTCGCGCATAGCGAGCCGATGGTGCACGTGGAAGCCAGCGCCGAAGATGACCTGCCTTCCGGGGCGCGTACGTTCTACGGTCAATTTATTGGCTTCAGCTCCACCGACGACCGTGAACCGCTCGCACAGACCTGGGGAGTTCGCTATTTTCATCAACTCACCGACATCATCTGTTGGCGAGACCAACCGGCACGCGAGCCGTTCGTCTGCGAGCCTGCAAAGTTCGCGGCGACGCAGAGCAACCCCCCTCCCATCCTAAGCAACGTCGTCGTCAGCGTCCACGACCACGAGTCGAACTCAGACACATACCTCGACTCCCCGGTACCGTGCGATAGCACGACGCGGCGCACGACCGTCGGCAGCGAAGCGTTCCCGGCCTTTCCCAAGACCGGCTGGATTCGCATCGACACGGACGGAGATCTACCCGTCTTCCAGCAGACGCAGGGCTTCGTCGTTTCGCACCAGGGTTTCGTGTCGGTCATTCATCGCAATCAAACTTCCGGGGGTCGATCCCTGGCGACGGGAGGTGTCGCCCTCGACCCCGTTCTGCCGATCGCAGGCTCCCTGACGTGGCCCGGAGAATTACCGTGAGTCCGTTGCGAGTCGCCATCACGGCGCTGGTAGCCGCGCTGCTGGTCACGCCCTCGGCGCGGGCCATCTCCGGCGCCCTCGACGATGTGCCCGGCGCCGTCTTGCTGCTGCCGTACTTCGAGGTCGACCTGGACGATCCCAACGGAGCGGAGACGGTGTTCACGGTGCACAATAGCTCCGCAGGTCCGATCCTCGCCGATGTCCTCTTGGTAACGGACTGGGGTGTGTCGACTCTCAATTTCACCATCTTCCTCGGTCCGCGCGCCGTGCAGGAAATCAGCCTACGCGACGTATTTCTCGGGCGCTTTCCGGACATCGACCCGGTGCCCGCCTGTCCGACGCTGGGCCCGATCGCCCCGACGACCGTGGCCGGCGCGGTCACGGCACATCGCGGCGAGGCCACTGCGCTGTTTGGCGGATTCTGCGCCGGACATCCTTTCGCAGATGGTCTGTTGCGCGGGTTTGCACTCATTTCCTTTCCGTCGCAGTGCAGTTCCTTTGCAACCGCCGAGCTGCCGGCGGCGACACAGGGCGCTGCCGCCCCGCAGGGTATCAATCCCGAGGCCGCCAACGTCCTTTGGGGCGACTACGTGTTCGTCGAGCGCACCGCCGGCGTCGCAGTCGGCGAACTCTTGCCGGCCCTCGAGGTGGGCTTCTCTCTGGTTGCCAACACGGCTTCGCTGACGACCGCACCGCTGATCTTCCCGGGGCTCTTTCCAGAGCTGCCCCCGCGCATCTGGGGAATTCCTTTCTCCATCGGCGACGGTAACACGACCGAGGTCATCGTCCTGCACCTGCCGATCGGCGGCGGCCTGTTGACCAGCATTCCATGCGGCGCGCCGCCCAATTGGTTTCCGCTCGGGCAAACCGAGCTGACTGCCTTCGACGAAGACGGCGTAGGAGTTTCGCTCGATTCGTTCCGGCCGTTTCCCCTGGTCACCAACCGCGTCACGGCAGGCCTCTTCAATGTGAGCTTCCCCGTCCCCTTCAACGAGGGATGGCTGCGCGCCGATCTGCTTCTACCGCCATTCGCGATTCTCAGCGGAGGCGGTGGCCCACCGCTCTCCTTTTCCTACGCCGCCGTCCTGCAGCGCAGCGACGGCCGCGCCAGCTTGCAGCGGGCTCTGGCCCTGCCGACTCCGGTGGTGGATTGATGATCTTCCGCCGCGTCGCTCGACTGATCTCGATCCTCGTCGCCGGCTCGTCATCGGCGTTTGCCGGCACTCTCGTCGAGTACGACTGCAACTCCTTCGGCACTGGTTGCGAGCAGAGGATCGGAGACAGCGAAAGACACACCAGTGAGATCATCGTCCCGGCCGGTGCTTGCGAGCAGATTGCCGCCGCAGCCATTCGAGTGCGAATCGACCACAGCTGGGTCGGCGATCTGCAGGTTGCCGTCGAACACCTCGCCAGCGGCACCGGCGTCATGCTGGTTGATCGCGCCGGCGTATCTGCAGACAGCAACTACGGATGCCCCGAGCACGCCATCGACGCGACTTTCGACGACGGCGGCGGCGAACGTGCCCAAACGCTCTGCAACGAGTTGGTTCCGGCCATCGCCGGCGAGGTCGATACGTCGGGATATGCGCACGGGATCGTGGTTCAGCCGTTCGCGTCGACGTTCGACATCGACGGATGTCCCTTCGAAAAATTTGAAGGGCGCTTCGTCCCGCAAATTCCTGAATCCTCTTTCGTCGTCGGCTGTCCCGCATTTTTCGACACACAGGGAGACAGCGCAGGAAGCTGCCTGTTTCGCGGTCGCTGGAACGACGACTGCGGCGACGACAGTCTCGAAATGGAGTTGGGACGATTCAATAACCGATTCGTCGTAACTCCCCTCGGCCTCCCTCATGCCCTCAGAGGCGTCTTCACCGGTCCGTTCACAGGCCAGATCTCAACCTTCGCCTCCACCGAGGACACCGCTATCGACGGCGTCCTCGAGTTGTCCGGCACCGGGCTGTCGGCATTGGCCGGCGAGGCTTGTGCCGGGACCTGGCGATTGCAGGTCGCCGACGACTCTCCGCCCAACACCGGCCGCCTGCTCGGTTGGAGCGTCATACTCGAACCCCTGGTCGTTGCGACACCGACCGTCACCGCAACCGCAACCGCTACTGCAACCGCGACGATGGTAGACAGCGCAACGGCCACTCCCACCGCCACAAATTCTCCACCCCCCACGCCGACCGCGACCAACACGCCGACTGCGACGGAAGCGTTGATGACCGCCACTGCCACTGCAACTCCGACCGAGAGTGCCTCCTCGACAGCCACTTGGACCGCGAGCGAGACACCGACCGGGACGCTGCCTACCGCCACTGAGACACCGACCGGGACGCCTACCGCCACTGCAACACCGACCGGGACGCTGCCGACCGCCACCGAGACACCGACCGGGACGCCAGCGACGGCGACCGAGACGGCGACGCTGGCAACCGCGACGTCGACACCGGAGGTCGTCTGTGTCGGCGACTGCGACGGCAGCGGCGTGATCACCATCGCCGAACTCATCCGGGCCGTGAACATCGCCCTCGGCAACACGTCGCTCGACAACTGTCCGAACGCCGACGGCAACGGCGACGGCGAGGTCGCCATCAACGAACTGATCCGCGCCGTCGGCAACGCGCTCAACGGTTGTCCCTGACCAGTTTCCGTTAGCAACCCGGCTACTTCATCACCGCGCCGCTGTCGACGCTCCGAAGGCACCGCTCACAGCACGGTTGACACACGGGTCGACGAGACGATCGAAGAGCCGCCCAGCTCAACGCTGCAGGTATGCCCGCACCGCCTCGACGCCGAGAGGGCCGAAATGCCCCGGGTACCAACGCCGTATTCCGTCGATCTCGGCAAGCGCGCGAATCTTTTTCCGGTTGTCGTCGAGATCGCACATGAAGAAGTGAGTCGCCGGAGTCTCGCGTGCGAGGATACCGCCGCGAATCAGATCACCGACGAAGAGTTGATCGTCGAACTCGACCACCAGCGAGCCCGGCGTATGGCCGGGCCAGTGGCGGATCCGACCGTCGATCTCCAGCACGCCGAGATCGAAGTCACCATCGATAGGAATGTCGAGCTCGAAGCTCGGATAGGACATACCGCTCCGGAACCAGCGGATCACCCGCGCCAGGGTACTTGTCGGGCAAACCTGATCGCGGCCGCCGCGCTGCATCATCGGCGCGTCGGCGCGGCCGCCGATCACCTTCACGCCGCGCTCCCTCTGGAAATATGCCGCCGTGCCGCCGTGGTCGACGTGGCCGTGCGTCAGAATCAGATAATCGATGCTCGACGGTTCGATGCCGTGGGCGCGCATATTCGACTCGATCTGCTCTTCGTCGCCGGGGTTGCCGCTATCGATCATCACCCGTGCGCCGTCGCGATCGACGACGAAAACGTTGGCTGCGCCGACCGACACCGCGGTGACCCGCAGATCGTCGTCCTCGAAAACGACCCCCGTCCCGCCCCCGCAGCCTCCCACCCAGAGCGAGACCAGCGCTACCAACGTGAACCAACGCATGGGGCGCAGTTACACCAGTGCGAGCAAAAGGAAAACAAAAGACGAAGGACAAAGAAGAAGGGCAGCGCACTCGACTGCGCCCGATGTAGAGGTCGCCGGCCGGGTCCGCTATAGGTGAATGCTTGGCCGGCGGTCGCCGGCCGGGATTGGAAGGAGATTCACCATGCCAGAACGTTCCGGGCGAGGAGCCCTGATTGCGACCACGCTGGTCTTCGGCGCACTGCTTGCCGCGGCCAACGCCGCCGGTATCGCGCTGCTCGCCGAAGGGCTTCAGACACCCGGCTTCGCTCTCGAGGGCCCCGGTTTCACAGCCAAGATTGCCTCCGCCATCGGCTCCCTGCACGCTCGTTATCCAGGCTACTTCTGGCTGTTCTTTATCCTTCCCCTTGTTCTCTTCAGCGTCACCGCCCTGCTGATCGGGCTGCGCGGCGACGGCGCTGGACTCGTCGACGAGTCGCCAGCGGCGCCGCCCGCTGCCGACCGCGGCACACGCGCTTTGCAACTCCTCGGCATCCTGCAACAGGAAGGACGGCTCATCGATTTCCTCGAGGAGGAAATCGATGCCTACAGCGACGACCAGGTCGGCGCTGCCGCCCGCACTGTCCACGGCGGTTGCCGCAGGGCGTTGCACGAACGCATGCGAATCCGCCGCGTGCACGAGGCCGAAGACGGCGCCGCGGTCGAAATTGGCGCCGATTACGATTCACAGCGCGTACGCCTCACGGGCAACGTGCACGGTCATCCGCCCTTCCGCGGTACGCTCGAGCACGGCGGCTGGCAGGTCGCCGACCTGCGTCTACCCGCCCTGACCGGCGGCGACCCCACCATCCTCGCCCCCGCCGAAGTCGAGATTCCCTAGTTTCAAACTCGCTACGCTCGTAGGCAGAGGCATGGGCATTGGCGGAGGCACAGGGTGGTGCGCGCTGCGCGCGATCCATCAAACTGATCCTCTCAAAACCGAATGGTCCGACAACACCGTCACCGTCCGAGCCGTTCAAATACACCGAAGACTGAAAACTGAAAACTGTCATGACCTTTATCGTCGGTATTGATCTCGGCACCACCAATAGCGTCGTCGCCTGCGTCGTCGCCGACAGCGACGACGCTGCGATTCGGCTCGTCGAGTTGCCACAGTTGGTCTCGCCGGGTTCGCTGGAGGGGCGCCTGTCGCTGCCTTCGTTTCTCTATTTGCCCACCGTCGCCGAACAAACCGGCGAGGGACTTTCGCTTCCGTGGGCGGCGCGGCGTGACTTCGCGGTCGGACTGTACGCGCAGAAGCGCGGTGCCGAGGTACCGGACCGCGTCGTCACCTCGGCCAAGTCATGGTTGTCGCACCGCGGCGTCGACCGCACCGCCGCCATTCTGCCGTGGAACAGCCCCGACGACGTCGCCAAGCTGTCGCCGGTCGATGTGTCAGCGCGCTACCTGGAACACATCCGCGAAGCCTGGGATGCCGCCCACCCTAACGCTCCGCTCGCCGCGCAGGAGGTACTCGTCACGGTGCCCGCCTCTTTCGATGAAGTCGCGCGCGAACTGACCACGCGTGCGGCGCACGAGGCCGGCTTGCCGGACATCACCCTGCTCGAAGAGCCTCAGGCGGCGTTCTACGCCTGGATCGACGGCCTCGGCGAAGGCTGGCGCGATGCCGTCCAGATCGGCGATCGAATCCTCGTCTGTGACGTCGGTGGCGGCACCACCGACCTCAGTCTGATCGCCGTCGGCGAGGAGGGCGGCGCGCTGCGACTCGAGCGCATCGCCGTCGGCGACCATATACTGCTCGGCGGCGACAACATGGACCTCGCTCTCGCCTACCGAACCGCCGCGCGGCTGCAGGAGAATGGCACGGCACTAGACGCCTGGCAGTTTCGCGGCCTCATGCAGAGCTGCCGTGCCGCCAAGGAGCAGCTGCTCGACGCCGGCAAACCAATCGATACGGTGCCGGTATCGATCCTCGGCCGCGGCAGCAAGTTGATCGGCAAGACGACGCGCTTCGACATCTCGCGCACCGACGTCGAAGATAGCCTGGTCGACGGATTCTTCCCGCACGTCGCGCTCGACGACCGACTCGTCGAGCAACCGCGTTCGGGTTTGCAAGAGCTCGGCCTGCCCTACGCGTCCGATCCCGCCGTCACCCGCCACATCGCCCACTTCCTGCGCACCCACGGCGAAGCGGCGGCGCCGGCGCAGCCGACAGCCGTACTCTTCAACGGCGGCGTCATGGCGGCGCCAGCACTGCGCCGGCGCACGCTCGAAGTAATCGCAAGCCTTGGCGGTACTGCGCGAGAGTTGGCCGGTAACGACCTGCACCACGCCGTCGCCCGCGGCGCCGCTTACTACGGACTCGCCCGGTGCGGCCGCGGTGTGCGCATCCGCGGCGGCACGGCGCGCTCGTTCTATATCGGCATCGAAACGGCGATGCCCGCCGTACCGGGGATGCGACCGCCGATCAAAGCGCTGTGCGTCGTGCCGCAAGGACTCGAAGAGGGCAGCGACGTCGCGCTGCCGGCACGCGAGTTTGGTCTCGCCGTCGGCCAACCGGTGGAGTTTCGCTTTCTCTGTTCGTCGAACCGCCGCGACGACGCTGTCGGCAACATCCTCGACCGCTGGGACGAGAGCGAGATCGACGAGCTGGCGCCGATCGCGACGACACTGGAATGGGAGGAACGCGAGGGCACGACCGTGCCGATCCATCTGCAGGCGCGAGTCAACGAACTCGGCGTCCTCGAGTTGTGGTGCGTCAGCCGCGACGACGAGCGGCGCTGGAAGCTGGAGTTCAATGTGCGCGCGGAGCGAACGAAATGAGCAGCCGCTACGTCGTCGGCATCGACCTCGGCACCACCAACTCCGCCGTCGGCTTCGTCGATACGCACGCCGACGCGCCGCGCATCGAGTCGCTGCCGATCGCGCAACTGGTCGACGCCGGCAAGGTCGCGGATCGCCCCACCCTGCCTTCGTTTCTCTACCTCGCCGGCGAGCACGACGTGCGGCCCGGCGAACTGGCATTGCCGTGGAGCGCCGAACAGAACTTCGCCGCCGGCGAATTTGCCCGCGAGCAGGGCGCACGGGTCAGCGGCCGCCTGGTCAGCTCGGCCAAGTCGTGGCTGTGTCACGGCGGCGTCGACCGCCAGGCCAACATTCTGCCGTGGGGCGCGCCCGACGACGTAAACCGCATATCGCCGGTCGAAGCGTCGAGCCGCATCCTGCAACACCTGCGCGCGGCGTGGCGCCACCGCTTTCCGAACGACCCGCTCGACGACCAGGACGTCATCCTGACGGTGCCGGCTTCGTTCGACGAGGTGGCACGCGAACTGACCATCGAAGCGGCGGCCCGCGCCGAACTGCACCACGCCCGCCTCCTCGAGGAACCGCAGGCGGCGTTCTACGCCTGGCTGGAACGCAATCCCGACGCATGGCGCGAACAACTCGACGGCCGGCGCCTGGCCTTGGTCGTCGACGTCGGCGGCGGCACCTCCGACTTCAGCCTCATCCATATCTGCGACGAGGACGGCGCCGTTGGACTGCAACGACTTGCGGTCGGAGATCACATTCTGCTCGGCGGCGACAACGTCGACGTCGCCCTCGCCCGCATGCTCGAGGAACGCTTCGGCGAGAAGCTCGACAGCCAACGTTGGCATTCGCTGACCAGCCTTTGTCGCGCGGCCAAGGAGCGGTTGCTCGGCGAGGACGCGCCCGCGGAAGAGACTGTCCGTCTCGGCGGCCGCGGCCGCTCGCTCGTCGGCAGCACCCTGAGCGCTACGCTGACACGGGACGAGGTCGAACGCCTGGTCGCCGAAGGCTTCTTTCCACTGGTCGACGCCGCCGCGGTGCCCTCGGTCGACGTGCGCGGCGCCTTACAGGAATGGGGCCTGCCCTTCGCCAACGACGCCGCCCTCAGCCGCCACCTGGCGGCATTCCTGCGGCAGCACACCGAAGACCCAATCCCCGGCAGCGAGGAGATATTGGGTTCGCCCGACGTGGTGCTGTTCAACGGAGGCGCCCTCAAACCGCCACTCATTCGCGCCCGCCTGCTCGCGCAACTGAGCCAATGGGCGGGCGGCCAGGCACCGGTCGTTCTCGACAGCGGCAGCCTCGATCTCGCCGTATCGCGCGGCGCCGCCTATTACGGCATGGTGCGGCGCGGCCGCGGCGTGCGCATCG
>JBGTMF010000484.1:0-21350 GCA_041743795.1 Thermodesulfobacteriota bacterium | reverse complement strand
CGACGGCTCAGCGCCTCGACGGTGCCGCGCCCTCGCCGCGTGCGCTGACGCCGTCGCGCAGTCGAACCGCGGCGGCAAAATCGACGCCGAGGTTACGCGAGTGCGATGGCCGATGCAATTGTCGAGCAGCCACATGTAGGGAACAGCCACATTATCGAGCTGCCGCGCTGTCGAGCCGCAGAGGCAGTAGAGAGTTTTGACCGGCGACGTGCGAAGTGGTCTGGTTTTGCGGTCAACTCACTCGTCGTCATAGGAGGTCAGTTCGTCCGTGGATCTGGCGAACGTTCGGGTGCCGGCGGCAGATTGCTGGGGACGGGGAAGAGAGGGGGAGATTCGATGGCGTGGGATTTCACTACCGAGCCTGACTTTCAGGAAAAGCTCGACTGGATGCGGGGCTTCGTTGCCGAGGAGGTCGAGCCGCTCGACGTTCTCTTTGCCGGCGAACAGTTCATCTACGACAAGTCGCAACCGGTGCACGCCCAGGTCGTGCGCGGTTTGCAGGAGCAGGTGAAAGAGCGGGGCTTGTGGGCATGCCACCTGGGGCCTGAGCTGGGCGGCAAGGGGTTTGGCCAGCTCAAACTCGGCTTGATGAACGAGATACTCGGCCGCTCCGGCTGGGCACCGACGGTGTTTGGTTGCCAGGCTCCCGATTCCGGCAATGCCGAGATCCTCGCCCACTACGGCACCGCCGAGCAGAAGAAGGCGTTTCTCGAACCGCTCCTCGCCAGCGAGATTTCGTCTTGTTACTCGATGACCGAACCGCAGGCTGGATCGGATCCGGCGCAGTTCCAATGCCGCGCGCGGCGCGACGGCGATGAATGGGTCCTGCAGGGAGAGAAGTGGTTTTCTTCGTGCCTGCGTTACGCTCGCTTTGCCATTGTCATGGCGGTGACCAATCCCGAGGTTCCCGTCTACCAGGGAACCTCGATGTTCCTCGTCCCCACCGATACGCCCGGTATCGACATTCTTCGCCACACAGGACTCGGATCGGAGCCGGAGGGGGAGGGGAATCACGCGTACGTGCACTATGACGAAGTGCGCCTGCCGGCGGCCAATCTGCTCGGCGGCGAGGGCCAGGCGTTCGCCATCGCACAGACCCGCCTCGGCGGCGGCAGGATTCACCATGCGATGCGGACGGTAGGCATGGTACAGCGCTGCTTCGACATGATGTGCGAGCGCGCGCTCAGCCGCCACACCCAGGGCGAACCTCTCGCCAAGAAGCAGATGGTACAGGATATGATCGCTGAATCGTGGATCCAGCTGCATCAGTTTCGCTTGCAGGTGCTGCACGCCGCCTGGACCATCGACAACGTCGGCGGTGCCCGTGCCCGCATGGAGATCGCCGGCGTCAAGGTAGCGTTGCCGCGTGTGTACCGCGACGTCGCGACGCGGGCGATCCAGGTGCACGGGTCGATCGGCGTTTCCAATGAGATGCCATTGACGAGCATGGTACTCGCTTCGCTCGCCCTCGGGCTGGCCGACGGACCGACCGAAGTGCACAAGATCACGGTCGCGCGCCAGATCTTGAAAAACTACGAACCGCACGACGGCCTGTTCCCGCGCGAGCACCTGCCGGCGAGGCGCGAGGCTGCGCGAAAGAAGTTCGCCGATCTGCTCGAGCATTCGGTGGGCAACCTGTGATTGGTCTGGCGGCTTCGGCAAGGGGTTCTTGCCGCTCGGCCAGGATTCTGCGAAGGGCGAGCGACGGAGGATGACGATGAGCGCGGTCTCGCAGGTGCGAAACTCAACGGCGGTCGAAGTGCGGCCGCTGACCGGCGCGTTGGGTGCGGAACTCTTCGGCGTCGATCTGGCGAACCTCAGCGACGACACCTTTGCCGAAGTAGAGCGAGCCTTTCACCGCTTCGGCGTCATCGTGCTGCGCGAGCAGAGACTTTCCCCGGACGAGCAAAAGCGATTTGCCGAGCTTTTCGGCGACCTGGAGGTCCATCCGATCGTCGAGGGAATGGCGGATCATCCGGAGGTCATCAAGATCCATAAGTCCGCCGGCGACCCGGCGACATTCGGTGTCGGCTGGCATTCCGACAATTCCTTCACCGAACGGCCGAGCCTGTGCTCGATCGTCTACGGCACGACCATACCGCCGTATGGTGGCGATACGCTTTTTGCCAACCAGTACCTCGCCTACGAGCAACTCTCGGACGGGATGCGACGCATGCTCGACGGCATCGGCGCCGTGCACAGTGCCAAATACGCGTACTCGGCGCCGACGACGGTCGACAAGTACGAGGGGAAGACGACGATGTCGTATCGCCGTAGCGACGTCGTCGAAGCGGAGGTGGTGCATCCGGTGGTGCGCACCCACCCGGTGACGGGTCGGAAGGCGCTTTACGTCAACCCGATGTTCACGGTGCGATTCGACGGAATGACGGAGGAAGAGAGCCGGCCATTGCTCGACTATCTCTTTCGCCACGCCGCACGCGAGGACTTCCAGTGTCGCGTGCGCTGGCAGGTGGGATCGGTGACGGTGTGGGACAACCGCTGCGTGCAGCATTCGGCGCTCAACGACTGTCAGGGTTTCGAACGGATTCACTTCCGGGTTACGGTACAGGGAGAAAGACCTGTTTGAGGCCGGCCAGCCCCGGTGTTTGGATCGATGCCTACTGCCTTGCGACTGCTGGTGATCGACGCCTACGACGCGGACGGCCGCCGCAGTCTGCTGTCGAAGGGAGTGACGCCGGCCGGTCGCTTGTACGCGCGGGCGTTGCGCGCCGTCGATCCGAGCCTGGTGATCGACGCTGTGCCGTATGGCGAACCGGGCGCGCACTTGCCCGCCGACATTTCCGGCTACGACGGCATCGTCTGGACCGGATCGAACCTGACGGTTCACAAGCCCGATGCATCGGTTGCCAGCCAACTCGAGTTTACTTTGGCGGCGTTCGCCGCGGGAGTACCGCAGTTCGGCTCGTGTTGGGCGATCCAACTCGCCGCCGTGGCGGCCGGTGGCAAATGCGCGCGCAACCCGCGAGGGCGTGAGTTTGGCATCGGGCGGCGGATCACCAAGACGCCGGCGGGGCGCCAACACCCGTTATTGCGCGGTCGTCCGCCGGTGTACGACGGCTTCGTCAGCCACGAAGACATGGTCGTCTCGCTGCCGTCGAATGCGACCCACCTGGCCGGCAATGAGTTCTGTGAGATTCAGGCAATCGAGGTGCGGCACCTGCGCGGCGTGTTCTGGGCGGTTCAGTATCACCCGGAATACGACTTCTACGAGGTGGCGCGTCTGGCGGCCCTGCGCCGCGAGCAACTCGTGCGCGAAGGACGCTTTACCGACGACGACGAGGCAGCTGCTTTCGTCGCCGAATTCGAAGAGTTGCATAGCCGTCCGCAAGACGCGGCGTTGCTGCGGCGCCACTGCGTGCTACCTGAAGTCGCGGATGCCGAAGTCCGCCGGGCGGAGATCCGTAATTGGCTGGCTACATTGGGGCGCCAGTGAGATCGGCGACGTAAGTCCCCCTATGCCCGTGCCTACACGTCCTACGAAGCCCGAAGGGCGAAGGAGGATGCCCCTGGCCCCCAGTCCTCCGAAGCTCGAAGAGCGAAGGGGGATGCACACGAGCGAAGCGAGTTTCAGCCTAGCCGTCGTCGCTGCCATCTCGCTGCGGCGCTCCCTATGCTGGATCGCCATCGCGGCGTTATGCTTGGCGCCGACGGCTGCGTCGGCGCACCGTTGCACTGGAGATTGCAACGCCAGCGACACCGTCACCGTGCCCGAGTTGGTGGTGGGGGTCCGCATTGCCCTCGGCGAACTGCCGCTGGACGTTTGTCCACAGTTCGACGCGGATTTCGACAATCGCGTCTCGATCAACGAGTTATTCGTCGCCGTCAACAACCTCTTTTCCTACTGCGGTCACGGATCGCCACCGACGCCGACGAGCACGCGGACGCCGACCCGCACCCCGACTCCGACGGCGATCGTCGAGGATACGCCAATCACCAGCACGACGCCGACGGCGACCGCGACGCCGAGGGCCACTGCAACGTCGACGGCCATAGCAACGGCGACCGCGACGACGACCCGCGAGAACCCTGGATCGGCGTGTCGCCTTCCGTTGACGCTTGACCGCGTCAGGCGCCGCCGGGTATTCGTTGCCTATCCGCTACGACGACTTGCCGGCATGTAAGATTCCGTGTGCCGAACCTGTGGTCGAGACGCCGGTCCGCGAAGGAGCCTTTGAATGAGTCGCAATGCCCACTCGACAGCTGTTCGGACGAAGACGAGGTTCTGGCTGTGTTTGCCGCTCTGTTTGCTGCTGACGGCGACGAGCGCCGCGGCCCAGCAATGTGCCGGCGACTGCGACGGCGATTGCAACGTTACCATCAGTGAGCTGATGCGCGGCGTCCGCATCAGTCTCGGCTCGACGGATATGACCGCCTGCGCTCAGCTGGACATGGATGGCGACGGCTCGGCGAAGATCCACGAGTTGATCGTCGCGGTGCGCAGCGCACTGCACGGTTGCCCGTCGACGTGTTCGGACGACCCAAGCATTGCTGCGCGGCTGACGCATAACTTCGGCGACTTCGAACTCGCGCCGCATCAGGAAATCGCGTCGCAGTGCGTCGTCTGGACGCTCAACAACGATCGCGCGCTTTACGTCAATCAGATTACGCTTGCCAACAGTGGCGCCTACCACCACTCCAACTGGTTCGTGGTGCCGGAGAGTTTGTATCCCGGTCCCGACGGATTCTTCCGCTGCCGCGACCGCGATTTCGACGAGCTGTCGTCCGCCGTAAACGGAACCGTGATCTTCGCGCAATCGACGCAGTCTCTGGCCGAGACGCAGCAGCTGGCGCGCGGGGCGGTGATCATGATCCCGCCGCGTCACAAGGTCGTCGCGGGTGTTCACCTCCTAAATCTACAGAATCGCGTCCATACGACGAATCTGCGTATGAGCCTGGGGCTCATTCACCCGAGTGACGTCGAGGTGATCCTGACGCCGTTTCGCCTAACGTACTACACGCTGGACATTCCGCCGCTGGTGCAGTCGCGCTTCACCACCGATTGTGACCTGACGACGCCGTTCGAGAGCGTCGCGCAGCGCCCGCTCGACCTCAAACTCTACTGGGTGCTGCCGCACTACCACGAACTGGGCAATCACTTCCGGGTCGAGATCCTCGGCGGACCGCGAGACGGCGAGCTCATTCACAGCCTCGATACCTTCAACGCGGAGCCGAACGGCAAAGCCCTCGATCCGCCGCTCGATCTGACCGGGGCCACGGGGCTTCGCTTGACCTGTGGCTTCAGCAATCCGCGCGACGAGTCGGTCGGGTGGGGGATCGGCGACCAGGAGATGTGCGTGATGCTCGGGTTGGCCGACTCCGATGTGCTCATGGACGCGTACATGGGGGGCATGAACAACGTCGACGGTGAGGTCGATGGCGTCGTCATGAACCACGGCGAATGCACCGGGCTCGGAATCCCCCGCAATCCGGCGCAGAAGCTGCCGTCGGAGAGCGAGCGCAACGCCGCCCTCTATATTCCGGAGTCGTTGCCGGATGACGAGGATTTACCGCCGGTGCCGGAGTGCACCGACACCCCGGACGCGGTGTTGGCGGAGCAACCGGCGACCCTCGCAAGCATGCGGGAGACCTTGTTCCGCGGTAGCTGTACCTTCGCCGCCTGTCACGACAGCGTCGCTCCGGCTGCCGGCCTGGATCTCTCGGCTGACGAAGTGCACAGCAACCTGCTCGACCATCAGGTGGTGTTTGCGCAGACCGACATGCCGTTGGTCGCGCCAGGCGACCCCGGCGCCAGTTGGTTGATGCAGGTGCTGTCGAAGTGCGAACCTGCGGATGACGTCGGCAACATCGTCGCCCACATGCCACGCAATTCACCGACCCTGTTGCCACCGGAATTGGTGGCCAAGGTCCGCGACTGGATTCTCGCCGGCGCTGAGGACAACTAACCTTTTCAGGAGGTCTCTTCCATGCGCAGTTGGATCGTCGGAATCGTCGCGGCGTCAGTCCTCTGGCTCGGCGCCGTCGCGCGAGCCGACGATCTGGTCGTGGCGGCGGACCACACCGTCACCATTGAGTACAAGTTGACCCTGCCGGACAAGAGTGTCGTCGCGACGAGTGAGGGCGGCGAGCCGATGCAATACGTCCACGGCCGCAAGCAGCTTTTGACCAAGCTGGAAGAAGGGCTGGCCGGGATGAAGATCGGCGAGCGCAAGCGCATCGAGATCAATCCGCAAGACGGCTACGGAGAGTACGACGACAAGAAGCGCCTGACCGTCGAGCGCGACAAGGTGCCTGCGGACGTCGAGGTCGGGGCGAATCTTCTATCGAAGGAAGGTCAGGCGGTTATCGTTCTCGAGGTCTCCGACGAGAACGCGGTCCTGGACACCAATCATCCAATGGCGGGAAAGACTCTCATCTTCGACGTTGAGATAGCCAAAATCGCCAAGGCGCCGCCGGATGCCGCGCCGGCAGCGGAGAACAAAGCCACCCCCTAAGGCGACAGCGCCTAGGCGACTCGGGCTGGCTGCGCCCGTCGCCTCGGTTCAATAGTTGAGGAGCAGGTTGAGGGAGAGGATGTGGTTCATCGGGTCGGCTCCGCTTTGGTTGCGGCCGAACTGATTCAGGTAGCCTATTTCGGCGGAGACGCGGCCGCTGGCGTCGAGGCGCCAGGAGAACCCGGCGAACAACCGGTTCTGCGCGAAGCCAGCGGCGGCGCCGAAGTCGGTGTCGTTCAGATCGAAGAACACCTCGTCGTACCCACTCAGTCCGAGGCGCGGGTGGAGCGCCAAAGGGTGGGTGAGTTTGACGAACTGCCGCAGCCGCCAACCGGTGTCGTCGCCGGTATCGACGAATCGCTGCTCCAGCCGCGTGCGACTTGCCGCGGTCAACGCTGCGAAGCGCCTCGCCCAGGTGACCTGCTGCCAGAGCCGGTGCTCGTGTGAGTTGCGTCCGGCGCCTGGTTCGCTGCGGATCCACGCGTAGCCCACCCACGCCGTGACGTCTTCGCTGACCGCGTAGCCGAATCCCGGGCGCACCAGGCTCTGCGCAAAGCCGTTCGACTCGTCGAGGAAGCGCCCCTGTCCGTCGAACCACCAACGGACCTTTGCCAGACGGTCGTCGATTGGTTCGACCGACCCCTGGCCGAGGAGCATCAACCAGAGCCCGTGGTCGTCGTCGATCTGCGCCGCGCTCGGTGTTGCTGCCGAAAGAGCGGCGAGCACTGCAAAGAGAGCGGCGCGCAAAGCCGTCGCAATAGGCCGACGCCGCTCGCTACCGGCGTTTCCTCGAGAGCCATTCACCTGATGTAAGGGAGATCGGAAGTCGCGCCGTGGATCTCTCAGCGTACGATCGTCACGGCGCAATCGGCGTGGCGCAGCACTTTCTCACTTACGCTACCGAGCAGCAGGCCCTTCATCGGCGACAGGCCGCGACTGCCCATGACGATCAAACTGGCCTTGTCTTTCTTGGCGGCGGCGATGATCTCAGCGGCCGGGTTGCCGAGCGCCACCTGTTGCACCGCGGCGATGCCGGCCTTGGATACGGCCTTGATCGCGCGAGCCATCGCCTTTTCGGCGACGCCGTCGACGGCGCGTTTTACATCTTGCTTGGAGAGGGAGGTGAGACCGATGGTGGCTGGTCCGGCTGGTTCGAAGGTGAACAGCAACGTCAATACGGCGCCGGTGTCGGCGGCGAGACGGGAGGCGAATTCGGCGGCGCGGTTGGCGCTCGCCGAACCGTCGACCGGTACGAGAATCTTCTTGATCGCTGCGGGCATTGAGTCCTCCAGAATTGATTCAACCAACTTTTCTATCACTTCGTTTGCCGCTGCGACAACGTTCGCACCGGAGAACGCCGGTGTTGGATCAATCCAATCCGAGTATGGTGTTGTAGCGTTTGATGCGCGACGCGTCGCCCGTCGAAATACGCTTCGCGTTCATTTCGACGGCCAACATGTGACGATTGACGAATGCCGTCGCCAGTTCGAGTTTCTCCGCCGAATGCTCGGCCTGATGCAGGAGCTCGGCCGAGACGACGACGTCGATCACCATCTGCGAGATACGCTTGGCGTTGAGGAGGGCGTAGTCGAAGTCGCCGAGGAGCGCGGCGATACTCGCATTGATGGCATCGATTCCGCCGGCGACGAGTTGAGCCAGATCGCGTGCCTCGGGGCCGAGCGTCGCAAGTTGCGCCTTGGTGTCTTCGAGGGTGGTGACGAGAGCCCCCTTGGCCATCTCCTTTAGGGCAAAGCTGGCCTGGATCTCCGAGGTGCCCTCGTAGATCGTCGTGATGATCGAGTCGTTGTGATACTGCCCGGCAGCCGTCTCCGCCATGTAGCCGATGCCGCCGTGAACTTGGATCCCGACACGCGTCACGTCGTTGGCGATCTCGGTCGCGTAGTATTTGCAGAGTGGAGTGAAGAAGCGAATGAGGGACTGCAGGCGGTCGCGCTGCGCCTCGAGCTTCGCCCGTTCCGCGTCGTCCGCCGCGTTCGGCGAGGCGAGGTGCGTATCGATAGCGGCGATGGTGTCGATCATTGCGCAGGTGCGATAGAGCAGCGCCCGTGCCGCTTGGATGTTGATCGCCATGCCGCCGAGCATCGACTTGAGCATCGGTTGCTGGATGATGGGTTTGCCGAACTGAAACCGTTGCGCCGCGTACTCGCGCGCCGTGCGATAGGCCGCCTCGGCGATGCCGATCGCCTGCGCGGCGACGCCCAGGCGGGCGGCGTTCATCAGATCGAGCATGGCGCGAAATCCCTGACCCGCTTCGCCCAGCAAATACGCTTCGGCATCGTCGAGCTGAACCACACAAGTGGGTGAGCCGTGAATGCCGAGCTTGTGCTCGACGCGAGTAATGCGCACACCGTTGGCGCGGCCGTCGGGCAGCACGCGCGGACAGAGCAGGAGGTTGAGTCCGTTGGTGGTGCCCTTCGACTCATGGAACGACTCGCCATCGCGGGCGAGGACGAGGTGAATGTCGGCGCCGCCGTTGGTGATGTAGATCTTCTCTCCGTTGACGACGTAGTGGTCGCCGACGCGGTCGGCGCGGGTGACGATGCCGCCGAGGTCGGACCCGGCCTGCGGTTCGGTGAGATCCATGGCGCCCTGCAGTTCACCGGCGGCGAAGCCCGGCAGGTAGCGTTCGCGCAGGTCATCGGAACCGTATTTCTCGATGTCCGCGGCAACCCCGGTCTGCAGGCCGACGATGGTCATCAGACTGGAATTGGCGCGCGATAGCATCTCGAGAAAGGCGCAGTTGAGGAGCAACGGCAGGTTGGAGCCGCCGTGTTTTGGGTGCAGGGTCAGGCAGGTGAGGCCGGCCGCACGCAGCTTCTCGTAGCCGGCGAGGACGTGGGGTGGCGTTCGAACCTCGCCGTCGACGAGTTCGACCGCCTCGTGCCAGTGGCCGAGCGATTCCGCCTCGATGTCGGCGCAGACCTCACCGGCCGTGCGCAAGATCACCTTGTATGTGTCGACTTCGTCAGCGACGACTACGTCCGGCCCCAGCCGCAGCTTCAGCAGCCGTTCCCAGTCGACGCGGTGATCGATGAAAAACTCGATATCCGAGTGAAAGAAGGTCCGATCCATATCCGTCTACCTCCGGTACCCGAGTATGACGCGCCGACGGCCGACGACAAGACCATCGATCCCCCGGTCCGGGCGCATCTTCTCGGTTTCACCAGGAGAAATATAGAAATCATTGAACATCGGCGCGTATCGAGGGGCAATTTCATTAGCTCATTCATTTTGGCCGCAATAGCGAAACTGTAATAGCCGCTGAGTTCGACGGCTCTGTGCCCGCGGGTCTGTGGCTTTTCAACTCCCTGCCGGGCGGCTAAAACGCTCCGATGCCGCCGTTGATGAACGCCGTGGAGATCTCCGAGTTCCTCGCCCGTGAGTTTCCCGAGTCGGATCCGGCGCGAACGACCATCGAAGAGATTCGCGACGGTTACGCGCGCGTGCGGCGCCGGGTCGACGCCTCCGACTTGCGGCCGGGCGGGACGGTTTCCGGGCCGACGATGATGGCTCTGGCCGACAACGCGATGTACGTCGCGTTGCTGGCGATGATCGGCCCGGTGGCGCTGGCGGTTACGACCAACCTCACCATCAACTTCCTGCGCAAGCCGGAGCCGGTCGATCTCGTCGCCGAAGCGCGACTACTGAAGGTCGGCCGCCGATTGGCCGTCGGCGAGGTGCGGCTGTTTAGCGCCGACTTCGATGATCCGGTCGCGCACTGTACGGCAACCTACTCGATTCCTCCGCGCTGACGCACGGATTCCTTGCACAACGGGCTGTTGGGCGCGTGATCGTCTGGCGTTGCGGGCAACAGCCCGCGCTGAGCCTGTCGAAGGGGGACCGTTTTAGTACGGTCTCGTCGTTGAGGGCATCCATCCTGGCCACCCGGTGCGTAGTATCACGCGCGTAGTATTACTTTTACGTTAATCGGTGTCGCCGCCTCGCTGTTGGAGATGGCGACATCCTACGATTCATTACATAACGTCACCGCACGCATGAGCCAAGCGAGATTGACGGCTAGATCGGCTGATCAATTGCTTGCAGCGCTGTACCCGTCGGGTTAGTGTTCAATCGCCGTGAGATTCATATGGAAGTCAAATCCTACCCGTAGCTGCGTACGACGGTCGCTTAATGTCATCGGCGTCCCCACCGTTGGTAAGGAGATCCAGAATGAAGCGGATGCAGTTCGGTCTCCTCGTCGCTTGCGTGACATTCGCTGCGGAGTTCGTCGATGAGCTTCGCCCAACACACAACCGGATCGCCGACGGGCCGCTTTCGCCCAACGGCGTTCAACTATTCAGGAGGTGATTCATGAGAATGCGATTCGCGATAGGCTTGGTGGTTGGCTTGGTGGCCGGCGCTGAGGTGCTTGCAGAGGATGCTCCTAAGGACTCGGCATTGCTCCAAGGCACCTGGAAGCTGAGCGCAGGGGAAGCCGACGGCAACGCGCTCTCAGAGACGGAGCTCAAAGATGGGAAGTTGGTCATCAAAGGCGAGCACTACACGGTTGCCCTCGCTGATCGGGAAACCGTTGAAGGGGTGCAAAAACTGGATCCTTCGGCGAAACCCAAGACGATCGACATTACGGATGCCAGCGGCCCCAACAAGGACAAGGCCAGTCTCGGGATCTACGAACTCAAGGGGGACGAGTTTCGTGCTGCCTTTGCGCCGACCGGGAAAGCTCGACCGACCACGTTCAACACCGAGCCGGACAGCGGCCAATGGATGCACCTCTGGAAGCGCGTGAAGGACTAGTGTCCTGAGTTGGAAGTTTGTTGAGGGTCCGGCCAAGCACATCGGCAAAGCGCAAGGATCAGGGGTTGGCGTTACTCTCAATGATGATGAACCTCGCCGAGCGCTGAATCAGACGTGAGGAGTCTGCGCTACGCGGCGCGAGGTGATGAGACAATCCTCGCCTGGGACTGCCGACTGATTCGGTCGTGCCCGAGGCGGCCCGACACGAAGAGAGCTGTTTGCATGACCCGGAAACGGGTTTGCGCTTGGTAGCGCCCGGGCAGCGCGTATACGGTTGTTCGCCGCCTGCTGTCCGGGCTACAAACCGCCAATGCAGCCCGTTTCGTCCGTTTCTCGATCGTCGTCGCCACCGTCGTACGTCTTTTCGTCCCATCGGGTAAACGTCCAATTCTTTGAGTCACGTCAAATTTCCCGCTTGTACGGAGTATCCGCAGACCGCTCGCCAGGTCACGCGCTGAGCTCCTCGGAGCGGCGGATCGACGGACTATAGGATCCCACTGCGGCGGCCGTCCGATCTCCGCCGACACGATTCGGGCACGATGATTCGCGAAACTGCTGCGGCGTTATTCTCGCCCGAGATAGAGGCGTCGGAGTTGGCGCTGGCGTTGCTCTTGGGACCATTGCTCGCGGGCCTGCTCGTCGGATCGGTACTGCGGCAGCTGCGTGGACGTGTCGCGGACTCCAAACTCTCTGCTATCGCACTGCTGCTCATCTTCCCCACGGCGGTCGGTTTGATCGGAACGCGTTTGCGTTTAGGTGTGTGGGACGGAGCATCTATCGGCTTGCTCACTGCACTCGGCCTGGTCGCGGGGCTCTACGCATGGCACCGACGAGCGCGAGAGTTGCTCCTGGCGGTCGCCGCTTCGGCCCTGGCACTCGGCGCAGCGGAATGGACGGTGCGCGCAATCGCACCGCCGCCGCCCGGTTTTCGTGCCATCGAGGGAGCCGTGGTGTTTCTTCCCCGCGTCGACTTGGAGCACCTGGAGCCGGCGCGGGGAGATTTCGCGGAGCACTACGGGGCGGCGATCGACGGCTGCGCGCTGCTGTTTCCAGATTTCTATCCGGCGCATGTCGCCGAACGCACGGCGCGGGCCCGTGCCGCGCAGGGCAGCGTCGTATACCTGGGCGATTCGATGACCTATGGGCACGGCGTTCCCATGCAATCGGCGTTTCCGGCACTGCTCGAGGAACACGACCCGCGGCGGTCCCACGTCAATTTGGGATTCCCCGGTACGTCCACGGACTACCACTACGTGATCGCGCGGCGATGGCTCGACCACCTGCCGCCGCCGGTGGAACTGGTGGTGCTCGGTCTGTACTTCAACGACATTCTCGAGATTGGCCAAGCCATGCCGTGCTGCGGAGGGCGCTCGCTGCTCGTTTTTGAGAATGGCGGGATGCCGATGGAGCGCTGCACGACACCCGAATGGGTCGCGGGCTATGGGCAATCTCTCGGCTGGTTCTTGCGCCACAGTCCCTCACCATACCCCCTGCGCGCCGCCATGGAGTTCTCGCACATCGCGCGCTACGTGGAAGCGGTGCGAGCCCAGCGCTCGGCCTGGATCGGCGATCAAGACCGTCCGCTCGGCGGCAGCGAGTGGGATCGGATTCGCGACATCCTCACCGCGCTCCACAAGGAGTTGAACCGCCGAGATGTTCCGCACGTCGCCCTGATGTTGCCCTCGCGCGCCGCGCTCGAGGCGATCGACCCCAGTGGGCTGGCCGGCCATCGGGACGCGCGACGACTCGTGGAGATGGCTTCGCACCTCGGCATACGCACGTTCGACCCCTGGGAACATTTCAGATCATTGGTGCAACGCGATGGATCCGCGCGGTACTTCATCGGCGACGACGACATCCACCTATCGCCCGAGGGGCACGACGAGCTGGCCAGATGGCTGGCCGCGAACGTCGACGAGCTCGGTACGGCGCCACAATGAGAGCGACCGTCGATCTGGGGCAGTGGAGGCTTTCGATCACCGCACAGGTTGCGGCGTTGGGTCGCTCTCCATCTCCCGAGGTTCTCGAATCCAGCCACTTCGGAGCCGAATCGCGGCGCTAGCGGCGCGACGGTTTTGCAATGGGACCGAGCCTTCTCGAATTGCTGCCGTTCGCCATGGAGCGCCGGTGCCTCGCCCTCGTCGCCCTGGTGGTGGCGTTGGCAGCCGTGCTGGGCCGCGCCGGCCGGCGCGACCGGCTCGGACTGGCATTCGTCATCGCGCTGGGGGCAACGCTTCGATTTCTCTTCTCGCAGGACACGCTCATGGACATGAGCAACTACTGGCGAGAGCCGCCGGTACTCGAGTGGCTGCGCGGCGCCGGAATGCCGGTGTACGTCGCCTTCGCCGACGGCATGGACCGATTCTCGGTTTTCAGCCACCTCCACCTCGTCCTTTCGTGTGTGCTGCCGCTGCTGGTCTACTGCCTGGCCGACGTGATGTTCGGCCAGCGACGGATCTCCCTGTGCGCCGCGTTTCTGTCAGCGATCTGCCCGCTGCAGATCCACTTCGCCGCCAGCGAGTCGATGTACATCAGCAGCAACTTCCTCACCACGGGCAGTTTCCTTTTACTGCACAGCGCGTTCGCGGAGAGACACCGGGGCATGCAGCTCCTCTACGGACTCGGCGCGATCCAGTTGTACGAGGTAGCGGTGCGAGCCCGCGAGGCCAACATCCTCTTCGGCGCGCTCGCCTTCGTGGCCGCAGTCTGGTTGCTCGCCGCGCCGGGCAGGCGCGCTTGGTGCAAAATGCTGTGGGCGCTCCCCCTGGTGGCGCTTTCCGCCGAACACGGCTTGGAGCGAACGGCGGGTCTGTCGCGCCACGGCGGCGATGCAGCTCCGCTGTCTATTTCGCAGCATCTGGAGGTCGTCTGGAACACGTTTCCTCTCGATACGATCGCGTCGAGCCTATTGTCGAACAATTACCTCCGGCCGTCGCTCTACCCAGTCGGAATCTCCCTCCTGGCACTGCTCGGCATGGCGCGGCTCGCGCGCAGCGACCGCCGGCATCTGTTCTATCTGGTATCGTACTTTTCGATTTTCTACGTCGGCCATGCCACGGTCGTGGCGTGGGACCAGGTGGCAACGTCGCGCTATGGATTGCAGTCGGTCCTGCCGATCTCGCTGGCGGCGGCCTTCGGGCTCGACTCCCTGCTCCAGCTCCGCGCGCGGTATTGGCGGAGCGCTGCGACGCGGCGGATTACCGCGCAGGCCGTCTGTGTATCGCTTTTCTTCGCCAGCTACCTTCCCGCCTTGACGATCCACCGGCTGCCGCCCTCCGACATACAGGAGGAGTATGCGTTCTTACGCGAATTACAGGCACGAAACGTTCCGGAGCTGGGCGCTCTGGTGATCGAACCGGATGTAGCCGACGCGGGCGAATTCTCTGCCGGCATCGGCAAGGGTCCCCGATTCTCGTATTTCGGGCGCAGGGTGCGCGGTGGCGAACTGGTCGACGCTGTTGGCTGGTCGAGGTCCCTGCCGTCCACCTACGACGGGGCCGTCTACCTTTATATCGGATTGCCCTGCTACTTCATGCGCCCGCCCGGCCAAACCATCGCACCCGCATGCGCGGAGTTCATCGATACGGATGAGTGGGAGGTGGTAGCTAGCAAGCTCATCGAGGGCCGCCGGCACGACACTTCGAACGGCTACGCCGCCACCGGCGAGACCATCGCTTTCTACCGCAGGAAGAACTGAACGTGATTTGCATGCGCACGTACAAGGTGGGACCCAGCTATCATTTCTGCAGGAGTGTCGGAGTCGACGCTTGACAACGCGGCCACCGCTTCGTGAGCGGTTCAAATCCCCGCCTGCCAAGGACGCCCAACAGGACCGGTGCCCTCGCGGTATGATTCCGGGACGCGGCGGGTGTCACCAGCGAACTCTGTCATCGTGCACGACAGCGGGTGGGCGCAGGCGCAATTGCCTCAAATTGGACTGCATGGAATTGCGATGTTCACCAACTAGGAGTACGATTTTTGCTGATGATCAACCGCGTGATTCTTTCGCGCAAGGTACAAAAGGAGTTACGTCGCCTTCCAAGACACATCGTGCTCAATTTGCGAGGTTGGATCGAGAGCGTCGAGGAGGACGGCCTTGAGGAAGTACGTCGGGTTCCCGGTTATCACGACGAGCCCCTGCGGGGGCTGCGAGCAGGCCAGAGATCGATTCGGCTGAGCCGCGCCTACCGGGCGATTTATCTTGTGCTGGCCTCGGGCGATATCGAGTTCGTCAGCGTCGAGGAGATTTCGAAACATGACTACTAGGCGGAGAAAGAGTGCGGCCGTGCGCTTCTTGGAGAACATCGCCGGTCCGCTCACACTCGGCTCCGCGCTCGCGGCGATCCGAGAGGGCGAGGAATGGAGCCAAGCCGATATGGCGCGAAGAATTGGAGTGTCGCGCTCCCACCTGTGCGATATCGAAAAGGGACGAAAGTCTGTGAGCCCCGGGCGCGCCGCCGAGTTCGCACGTACGCTGGGCTACAGCGAACGCCACTTCGTGCGTCTCGCCCTGCAAGAACTCGTAGACGAAGCGGGGCTCGACCTCGAAGTCCGCGTCGCGTAACCAGAGCCGCGGGCGCCACCGGCGAGACCATCGCTCTCCGAACCTCATCATTCTAGGTGACACACAGATTCCCGGAAGGTAGAGGTCGAGCGATGAGCACGGCCTGCCGACCACTCGGTGCCAAGACCCAGCGCCGGCGGTCCGTTTGGATAACTCTGCTGTTCTGGTCGATTCTACTGCTCCCTTTGGCGGCGTTGCTTGTGCTGCTGGCGCCCGTCGCCGCCCGCGTAGTCGAGCTGAACCAGCTGCAGCCCGACGATCTCGCTCGCACATTGGAGGAGCACCTGAGAGGCTTGCGATCCGACCGGCCACCGAGCCGTACGGTCGAAGGAACGACGAGTATTCTGGGCGAGCGCGCGTACATTCCGCTCAATCCGCGCAACGAAGCGCGGCACCTGATCTACGTGTTTGGCGCCTCCTCGGTGGTGATACCCACGCCCGAGTTGGCGTTTGCCAGGTGGCTCGAGAAGCGGCTCAACGGCGATGACGAGGGAGCCTTTCGGGTCGCGAATCTGGGCCGCTCCGGGGCCACCAGCGGCTCCATGCTGGCCACCGTGCGCGACGCGCTCGCGGTTCGTGCTCCCGATCTGATGATCCTTTACGAGGGCCACAACGACTACACCTACGCTTATCGAGCCGGAGTGTTGGCGGCCTACGGGTTCATCGAAGGCAGCCCGAGGCTGGACGCCCTCGCCCGCAGGATTCTCGTTCCGCTCTTCGACCTGGACGAGAATCGCTACTGGGCGATGCGAACCGAGGTACTCGATCCGCGCATCGGCCGCTGGCTGCAGCGCCTGCGCTTGGTGCGCATCGACCCGGCGCTCGTGAACCACATTGATACTGCGGCGCAGCGCTACTTCGAGGCCAATTTCGAAGCGATGATCGCCGAAGCCCAGAGCCGCGGCATACCCGTGCTGCTCATCACGCCCGTGAGCAATCTCGAGTTTGAACCGTTCGGCATCGGTCCGGAGGCTTCGGAGGAGTATCGGCTCGGCATGAGATCGGCTAGCTACGCCGAGCGGATTGCGCATCTGCAGCGGGCGCGCGACCTCGACGTCTTCAACGGTAGCAAGCGCGCGAAAGCCGGCCCAGGCAACTACATGCGCGGGCGCAAGGGGCCTGGGGTGCACGTGCTCGACCTGGAGCAGCGGCTCATCGAGCGCGAGTTCTCGTTCGGCTGGGGCCCGTTCGTGGACGCCATGCACATGGATGCGGAGACGCACGTTTTGATAGCGGACTACATCCATTCGTACCTCGTCGAGGAGGACGTCTGCTGTGGTCTGGGCACTCGCCATCCGTGAGCGGACGCTTGACTCGCGGCACTCCCATGATCGACCTTGGGCGGAGGGTCTCGAGCCCCCGACGGTGCTCGTCGGTCTGCGCAAACGACGCCAGCATCTCCGCCGTCAGCTCCATGAGGATGGGGCGCTGTGTCTCGAGGATCTGCCAGATGGGGTGCGCCCGTCGCCGGTCGATTGGCAGGCCCATGAGGAGATCACCGAACCAAGCGCTCGATGGATCTCGGCGCCGGAAGTCCCTTGCCTTCAACCAGCGGTAGATGTTTTTTTCGACGACGCCGAGGTGCTTCGAGACATCCTCGATGAAGACCCACGGCTCGGTCATCAGGCCTGTTCCTTGCTGCAGTAGATTTGAGGCGGCCACACGCATGCCGGGAACCTACATGCTCCGCATAGATCCTTTCAGGTGAACGGAGGTAATAGCGTTGAAAAGTCAACGACTGTCCAGCACGCCACAGGGCACGGGCACAGGCGCGCCTCGATTTGATGCAGGGCTCCTCGAGGTCGGGCGCCCTCGGCAAACGGGTAAGTCGATAGAAACGTGTGGTCGAGTGCCCGACTCATGGCCGCCTCAATTCAACTCGCCCAATCTGTCCACGTCCCCTGTCTTCCCTCCCGTCTCGCGGCGCGCGCGGGGGCTCTCCACCGTGGGCGATGTGGGCGCTGGGGATGATCGGCGTCAACTTGTTCTGCATCTGTTCTCGTCGTTCTCGATCAATCTTCGCAATTGCCGTTGCGCGGTAGCGCGTTGACACGGATCTGGCAATCGTGAGATCGGCTACGCTGGAGGGCAACTTATGTCCCGACGGTTACGCGCTTGTCGAGGTCTGCTGACGGCCTTGACCCTGGTTTTACTGAGCTCGCTGACAGCTGCACCCGCCAGGGCGGTGGCCACGAGCTTCACCTATCAAGGGCAACTGGACGTCGACGGAGCCCCAGCGGACGGCACCTGCAACCTGCAGTTCTCGCTGTTCGCGGCTGCCAGCGGTGGCGCGGCGCTCGCCACCGTCGGCCCGCTCGCCGTTTCCGTGGACGAGGGGCTGTTCACCGTCCCACTCGACTTCGGCGTCAACTTCCCCGGCGCCGATCGCTGGCTCGAGATCAGGGCCGATTGCCCGGGCAGCGATCCCGCGGTGCTCGCACCTCGGCAGCGGATCACCGCCGCGCCCTATGCGCTCTACGCCAATACGGCCGGCACGATTCCCGACGCCAGCGTCACCAGCGCCAAGATCGCCGACGGTGCCGTCAGCAGCGCCAAGATCGCCAACAACGCCATCGTTGACTCCAACATCGACGCCACCAAGGTGCAGAGGCGCGTCACCGGAACCTGCGCCGCCGCGAGCGCCTTGAATCAGGTCAACATCGACGGGACGGTCGGTTGCGTCGCGGTCGGCGACATCACTGCAGTCACCGCCGGCACCGGATTGAGCGGCGGCGCTACGAGCGGCAACGCGACGTTGAACGTTGCTGTTCCCCTTGCGCTCAGTGGCGCCGTCACCCCCGGTGCCGTCATCAGCGCGACCAACACCGGGGTGGGTGTGGTGGGCACCAGCACGCAGAGCATTGGAGTTCACGGCATGGCGGAAGCCGGTGGTTCCGACGGCGTCCGCGGGACTGCCAGCGGCAGCAACGGCAACGGCGTGCACGGCATCGCCAACAACGGTTCGGCGGCGTACGGTGTGTACGGCGAGAGCGTGGACGGCTATGGCGTCTGGGCTCGCAGTGTCAACGGCACCGGCCTGAGGGCCGTCAGCACGGCCGGAGTGGGTTTGCTCGCCTCGAGCACGCAGAGCTTCGGAGTTCACGGCATGGCGGCAGGCGATCGTTCCGACGGCGTCCGCGGGACTGCCAGTGGCGACAACGGCATCGGCGTGCGCGGCGTCGCCCATAATGGTGCGGCTACTATTGGCGTGCGCGGCGAGACTACTGCGGGGCTGGGTGTGGTCGGTAACAGCACCCAGGGCGTCGGAGTGTTCGGTACCAGCATCCAGGGGGTCGGAGTGTTCGGCGAGTCGTCAGGCGTCGGCACCCCTGGCGACGGTGTCCAAGGAAGGGCTCTCGGTGCCAACGGCAACGGCGTGCACGGCGTCGCCAACAACGGAACGGGGGCGTACGCCGTTTTCGGCGAGAGCACCTCTGGTTTCGCCGGCTACTTCAGCGGCAAAGTGCACGTCACCGGAACGCTCACCAAGGGAAGCGGCTCGTTCAAGATCGACCATCCTCTCGATCCGGCCAGCAAGTATCTGTCGCACTCCTTCGTCGAGAGCCCGGACATGAAGAACATCTACGACGGCATCGCGGTGCTCGACGACGACGGCCAGGCCGACGTCGAGCTGCCCAATTGGTTCGAGGCACTGAATAGCGATTTCCGCTACCAGCTCACCTGCCTCGGAGCCTTCGCGCCGGTGTACGTCGCCGAGGAGATTCACGACAACCGCTTCCGAATCGCCGGCGGCGCGCCGGGGCAGAAGATCTCCTGGCTGGTAACCGGCACTCGACAGGACGCCTTCGCCAACGCCCACCGGATCGTAGTGGAAGAGGACAAACCGCCGCCTGAATCGGGCAGGTACCTTCACCCCGTCGAGCACGGCATGCCCGAGTCGTTGAGCGTGAGCGCCGCCAAGGACTCCGCCTCGACCAAGGAATAGTCTCCGCGTCCGACAATGATGATCGCTCGACTGCAAGAAGTGATGAGCCCAACTCGCGGCGGCGGATACGTCGACGATACCTCTCGAAACATCGCCGCGTACTTCCGCCACGCTTCCGCGGGAATCCTGCAATCTGAGGTGCGTCAAATCTCCCGCTTGTACGGCCTAACCGCGCGGGTGCTTGGGTGAGCACCGTCATCGACTGGGACCACTGGCGCTCCACGTACGGCACCCGCACCCTGGCGGAGGTGGCCGCGTTCTACGACCGGGTCGCTGTCGCGCACCCGGAGCAGCAGCAGTGGAAGGCTCACGCCGCGTTCACCGTTTCCGCGCTCGCCGACGCGACTTCGGTTGTGGAGCTGGGACCGTGGCGCGGCGAGCTGGCCGCTCACGCCCTCGAGCGTGTCCCTTCGATCGGCTTGTGGGTCGGCTTCGACGTTTGCCCGTGGGCGGTCGAGAACACGCGCTGCACCCATCCCGCCTACCGGCCCGTCACGCTCACCGACCGGCCGTGGACCATCGACCTTCCGGCGGCGGACGTATTCGTCGCGTCCCATGTCATCGAGCACTTGTCTTGGGAGCACACGCAGGCGCTCGCCGCCCAGTTCGGGAAGTACGGGAGGCTCGTCGTCGATGTTCCGGTCCCCGAATCGGAGCCGAGCGACTGGCAGGGATACCGCGGTTCGCACATGCTCGACGCGTCGTGGGCGGACGTTGACGAGCTGCTCGAGCGTCACGGCTTTGGGCTGGCTTGCCGGGAGGGGTCGGCCCGCATCTACGACCAGGGCGCACGATGAGAAAGCGCGACCGCAAGGAGCTGGGCCGCAACGTCCATTGGATCGCCAACGAGATCGGGCTGCGCGACTGGGAGTTCGAGCTGAAGGGTGACCCCGCCGGATGAGCTGCCTACGCCCCGCGCGGGGTGAAGCACGAGCGGGTCTGGAGAGCGGCGCCGCCAGCGCATGGCCAGTGGGATAGGGGCGAGCGGTTCCGGAAGGTCCCGATGGCACGGTCACAGGCGTGGATTTGTCGAAGAAACCATAAGCAACGATGACACGCTCACCACTCAAGGGCGCTCGTGCCTCGAAGGGGGCTATCGATGTCCTCGACCGGTTTCGCGGAACTTTGTTCGGCGGTGCGGTGGGCGATGCGCTCGGCTATCCAGTCGAGTTCATTACCGGCCGCCAACTCTCGGCCGCGATGCCGGCGCCTCCCGTGCGGCTTCCGGTCGGCGCCGGCGGCAAGGCGATCGTCTCGGACGACACGCAGATGGCGCTCTTCACCGCCGAGGGCTGGATACGGGCTTGTATGCGATCTGCGGATCGTGGGATCTGCAACCCTACCATGGTATTCGAACGCGCGTACCTGCGCTGTCTCGACACTCAGGGCGAGTGCACGTCCTAGCGTGACCGCCACGGTTTAGAGAGCACTCTCGCCCCAGATAGCCGCGGCTGGTTGATAGACGTGCCCGAACTGCGGGTCCGGCGGGCGCCCGGGAACACCTGCCTCTCGGCGCTGCGGTCGCTCGCGCGGGGCGGGGTCGACCCGTCCGTGGAAGCGCCGCCCAACGACTCGAAGGGCTGCGGCGCGA
>JBGTMF010000483.1:0-3461 GCA_041743795.1 Thermodesulfobacteriota bacterium | reverse complement strand
TGGCGCCAGCGGCGGCCGAGCGGCACCGCCCAGGCGTCGCAATCGGCGATCGCCCTGATCGTCTTCGCCGCCTTGGCGGCGGTTGTCGTCAGCGGCGGTTATCTCTACTTCCGCAGCTACGAACGCCACCACCGCGCCCAGGTCGAGCGCACGCTGGAATCGATCGCGGAGATGAAAGTCGACGAGATCGTCCAGTACCGCTCGGAGCGAATTGGCGATGCGTTGGTCTTCTTTCGCAACATCGCTTTCACCGAACTGGTCAAGGATTACTTCGGCGACCCGACCAATACCAAAGCGCGCGAACAGATCCACAGCTGGCTCGACAAGGTCCGCTCGCACTACCGATACCATCGGGTGACACTCCTCGATGCGGATATGGTAGAGCGCGTCGCCGTACCCGAGGCGACCGGGCCGATGGCCTCGAGTGCCGTACTTCTCGCCGCCGAGGTGCTGCGCTCCGGCGAGCTGATGTTCGTCGACTTCCACCGCAACGATCACGATCAACTTGTCTCGCTGGGAATTCTCGTGCCGATCGTCGATTCCGCCGGCGAGAAGTTGGGGGTTCTCGGACTGCGCATCGACCCGGAATCGCATCTCTACCCGATGCTGCGCCGATGGCCGTCGGCCAGCGCAACGGCGGAACTGTATCTCGTCCGCCGCGAGGGAGCGCACGCGCTGTTTCTCAGCCCCTTGCGCAGCCAGCCCGCCGCCGCGCTGCGCCGCCGCTTGCCGTTATACAGCGAGTACTATCCCGCCGTCCGCGCCGCCCTCGGCCACCAGGGAATTGTCAGCGGACTCGACCATCTCGGCGTACCGAGCGTCGCGGCGGTGTACCCGGTTGCCGGCTCCCCCTGGGCGCTGCTTGCGTCGATGGCCGAGTCCGAAGCGTATGCGGGCCTGCGCGAGCAGATGTGGATGACGATCGGCATGGTCGTCGCCTTTCTCACCACCGCCGGCATCGCCGTCATGTTCACCTGGCGGCAGCAGCGGGTGCAACACTTCCAGGCGCAGTTCGAAGCCGAGCGTGAGCGCACCTGGCTGCGCGACGTGCTCGCGCGCAGTTTGAACGAGATCTACGTGTTCGATCCGGAGAGTCTGCGGTTTACCTTCGTCAACGACGGCGCCTGTCGCAACATCGGCTACACCGCCGAAGAGCTGGCCGAGATGACCCCCCTCGACATCAAGCCGCAGTTTTCCGAGAAGGAATTTCGCAGCATGCTTGGGCCGCTGCGCCGCGGTGCCCGCGAGGTCCTCGTCTTCGAGACCGCGCATCGGCGCAAGAATGGGTCGGACTACGCCGTCGAGGTCCACCTGCAACATCTCCCGGCCGGCAAGCGGCCCGTCTTTCTCGCCGTGATCAACGACATCACCGAGCGGCTGCAGGTTGAGGCGCAGCTGCGCCAGGCGCAGAAGATGGAGGCGGTGGGGCGTTTCGCCGGCGGCGTCGCGCACGATTTCAACAATCAGGTGTTCGTCATCACCGGCTACTGCGATCTGCTGCTGGCCGATTGCGCCGGCAACGCCGAGTTGGAGAGTTCGATCGAGGAGATCAAGAAAGCGGCGCAGCGAGCCGCGGATCTCACCGCGCAGTTGCTCGCGTTCAGCCGCAAGCAGGTGCTGCAGCCGAAGGTGCTCGACCTCAATGCCGAGCTGTCCGGCATCGAGAATATGATGCGGCGATTGCTCGGCGAGAGCATTCGTCTTTCCTTCCTGCCGGCGAAGGACCTCGGCCACGTCAAGGTTGACCCGAATCAGTTGCAGCAGGTGGTGATGAACCTCGTCGTCAACGCCCGCGATGCCATGCCGGCCGGGGGCCAGCTAACCATCGGGACGAGCAACGTCGATCTCGACGCGGATTACGCCCGTGTGAATCCAGATGTGACTCCCGGGCGATACGTGTTGTTGTCCATCTCCGACACCGGCGAGGGTATGACGCGCGAGACGCTGGCCCATTTGTTCGAACCGTTCTTCACTACCAAGGAACAGGGCAAGGGCACGGGTCTCGGCTTGGCGACCGCCTACGGCATCGTCAAACAGAGCGCCGGTCACATCGCGGCATACAGCGAACTGGGACACGGGGCGACGTTCAAGGTCTACCTGCCGCGCGTCGACGAGGCGGTGGAGGAGGCCGCCCAACGCGCCGCCGAGACCGCCGCCGGGGGAAGCGAAACGATTCTTCTCGCCGAAGACGAGACGGCAGTCCGCGAGTTGTTGCATCGCGTTCTCAGCGAGAACGGCTACGACGTGCTCAGCGCCGCCGACGGCCGCGCCGCCGTGGCTCTGGCGGAGGGCTGTGGGCGTCCGATCCACCTGCTGCTGACCGACGTCGTCATGCCGGAGATGAGCGGTTCCGCGCTCGCTGAGAGGATGAGCGCTCTCCATCCGGAGGCACGGGTGCTCTTCATGTCCGGCTACACCGAGGACGCGATCGTCCACCACGGCGTGTTGGCGGCGGGATGGGCGTTCCTGCCGAAACCCTGTCCGGCCAGCCTGCTGCTGCGACGAGTCCGCGAGGTGCTAGACGGCCGACCGGCCGCCGACCTGCACGGGCTGCGCGTCCTCCTGGTCGATGACTCCGAAGACGAACGCATCCTGCAGGCGCGGGTCTTCGCCAAGGCGGGTTGTGAGGTCTTGCAAGCGCGCGATGGCACCGAGGCACTGGAAATCCTCGAACGGGAGAGTGTCGCCGCCGTCCTCACCGACGTCAACATGCCGTTGATGGACGGTTTTGCGCTGACCGAAGCCATCCGCCGCTCACCCCGCTTGCTGTCGTTGCCTGTCATCATTTTGAGCGGTTCGTCGTCCGAGGCCGATCATGCGCGCAGCCGCGCCGTCGGGGCGAACGCTTGCCTGAACAAAGGCGCGACGACGCCGCAAGACCTTTTACGATGGCTTGCCCGCGCGGCGTCCGCCTGAACCGAGGAGGCGCGGCGCCGGATCGCCGCCGGCGCTAACGCGAAGGCGGTTGACGGCGCGTCAGAGCGAAATAGGCGGGCACGGCCGTGGCTGCGGCGAGGAGGGCGGCGAGGCACTCGAGGGGACGGCCGAACAGCATCGCCAGCGCGATGCCGCCGTTGGCGATCAGATAGAGCGCCGGTACCACCGGATAGCCCCACGCCCGGTAGGGCCGGTGTCGGTTCGGCTGCTGTCGCCGCAGCGCGTAGAGGGCGGTGGTGTCGGCCATCGTGGCGAGGACGATGGCGAAGGTAGTGTAGTCGAGAACGCTGGGGAAGCTGCGCAGCAGGAGGATCAGGCCGATGGCCGCGACGGCCTGGGCGAGGATCGCCATATGCGGTGTCCGATGTACGGCGTGCACGCGGTCGACGCCGCGGAAGAACAGGCCATCGAGGGCCATCGCGTAGGCGACTCGGGGTCCGACGAGAATCGTCGCGTTGAGGCAGCCGACGATCGAGGCGAGCACCAGCGCGGCGGCGATGAAGCCGCCGGCGTCGCCGAAGAGC
>JBGTMF010000482.1:0-28328 GCA_041743795.1 Thermodesulfobacteriota bacterium | reverse complement strand
ACGTGGCGGTGGCGCTGCGCCACCCGCGACGCCAGCGCGTCGAGGTCCAAGCCGTCGCGCAAGAATCCCTTTGCCTGCAGATCCCGGAAACAGGAATGGCCTTCAATGACTCGCCCGGCCAGCAAATCCGCAAACTCGGCGTCGCTGAGAAACGCCCAATCGCCGGCGTCATTGGTGACCAGAATCGCGTCGGCGACTCGCCCCCAACGAAAGAAACCCAACTCGTCTACCGCCAGCTCCGGCGGCGACACGGCGACACTACCTCGGTCCACTATTCAGTCTCCTGCAATGACGCCTGCCGCCTACGCTCGACGGTCAGGCTCGGCGCTCGATTGGATCGCGCGACGGCTTGCGCTTCAGCGATCCTCATCATCCTTACCATCCTGAGGATTCTCAGCGGCACCCTCCGCGCCCTCTTCGCTGCCGTCCTTCGCTTCCCACGGCACCATGAGATCGAGAGGGTCCTCCAACAACTCCTCGGCATCCAACTCCGCCAGCAGGTCGTCGATCGACACTGCCGCCGCCGCCGCGCGCAGCGCCGCCGCAGTGTAATACTCGCGGATACGGGCCGTTGCCTGCGACAAGCGATGCCTGCTCGTCTGCGCGATCAGCGCCGCGGCAAAGTCACCGGCGAGAGACTCCAGGTCGGCGGTCGTCGCCGCGCCGCGCGCGGTCAATTGCACGTCGATGACCTGAGGTTTGCTTCGCGACAGGAAGACGAAGCAACGGGCGACGAGCCGGTAACAGGCGGCGTTGACGACCTCCAGCGGGTAGTCACTCTCACTCAGTTCGAAGGCAATCGAATGTGGCCCGCGCGCGTACTCCAATTTCGCTTCCTGAGCAGTTTGCTGTTCCGTCACGGCTGCCTCAATGCGGCGTCTGCAGGCGATGAAACCAGCGCGGGGCGCCACCCCTGCTGCCGTAACATCGCAGAAACACGCGCTTCCCAACGTTTGCGGTCGTCGCAGATTTTCGCCCGCGCCGTGCCCACGACGGCGCCGAAAAGGCCGTGTTTCGAGGGCAGATCTCCCTGCCCGCCGCCCATCGTAACCAAGTCGAGCCGCTGCATGTACACCGTATCGTTCCCCCTACCGAATCGTACCGGCACTACCACAGCCCTATACCGGTCGCAACGCAAATACCCACACGCAAATACCCGAAGTGCCGTCATCTCTCGACATTCGGCTGCATCCGGCGACAAAACGCGGCGCCTACGCGAGGTGTCCGGGGATGAAGGGAAGCGAACTCGACAGGCCGCCGTCGACAGCTACCGCCTGGCCGTTGAGGTAGCTGCTGTCGTCGCTGGCAAGAAAGAGAGCAAACTCGGCAATCTCGGCCGGCTGTCCAGCCCGTCGCAGCGGATTCAGTTGGCCCAGCTTCCCCTCCTTGCCGACATCGCGAGCGAGGTCGAAAATCGGCTTCGTCATTCCCGTTTCAATCAACCCGGGACAAATGGCGTTGACCCGGACACCCGTGCCCGCCAGTTGGACGGCCGCTGTCTGTACAATCGAGATCACGCCCGCCTTCGACGCACTGTACGGGGTCGGTCCGGCGCTGGCGCGCAGCCCCGCAACCGACGCGGTGCAAATGATCGAACCGCCACCGCGCGCCTTCATCGCCAGCGCCGCCGCCTTGACGGCGAGGAAGACGCCGATGAGGTTCACCTTGAGAACCGGCATCCAGTCTTCCGCCTCGATTTCCTCGAAGAAGACGAAGTCGCCGGCGATGCCGGCGTTGGCGAACATGACATCGAGTCCGCCGAAGTCCTCTCTTGCCGCCGTCACCAGCGCTTCGACGTTTTCCTTCTCGGAGGTATCGAAGACAAACGCCCGCGCTTGCCCCCCTACCCGCTCGATCGCGGCCGCCGTCTCGGCCACACTCTCGGACAGATCGGCAACGATCACCGCCGCCCCCTCGGAGGCAAAGCGAATCGCGCTCGCCCGGCCGATACCGCTGGCCGCGCCCGTGACGATCGCCGTTTTTCCCGTCAGTTTGCCCATCGTCATGGTCCTCCCGCGATGGAATCGGGACTGCTCAGTCCGTCCCGTCCACCATGCCCGTACATCTGCACTTCTCGTTCATCCTCTGAGGTCAAGACGCGAACGGGTTGCGCAGCAGGATCGATTCGCGGCGTCGCGCGCCGACGGAGACGAGAAAGCTCGGCACCCCGGTAAGGTCCTCCAGTGCCTGGACGTACCGGCGCGCATTCTTCGGAAGATCATCGAGGGATCGCGCGCGGTCGAGTTGTTCCGTCCATCCGGGCAGCTCTTCGTACACCGGAACGACGCGTTCCACCGCCGCTCGCCCCGCCGGGAAGGTATCGATTCGCTTGCCGTCGAGTTCGTAGGCGGTGCAGACGCGAATCTTCTCGAAACCGGTGAGGACGTCGAGCTTGGTAATCGCCAGTCCGTGCAATCCGTTGAGCCGCGCCGCCTGGCGCACCACCACCGCGTCGAACCAACCGCAACGGCGCGGTCTTCCAGTGGTTGCGCCGAACTCGCTTCCGTCCTTCTGCAGGCGAGCGCCATCGCTGTCCAGCAATTCCGTTGGGAACGGGCCGGCGCCGACGCGCGTCGTGTAGGCCTTGCACATACCGACGACGCTGCCGATGCGATCCGGAGCGACGCCGGCACCGGTGGCCACCGCACCGGATATGGTATTTGAAGATGTCACGAACGGATAGGTGCCGTGGTCGACGTCGAGCATCGTCCCCTGTCCGCCCTCGAAGAGAACGCGCCGCCCCGACGCCAAGGCCTTGTCGAGGTATACGCTGGTATCGATGACGTGCACGGCAAGCGCCTCGCGGACGCGGCAGCAGGCGTCGAGCGTCTCTTTGAAATCAACGGCCGTACCGCCCAGCAACTCCGTCAGGTAGCGATTCTTGCGCTCTACCGACTCGCGCAACATGTCGGGGAACGTCGCCTCGTCGAGCAGGTCGGCGAAGCGAATCCCGTCGCGCGCCATCTTGTCCTCGTACGTCGGCCCGATACCGCGACCCGTCGTCCCGATGGCGGCTGTTCCGCGCAGATTCTCGCGCGCCATGTCGATCGCCCGGTGGTAGGGCAGGATCAGGTGGGCGCGGTCGCTGATCTTCAACTGCTCGTCCTCGGCGAGAAAACCGCGAGCGCGCAGCGTGTCGCGCTCGTCGATGAGAACCCAGGGGTCGACGACGACACCGTTGCCGATGACACAGGTCTTTCCCTGCAACACGCCGGAAGGGATCAGGTGTACGATCGTCGTTTCTTCGCCGACGACGAGCGTGTGTCCGGCGTTGTTGCCACCCTGAAAGCGGACGACGACATCGGCGTGTTCGGACAGGATATCGACTACCTTGCCCTTGCCCTCGTCGCCCCATTGGGCGCCGACTACTGCGACGGCTGGCATGGCTCAGAGTTCCAGGAGATCAGCGGCAACGATCTCAGGCAGACCGCGCAGGCTCTCGAGGACCGATTCGGGAACGGCGTCGTCGACGTGCACCAGCGAGAGGGCGACTCCTCCCACCGCCTCACGACCCAACTCGAGGCCGGCGATATTGACGTTCGCCTTCCCCAACAGCGTTCCAATCGCCCCAACCACCCCTGGAACATCGCGATTGAGCAACATCAGAATGCGCCCCTCCGGTACAGCCTCGAGATGAAACTGGTTGACCTGGACCAGGCGTACGACCTCGCGCCCGAAAACGGCGCCGGCGACCTCACTCACCTTCTCGGCCGTGCGGATCCGCACCTTGATCTGGTTGACGTAACCGTGCGTCTGCGCCGTCCGCGACTCGGTGACTTTGATGCCGCGCTCGCGTGCCAGCTCGCGTGCGTTCACGTAATTGACCGTGTTGGGCTCGAGCAGACGATCCAACAATCCGTGCAGTACCGCGACGGTTACGGGCTGAACGTCGACGGTCGCCACCTCCCCGGCGTACTCCACCATCACTTCCGTGGGAGCGCTCTCGAGGAGCTGCGCCTGCAGCGAGCCAAGCGTCTCTCCCAGCTTCAGATACGGGCGCAACACTTCGATCTGCTCGGCGCTGACCGACGGCACGTTGACCGCGTTGCGGGTGACGTCGCGAACCAGGAAGTCGACGATCTGTTCGGCCACGGCCACCGCCACGTTGATCTGCGCTTCCTCGGTGGCCGCACCCAAATGTGGAGTGCAGATGACGTTGTCGAGGGACAGCAGGGGATTGTCGGGCGACGGCGGCTCTTGCGCGAAGACATCCAAGGCCGCGCCAGCCAGGTGACCGGAGGCGAGAGCGTCGGCGAGGTCCGCCTCGTTGACGATTCCGCCGCGAGCACAATTGATGAGGCGTGCGCCCTTCTTCATCTTGCGCAGCTCCGCGGCGGCGAGGAAATCGCGGGTGTCGGAGGTCAGGGGAATGTGCAATGAAACGAAGTCCGCCCGCGCGAGAAGGTCGTCCAGCGGAACGAGTTCGACGCCCAGTTCGGCGGCGCGATCCTCCGAGATGAAGGGGTCGTGCGCGATCACCTTCATCTTGAGCCCGCGACCGCGTTCGGCCACCAGGCGACCGATGTTGCCGATGCCGATGACACCGAGGACCTTGTCGCAGATCTCGGAGCCGGTAAAGCGTGATTTCTCCCATTTTCCCGCGCGCATGGAAAAGGTCGCCTGCGGAATCGAGCGGGCCAGCGCCAGCATCATACTCACCGCGTGTTCGGCCGTGGTCACGTTGTTGCCCCCGGGAGTATTCATCACCGTGATGCCGCGCCGGGTCGCGGCCTCGACATCGACGTTGTCGACACCGATTCCCGCCCGCCCGATGACGCGCAGGCGCGTCGCCGCGGCAATCACCGCGGCGGTCGCCGTCGTACCCGAGCGAATGATCAGGGCGTCGTACTCGGGGATTGCCGCGATGAGGTCCGCCGGACTCATCCCCGGTCGTGAGTCGTAGGAAATGCCTCCCTCCGCGGTGGCGGCATCGAGAACCCGCAGCCCCTCCGGGGCAAGCTTGTCACTGACCAGTACTCGGTACACGTTCCGCCCCCGACTCAATCCGGTAGGGCCGACATCAGGACTTCCTGAGCCGCCCCCACTCCACGTCCCAACTCGACTGGATGGCCAAAATGGCGCAACGCCATTTCCAATGCCGCCAACCCATCAATGGTGTCGAACGCGCCCATGTATCCGATGTGGGCCAGGCGCAGGATCTTACCCTTCAAATGATCTTGGCCGCCGGCAAAAGCAACGCCCATCTTGTCGCGAAGGTAGCCGTGCAGCTTCTTGCCGTCGACGGTGTCGGGAACGAAGATTCCGGTCGCGGCCGGGCTCGGCGCCTCTGGCGCCAGCAACCGCAGACCGAGCGCTTCCGCGCCGGCTCGCGTCGCGCGAGCGCAGCGGGCATGCCGCGCATAGATCTGGGGAAAACCTTCTTCGCGCATCATCGTCAGCGCTTCGTCGAGCCCGAAGATGAGGGAGATCGCCGGCGTATAGGCGGTGCTGTTGTTCGCCTGACTGGCGCGCTCGCGGGCCAGGTCGAAGTAGAAACGCGGCTGGCACACCGAGCGGGAGCGTTCCCAGGCGCGGTCGCTGAGCGCGATGAAGGCGAGACCGGGAGGCAGCATCATCGCCTTTTGCGAGCCGGTGACGAGGATATCGATGCCCCAGTCGTCCATCGGCACTTCGTAGACTCCGACGGCCGTGATTCCGTCGACGACGAGAAGGATGTCTTTGCCGCGCGTCAAGCCGCCGATTTCTTCGATCGGGTGACAGGCGGTCGTCGACGTCTCGCTGCCCTGCAGCAGCACACCGCGGATTCCGGGGTTTTCGTCGAGGGCGCGCGCGACATCCTCCACCCGTACTGCCTGCCCCCACTCAACCTTGAGTTCGACCGGGTCGAGACCGAACATCTGGGCCAACTTCAGCCAGCGCTCGCCGAACTTGCCGCCGTTGACGACCAGCACCTTGTCGCCCGGTGCGAAGCAGTTGACGACCGCCGCCTCCATGGCTCCCGTGCCCGACGACGACAACGTCAAGACATCGGTTGCCGTACCGAACAGTTGACGCAGTCCCTCGCGGGCGCGACCGAAGAGTTGCCCGAACTGCGGCGTTCGGTGGTGAATGATCGGACGGGCAATCGCTGCCCGCACTCGAGCGGGTACCGGTGTCGGTCCGGGGGCCAATAGCAGCTGCTTGATCACGCCTACCTCACGAAAAAGGGCACAAAAAAAGCCTGAACCCCTCCACAACAGAGGCCCAGGCGGACGGCCTTCTGGACGTCAGCACTCCCCCGCGGTTCGATCCGCGCAGCGCCAGTCGTGCAGAACCTTACCAAATTGTCGGCTTTCGCCCGAATTATCCGAAGTGTCTCACGGTGTCAATCTGTGGTTCGCCACATCTGTGGTTCGCCAACGAACGTGGAGCAAGTGGAGTACTACCGCCGCAGACCGTTGTGCACCAAGCTCATGAACTCTTCGCGTGTCTCCTGATTGGTGCGAAATACACCGAGCACCGCACTGCTGACGACCATCGAGTTCTGTTTCTCGACGCCGCGCATGCGCATACACAGATGCTCGGCCTCGACGACGACGGCCACTCCCTCGGGCCGGAGTTGCTCCATCATCGTTTGCGCCACCTGCTTCGTCAGGCGTTCCTGCACCTGGAGTCGCCGCGAGAACACTTCGACCAGGCGGGCGATCTTCGATATTCCGACGATGCGCCCGGCTGGGATGTAGGCGACGTGCGCTTTGCCGAAAAACGGCAACAGGTGGTGCTCGCAGAGCGAATAGAAGTCGATGTCCTTCATGACGATCATCTCTTCGTAGTCTTCCGTGAAGAGAGCCTCGCCGATGATTTCAGCCGGGTTCTGATCGTAGCCCTGGGTAAGGAAGCGCATCGAACGCGCCACCCGCGCGGGCGTCTTCAACAAGCCCTCGCGCTCAGGGTCCTCGCCCAATTCCGTCAACATCGTAGATACGGCCGGCTCGATTTTGTCAGTCATCCAACTGCTCCCTGCAAGTGCTCCCTGGTCTCCCACCCGCGGTCGACCCAGGCTCCGCCCTTAGTCTAGCACCATCACCGGCGCTATCTGTCGCCGGATCATTCGGATGAGAAACGAAAACGTCAACGGATCGCACGTGACGCGCACATCCCTTTGCCTCTGCCCCTGCCTTTGCCTACGAGCAAAGCGAGTTTCAGCTTGGGGGCGGATCGGGCAAGCCATATACCAGCGACTCGCGCGTGGATTCTCGGCGAACGGCGGCAGCCGCGTTCGACCGGAGGTCAGCGACTGCGGCGTTCGACCGCCTTGACCTTCTGATACTTGCGGTAGTCATAACCGGTCGCCATCGCCATCAACATCGATTCCATGCCGCCGTCCTTCTCCCGACGAAGGATCATCAGTCGCTCGTAGAAATCCTGCACGTCCTTGTTGATATGCTGGCGCGCCTCGGCCGAACTGGCGAAAAAGTCGTTGAGCCGCGCGATCGTGTAGCGAAACGCAGAGAAGCGGAGCTCGTTGGGAAACGCATCCCACTCCGCCAGGGAAAGCGTGCGCAAGGACTCGTAGCCGGCGATCAACGCTTCGAAGCGCTTCAAGTCGTACTGGCCTTCGGCAAAGCAGAGCGAGTTGACTGCTGTCGCCAGATCAAGGATGAACTTGCCGCGCCCGGCAATGTCAAAACCGAGAAGTGCGACGACCTTGTCGCCTTTGACGAACAACTGCGCCGGCCGCACGTCGCCGTGGATCGTCCCCTTGGGAAGCTTCATCTCCAGGTAGTTCTCGAGATAGTCGAGTTCCTCGTCGAGCGTCCGGACGATCTTCCTCATATAAGAAGGCAAACGCCCCCGAACCGAGTCGTACAATTCGGCGACACGGTCGAAGCTGAAGTGATTCTCCCCGCCCTTCTTATAGGTCTTGGTGACGAGGTGGAGATCGGCGACGACACGCCCGACATTCTCCAACTGACTGGGCGTTACCGAATCGGGATTCAGCTCGTGCCCGTCGACTCGACGGTAGACGGAAAGCTGCTTGCCGGCGAAGTCCTGAAAATGCCGGCCGCGACGATCAGCAATCGGCGCACGGCACGGATAGCCATGTTTGCGGAGAAAAAGGACCAGGTCGTGTTCGCGCTTGAGCTCCAACTCGCTCTTGACGTGGTCGAGGTCGACTACAAACTTGCCACGCGCAGTCTCGAGCAGGAACTGAAGGCGCCCATAGTCAGTCTCGCTGTCGAGCTGCTTGACCGTGTTGACCTTCGGCAAGCCATACTCGGCTGCGATCGCATTGGCGTCTCGCTTGGTGAACTCTGACTTTGCCACGACCCGTCGCTATACCTCTCTCTGACCCCGGCGTTCATAACACAAAGTTCGCCCGGTTACACTACAGCCCGCTGAAATGTCAATGAAAAGTTCCCACGCGCTGGTCGAGCATAGGCATGGAGGCGTAACCGCACCGACGATCGAGAAAGCACAAATACTGTTCTAGAACTGAGCGTGCCTACTATTACTCACCAGATTTTCAGGATTTTATGTGTCTGCGGCAGGACACGTACATCCCTGATGCTACCGCGAGCAAGATCGTAGAACGCCGATATACCAGCCAATCCGAGCGATGTGCCGCCATTGCGAGGCGTGATCGGCTGCAAGAAAACGGACGTTTCGGGCGCGGTCTCGGCAATCATGTCGACGGCTCGCTGGAGGTCATCCGGTGACGTGGCCGAGTCAATAAGTATTTTTACGTATGCCCGCCCAGCGGCCAACTGCAAGAATCTCCGATGCTCGTTCCAGAACGATGTCTCTCCGGTATTGGATGGAAGTTTTATGTCCATGCTGACGATGTCGATGACGTCGATGACCTGCCGCAACTGATCTGGTTGGGTTCCGCTAGTCTCGAGCAGGCGCGGACTGGGTAGATCGCGCATGCGCAGGACCTCGGAGAGAAAGTCGACCTGTGCGAGAGGTTCGCCGCCGGTGATGGCGACGCCATCGATGGGCCCTGCCGACGCGGTCAGCAGATCGATCGCCCAGGAAATGTCGCCAAGGCTCACCGGATTGTGGCGGGTCTGCTGCTCATCAGCGCGAACTACGAACTGATCGGTGCGCGTCAGACTTTCGGGCGTGTCGCAGTAGCGACAACGCAGCGGACAGCCAGCGAAGCGCAGGAACAAGTGCCGGCGGCCGACGTGCAAGCCTTCTCCCTGAAAAGAAACAAACGCTTCGGAAAGATACCCGGGCACTGGCTTGACCTCCGATCGCCCTGAACCGCGTCGCCATACCGCCGCCGCTCTCCGGTGTTCCGCGACCGCAGCACCGTCACCGCGGTGACTACCACGCCGGCCTAAGTCGCGGAAGACGGCCAGACCAAGGCGATCTTCAGATCCATCACATTGGTGCCGGTCGGCCCGGTCGTCAGAAGATCACCCAATCCCGAGAAAAACGTATGCGAATCGTTTGACCGTAGGTACTGCGACGGATCGAGGCCGCGTTGCCGAGCCCGCTGCAGAGAATTGCCATAGACAAAGGCTCCTGCTGCCTCAGTGGGCCCGTCGACTCCGTCGGTGCCGGCGCTGAGGACGCTGATCGCAGCGCCGTCCAACTCTTCCACCAGCGCCAACGCGAACTCCTGGTTGCGGCCTCCCTTACCGCCACCGACGACGCGGACTGTCGTCTCGCCGCCGGCGATGAAGCACTGCGGACGGTGCGACGGCGGGCCATGCCGGCGGATGCCGCGTAGCCACTGCCTGGCCGATGCGACGGAGTCGCCAGTCAGCGGCGCCTCTTGCCCGACAACCTGGTAGCCTCGGCGTTAGGCGGCCGCGGCGGCGGCCGCTCGCGCCGTCGCATTCGAGCCAATGACGAAGGTCTCGGCGATCCGCCCCTCCCTACTCCCCGCACGCACTGTCTCCGCTATTTCGCCCCGTACTCCTCGCTCGAGGACCTCGCGCACGGCCTGCGGAGATCGCGATAGGATATCGAATCGCCGCAGCACTTCGATCGCCTCCGCGTACGTCGTCGCGTCCGGCACCGTTGCTCCCGAACCGACCATCGCCGGATCGTCACCGACGACGTCGGAGACGATCAGCGTAGTCACCGGGCGGGGAGCGACGACGCGCAGCAAACGCCCGCCCTTGACGGTCGACAGATGCTTGCGCACGGTGTTGATCTCGCCAATCGAAGCTCCACTGCGGAGTAGTAGCTCGGTGACCTTTTGTTTGTCGCGCAGGCTCAGCGGAGTAATCGGAGCGACGAGCAGACTCGACGCCCCACCCGAAATCAGACAGACGTAACGATCGACGGGTCGCGCGCCAATCTCCTCGACGAGGGCGGCGGTACTCGCCGCGCTTGCCGCGCCGGGGATCGGGTGTTCGCCAACGAGTACGCGAATCGCGGTCGGTGCCCTGGCGCAGTAGCCCCTCGGGCTGATGACCACACCGCTTAGCTCGAGGTCACCGGCGCACGACTGCTCAAAACCAGCCGCCATCGCGGCGGACGCTTTGCCCGCGCCAAAAACACCAACGGCGCCGTGCGGCAGAGAACTGCGGCGTCCGTCGGGACCCTCGATCGCCAAGCCACGGCGATCCCTGCTGATCACACCCGCAACGAGGCGCGCCGGCTCAACTGCTGCGACAGCCGCATCGAAGATCCAGCGCAGATCCTCTTGACGCCATCGGCTCACAGCAAAGCCCAGAGGCAGCCACGTCTATCCGCCGCCGGGTGCCACGACGGCGCCGGCGATCAGGCGCCTTCTTCGTCCACCTCGGTGCTACCAAGGCGGCGATAGGCACGTTCGTCGTCAAACCGCCGCTGCGACCGCGCCTCTTTCTCTTGCTCGGCCTGGCAGCTGACACAGAGCCTGGAGAAGGGCATTGCCTCGAGCCTACCTGCGGCGATTTCAGACTCGCAGTTTTCACAAATACCGTACGAACCCTCGTCGATCCTGGCCAACGCGGTCTCGATCGCCTGCAACTTTTCCCGATCGCGATCACCGAGAATGAAGCTGATTTCCCGATCTCGCTCTTCACTGGCGAGGTCGTAGGTGTCCATTCCATCTTCCTTGGCACCTTCACGACCCTGGCGGAGATCGTCCTTGATCTCGCGCATGACCACTCGCCTCATCTCATCAAGCCGAGCTTTTGCCGTTTTCAATGCAGCTTTTCTCATTAGTCCCTCTTGAGCGGGCCGGAGCTTAAACGCGACCCGGTCACCTGTCAACGGTCATCCGCCAAACAATGCCGCCGGTCCGATGCAAGAAAAGCGTTGCGGATCGATATCTGAGCGGCTATAAGCGGGCTTAGGGCATTCCCTGATCAAATGTTGGGCGGATAAGAAATTGGTGGCGGGGGACCAGGGCTTTGGCCTTTGGTCCATCCTGATGAACCGCCAATCAAAACATTTGAAAGCTCGAATTGCCATCGCTCAGAAGCTATCAGCGATGGGACTGGACGTCCAAGACGTTCCGCGCGCCAAGGGGTATGATCTGCTCGTCGGCGGCGAATTCCGCGTCGCCTTGCGCGTAGCCTTTCCCGGCAAATACGCCCACACCGTCACTGTCGGCGGCAAGCGCTATACGTACAACTACCGATCCTGGAGTTTCAATTTCCACCGGCACGGTCGTTGGGATCGCAAGTACTGCGACGTGTTTGTTTGCATCGCAAAACGACGCGGCGGCGTCGACGAGATCTTCGTCATCCCGGCAACCTCGATCTCAGGACCGACCTTCAGCCTGCACGGCGCAGGAGCGAAGCCTTACCGCGGTCGCTACGCCCAATACCGCGACCAGTGGGGAATCTTCGCCCCAGGTGGAGACGCTCTCACCCCTCAGGACGAAGCCGTCAACCCGGCCACCGACGACGACGACGCCACCGCGGTCGCCTGATCGCCCACCGTCGGCACCCGCCTTGGGCGTCAATCGCGCATATTGACGAACTGAAGCGGGAGATCGAGTTCGGCCTCCTTCAACAGTTGAATCGCCGCCTGCAGGTCGTCGCGTTTCTTGCCCGTGACCCGCACCTGTTCGTCTTGAATTTGAGCTTGTACCTTGAGCTTGGCGTCCTTGATCAACCTGACGATCGCCTTGCCCTTCTCGGTTGAAACCCCGCGCTGGATCGACAGTTTGAGCTTCGCTCGCCCACCGGTCGCCGGCTCAACCTGGCCGCGGACGACCGCCTTCATCGAGATGCCGCGCCGGACCAGCTTCGATTCAACCACCTCGGCGGCCGCTTTCACCCGGTAGTCGTCTGCCGAGACGAGGCGAATCTCCGCTTCGTCGAGCTCGACCTCGGTGTCCGACCCCTTGAAGTCGTACCGCTGGCCAAGCTCCTTGCGGGCCTGATTAACCGCGTTGTCGATTTCCTGCAGGTCGACTTCCGAAACCACATCGAAGGACGGCATGAGGCATGGGTACACCGAACCACCGCACGGGAAAAGTCCCTGCGCGGGCCGCGCCGCACGTTGCGGCGTGGCCTTTGGGCATTCGCGCCCGGCAAACAGCGCCGTCAGTAGCCGAGCGGCGCCTCGATGACATCGACACCGGGCGGAACCTCAAACGCGAATACCTGATCCCCTACTCCGGTATTTCGTCTCAGGTTCGAGAACTTCAAGATCGTCACGTTGCCCACTGGATCAGTCACCCGCGCCTCGACGATGTCCGCGGACGCCGCGCCGACGGCAAGTTCCAATCGACCGAGGTCGCCGTTGCTGCGCTTCGGCTCGAGCAAGAGGCGGATCGTATCAGCGTCACGCGACAGCAATTCGACGTCGAAGTCATCGGCGATCCTGCCGACACCGGTGAGAAACGAGACCGGTGTGCTGGAGCGAAAGACCGAGACCAACGGCGCCTTCAGAACCTGCTCGTCGGCGGGTTGATAAAACCACACCGTCTCGCCATCGGCGACGATGATCTGCGCCTCGTCACCGGTCAGATCCCATCGCATCTTTCCCGGTCGTTTGAACACCACCGAGCCGGTGGCCGATACGGTTCGATCGAGCGCGGCGATGACCACCTCTTGCGCGACATCGGCGCGCAGGTCGGCGGCCTCATCGAATCGCGCTTGTACTCGCGCAACGATCTGCTCGACCGTCTCGGCCGGCGCAGCCTCCGTCGCAGCCAGCGCAGACACTCCGAGTCCAGCGAGCACGATCGCCGCCATGGCCAGGAGTCGGCCGTTTCTCCAATCGAACATTCTCGCCCCTGCGTTAGTCCGCGTCGATGGCGCGCGCGAGAACTTCGCGGGGTCGACTTCCGTCACTGGGCGATACCACGCCCTCCCGTTCCATCCGCTCGATCATGCGCGCCGCCCGGTTGTAACCGACGCGCAATCGCCGCTGCAGCCACGAGATTGAAGCCTGACGACTGTCCGTCACCACCTGCACCGCCTGATCGTAGAGGACGTCGCTCAAATCGTCCTCGAATCCAGAGTCCTCTTCGCCTTCCGGCGCCTCCAGCAGGTCGAACGCGTACTGTGGCTTGCCCTGGCGTTTGATGTGGCGGACGACCTTGTGGATCTCCTCTTCGGTCACCAACGGACCGTGCAGACGTTGGATGAAGGCGCTGCCGGGCGGCATGTACAGCATGTCACCGCGGCCGAGCAACCGCTCCGCGCCGATCTGGTCGAGAATCGTTCGCGAGTCGACGCGCGCCGTCGTCTGGAACGCCACGCGCGCCGGAAAGTTCGCCTTGATCAAACCGGTGATGACGTCGACCGAGGGACGCTGGGTGGCCAGCATCAAATGGATGCCCGCCGCGCGCGCTTTCTGCGCCAACCGAGTGATCGGCTCTTCCACCTTGCGCCCCATCGTCATCATCAAGTCCGCGAGCTCGTCGATGATCACCACCACCTTCGGCAATCGCTCCGGTGTCGGCGAGACAGTGACGACTTCCTCGTCCGGTGCGCCGATCGCCACATCCTTGAGTTCGAGGACCTCTTCCTCCCTGGCGGCGGCATGCTCGCCGATCAGCTTGTTGTAGCCGTCGATGTTGCGCACCCCGCTCTTCTTCATCAGCCGATAGCGATCGTCCATCAACTCGACGATATTGTTGAGCACGGCGACGGACAGCTTTGGATCCGTCACCACCGGAACGAGCAGGTGCGGAATATCCTCGTAGACCGAAAGCTCGAGCATCTTCAGGTCGATCATGACGAAGCGAACGTCGCGCGGCGACGCTTTGTGCAGGATCGACATGACCATGGTGTTGACGCACACCGACTTGCCGCTGCCCGTCGCACCGGCGACGAGAAGGTGCGGCATCTTGGCGAGGTCGCCGATCACCGGCTGCCCGGCGGTGTCCTTGCCGAGCGCGACCGTCAGCAGCGAACGCGACCGCGTGTAGACTTCCGACTCCACCAATTCCCGAAGCACGACCATGTCGCGCCGCGGGTTGGCAACTTCGATGCCGACGACTGCCTTGCCCGGTACCGGAGCCAGGATGCGGACCCCGGTCACCCGCAGGGCCATTGCCAGATCGTCAGCCAAACTGATGATGCGGTTGACCTTCACCCCGGCCGCCGGCTCGACGTCGAACGTCGTGATAACCGGCCCCGGTCGCACTTCGACGACCTTGGCGGAAATGCCGAAATCGGCGAGTTTGGCTTCGAGGATCTGCGAACTCTTGTGCAGCGCTTCCTCGTCGACCTCGACCTCGGCCGCGGTCGGCTCGTCCAACAGTTGCAGCGGCGGTAGCTGGTAGCGTCCGTCGTCGGCAAACGGCAATTCTTCCTGTACGGCGCGCCCCTTGCGGCTCGAAGCCTGCTCGTCCCGAACCGCGCGTACGATCACCGGTGCCGATCGCGGCTCGGCGGGGGCTACGACCTCCTCGCGGCGGACGTTGGCCCGCGGCGTCGGCTGAACCGCGGTCAAGACAATCTCCCGCGACGGTCTGGGAATCGACGACGCGATTTTGCGCGCCCCGTGCACAGCCCCAGTCGCACCGGCGGCGGCGATACGCACCAGCGAAATCCGCGTCGCCACGACAAACGACAGGACCATCAGGGAGCAGACCATCAAGAACGCCCCCGGCGCGCCAAACGCCTGGCGCAGCAGCTGCGCGGCGAAGCCGCCGACCCATCCGCCGGCAAGCGAAACGGGACGCTCCGCCGGCGCCAGCAGCGCCAGAAGAACGGCGCTGCACAACACCAGGACGAGAGCGCCGACGGCGCGGACCAGGGAGATCTCGTGACTGGCCTGGCGGAACAACAAGTAGGCGACGACCGCCAGCAACAGCGGTCCGAGATAAGCTGCGAAGCCCAAGGCCTGCAGCAGCGCGTCGGCCAACACCTCGCCGACACGGCCGGCCAGATTGAGGCCGGCCGCGCCGCCCTGGTAGGCGACGAAACTGAGTACGGTAAAGACGGCGCCGGTGATTACGGCTACCGCGGCGACTTCGTCGAGAAGTCGCGACTCGTCGGTGGTGTCGCCCGAACCGACGTCGACATCGGCCGCGGACTGCGCCCGGCGCGCGCTCGTTTCACGCGACGCGGTTTGCCGCTTCGCGGTATCCTTCGTTTTTTTCGCGGCGCGTGCCAACTCACATCTCCATGACGTACGGTAGTACGACGGGCCGGCGCGCCAACTTGCGACTCAGGTAGCGACGCAGCGCACGGCGAATCTCCTCGGAAACCTCCGCCGAGTCGGTACGCGATTCCGGCGAGATCGCCGCCAACGCATCGGTGACGACAGTTCGCGCAGCGTCGAAGTACTCCGCCTCTTCCCCTTGCGCGAAGACGCCGCGCGAGACGAACTCGGGACCGGAGATCAACTCGCCGGTATGCTGGTCGACCGTCAATACAGCCAGCAACAGACCGTCACGCGATAGGTGGCGACGATCGCGCAACACCAGGTCGCTGACGTCTCCGACGCCCTTGCCATCGACGAAGACGCGTCCGGCGCGAACCGACTCACCGCGGCGCGCGCCCTTGCCATCGATCTCCAGAGTCTGACCGTCTTCCAGGAGAAACACGTCGTCCGCCGCCATCCCCAGGCTTTCGGCCAACTGCCGGTGGTGAGAAAGCTGCCTGTACTCGCCGTGCACCGGAACGAAGTAGCGCGGCTGCAGTACCTTCAACATGAACGCCAACTCGTCGCGGCTGGCGTGGCCGGAAACGTGAACCGGCGCCGACGAGGCATCGAGCACCTGGGCGCCGCGCCTGTACATGTGGTTCATCATGTTGCCGATCGCCTTCTCGTTGCCGGGGATCACTCGCGACGACAGAATCACCAGATCGCCCGCCCCCATCTTCACCTTCGCATGGTCGCCGACGGCGATCCGTACCAACGCCGACAGCGCCTCGCCCTGGCTGCCGCTGGTCAACAGCGTGACGTTGCGCGACGGCAGCGAATTGACATCGCCGATGTCGACGAAGAGCGATGGCGGCGCCTTCAGATGGCCGACCTGGGTCGCTATGCCGATCGCGTTGACGAGGCTCCGGCCGATCACGGCAACGCTGCGGCCGAGCGCCTCCGACAACTCGAGCACCTGCTGGATGCGGTGGACGTGCGATGAGAACGTCGAGAAAAATACCCGCCCCTCGGCGCCGCTCAGCGCCGTTTCCAATCCGTCGCGCACGTCCCGCTCGGAACCGGTCGAGCCACAGTTCGTCGCATTGGTCGAGTCCGACAGCATCAACAGCACACCCGCCGCGCCGTAATCGGCAAAGGCCTGAAGATCCGGGGCGCGCCCATCGATCGGTGTCTGATCGATCTTGAAGTCGCCGGTGTGCACGACGACACCGTACGGAGTCGTGATCGCCAAGCCCACCGCGTCGACGATGGAGTGGGTGACATGGATGGGATCGATGGCGAACGGTCCCAGGGTGAAAGCCTGGCGCGGGCGGAATTCGCGAACATCGACCGCGCCCAACTCGTGCTCCGCCAGGCGCGAGGCGATGAGCCCCGCAGCCATCGGCGTCGCGTACACCGGCACCGACAGCCCGCGCAGCGCGTATGGCAATCCTCCGATGTGATCCTCGTGGCCATGCGTGATCACAAAGCCGAGGAATCGGTCGCCGAGCGAGCGTAGGTACTCGAAGTCCGGCAGCACGAGGTCGATGCCGAGCATGCTCGCATCGGGAAACATGACCCCGCAGTCGATGGCGATCGCCTGCCCGCCGCACTCGAGCAACAGGCAATTCAGGCCGATCTCGCCGAGCCCGCCGAGCGGAACCACGCGCAGCGGACCACTCGCATCAAAACTCATGCGACACCTCGATCGGTGTCACCATTGTTTCGCGCCATCCTCGAAAGCATCCACCACACCACCGGAGCGGATGATAGCGGCGCCCCTTCCAGCAAGTCAACGCGCGGCTGCCGCTCCTTGACACCTATATTTCCCGTTGATAGCGAACGCCCTTCTGATGCGCGCGGCCGCTTGGCCGCCACCGAGGTGGAACATGGTCAACAAGGCGATCCTCATTGGCAATCTGGGCAAGGATCCGGAAGTGAGATTTACCCCCAGCGGCCGAGCCGTGGCCAAGTTCTCGATCGCCACCTCGGAGCGGTGGACCGACCAGCAGGGGCAAAAGCAGGAACGCACCGAGTGGCACAACATCGTCGTCTGGGGCAAGCAGGCGGAGACCTGTGGCCAGTACCTCGCCAAGGGCCGGCAGGTATTCGTCGAGGGACGCATCAGCAATCGAAGTTACGACGACAAGGACGGTAACAAGCGCTACATCACGGAAATCATCGCCCGCGACGTGCGCTTTCTCGGCGGTGGCGCAGGTGGCGCAGGTGGCGCCGGCGGCGGCGGCGGGCGCGAGGGGGGGTCGTTCAACGCTCCTCCCGGGCAGGATGAACCGCCCGATATGCCAGAGGACGACGACATTCCGTTCTGAACGCAGGCGTCACCACCCCGCGTCACGCCAGATCGCGCCTACTGCGACGGCGAGCGCGGTCCGGGCGGACACTATTTGAGAACGGCGATCACCTTGCTGCCGGCAAATGTGCGGCGCCAGGACTCTTCGATCTCGGCTTGCGACAGCGCGGCGACGATCCGCTCCGCCTCGTCGGGTGTCGGCGCGCCCCACAACTCGCTTTCGGCCAGGGCACCGGCCTGGTCGAGGCGGCTCTCGGCCATCATCGCATTGCGGTAGCGGATTTTCTTGCGCGCCCGCGCCACCTCGTCCGCCGCGAAGCCCGCGCTCGCCGCCCCCTGGCAGACGCGCTGCATTTCCCGCAGCAGGCGATCGGCCTGACCGCGCGAGCTGCTCGACGATATCGAGGCCAACCCCCAATCGGGCCCCCATTCCACGTGCGCCGATACATCGTAACTGAGGCCCATCTTCTCGCGCAGTTCCTGGAACAGGCGGCTGTCCGGGTCGGCGCCGATCATGTCCAACGCTACACCGGTGGCGAGAATATGGCGCGGGTCGGCGTCCATCGCTATCAGCAGCGTCACGTAGGCTTGGCCGCGGTCCGACGTTTTCATGCGACACGAGCCACCGCCGCGAAACGAAACCGGCGGCCGTTCGACAGGCCGGCCCGGTTCACCGTGTTGGAATGTCTCGCCGACGGCGCGACGCACCTCGGACAACGGCACCCCGCCGACGATGGAGAGCACGGAATTGGCATGCGTGAAGTGCGTCGACCGGAAGTGCTCGACCTGATCCACTTCGATCTGGCGCACACTCGACAGGGTTCCCGACACCGGATTGGCCAATGCGCCGGAGAACAATCTCGCCCAGGCTCGTCGGTACAGGCGCTCGGCCGGATCGTCGAGCCGACCGCGGATCTCCTCCATGACGACGCGGCGCTCTTTGGCCAACGCCTTGGCGTCGATGCGCGTGTCGTAAAACTGATGCGCGAGGAGTTGCAGTGCCTCGCCCACGTCTTCGTTGAACACTTCGAAGAGCAGCGAAACGTCCTCGTAGCCGGTGTCGGCGTTGTGCTCTCCTCCGAGTTCCGCCGCCTTGCGGTTGAGCGCCAGCTGGTCGAGGGTCGAGGTTCCCTGGAACAACATGTGCTCGGTGAGATGCGCGAGGCCAGGATGCGCTCCGTCGTAGCGGGCACCCGCCAAAGCGCTGAGGGAAATCGCCGTCAAACGCCCGGGGTGATACTGGTAGATGACCGTCAGGCCGCGGTGGCGGAAGCGCTCGACCGGCTCGGGACGTTGATCGCGGTGGCGATTCTCATCCGGCGGGGGGACGGCGGTCATCGCGCTCGAGCCCCCAAAAACGCGAGGCTGTCGTCGTGGTCGGCCTGGCCGATCAAGCCCTCGCGGTGCAGTGCGTCGAGCATCGGCTCGACGCCAAGCACACTGTGCAGTTGCAGCCCAGCCGCCGCGAGGGAATTCGCGCGCGGATCCGAGCGGTCGACGACTACCAGTACATCCCGTACCTCGAGCCCTGCGGCGCGAAGCTGTTCGACCGCCTCCAACTTGGCGCCACCGCTGGTGATCACGTCATCGACGACTAGGGCCATCTCGCCGGCGGAAAACTCTCCCTCGATCAACTTCTTCGTGCCGTACTCCTTCGCCTCCTTGCGCGGATAGATGAGAGGCCGCTCGTTGACCAGGGACATTGCCACCGCGATTGGCAATCCCGCATAGGGGAGACCGGCAATGCGATCGTAGGAAATGGCCTGAGCCTTCTTGGCAAGCGCTCGGCCGACCCGCGCCAGCGACGTCGGGTGCGAAACCAGAGTCCTCAGGTCGAGATAAAACGGCGACTCGCGCCCGTCCTTGAGTGTAAAAGTGCCGAACCGTATGGCGCCGATGCGAAAAAGCTCGCGGCTCAATTCACGGGTGATCAACTCCATCTCGGTTTCGTTCGCGACCATCGCACTACCGGCATCGATGCCGCCCGCCGGCCCTCCCATCGCTGATCCCCTGCCGCGGCGCAATCCCCCCGCGACTGAAGTGGCCAGCTGAAACTCGCTTCGCTCCTGGACATAGCAGTCCGTTGAAAAACCCCACAACATGCTTCGACAAGCATGTCCTGAGCAAAGTCGAAGGGCTCAGCATGAGCGGTTCTCCGCCCCAATTTTAATGGACTTTTCCGCTCGCCCTGAGCCTGTCGAAGGGCCGTCTCGGGGTTATTCAACAGACTGATAGGAAGAGAAGTCATCCCCGTGACCCGGTGGCGGCGCCGCGTTAGCGGATGAGTCGGTGAATTTCCTTGAAGCGCGGATCTTCCGAACTGCGCACCCACTCCAGCAAGATCATCTCGCTGGAGGACGGCGTGGCGCCGGAACCCGTCATCTTCTGCCAGGCGATCTCGTTGTCGCACGCGAAGCGGGCGGAGATCGCATCTCGAGCCAGGTGAACCTCGGATCCACTCTCCAGCAGATCGTGCACCGTCTGGTTGACGCACGCATGGGCCTCGATGCCGCAGACGACAAACTGACGGCGATTCATTCGCTCGATCTGTTCGACGAACGGAGGTTGTCCGCAACAACTCATCGTCCTCTTTTCGATGATCACCTGGTCCGCGGCCAACAGCTCGGCGACCTCCGACTGGGTATTGCCGATTCCCTGCGGATACTGTTCCGTCACCACGATCGGAATCTCGAAGATCCGCGCCGCCCGCACCAAGCGACCCACCCGCTCGACCATGCGCTCGTGATCGAGAGTCTTGCCTCTGTACGCCTCCTGCACGTCGATGACGAGGAGAGCACTGTCTTCGCGATCGAGGAGCCGGGACATCGCCAAGAAAACGGCTAGCGGCGCAACACGGTGCGGCGCTGCGACACCGCGCAGGAACGCACGCCGCGCGGCAATGTCGCCTGAAACCGCGGACCGAGGGGAACCGGGCCACGCACGTGGAACGACGGGCCGTTGCGGTCGTACTGAAACTGATCCTGTAGTCTCATCCGCACCGTGCGGTGCCGATAGCGCCCGCGGTCGAAAGACGGCGAAACCTGCGGCTCGTAGTAATAGTCGTATCCGGGATCGACGTAAACGGGAACGGGATACGGCGGTGGAACGATCACTTGCGACACGGCGAGCGGACCGTCGATGTTGACGTGCACCTCCGGAGCCACGGGCTGCCGCCGCGGGAAGCGAAACGAGTTGTCATACACCACTTGCGCTACGCGCTCCGGTGCCGGCTCGTAACGCTCGCGCCGCTCGCGTCGCAGCCGCCGTCGGAGCTCGCGAATCGACTCCTCCGCGGGGGCGTCAGCGAGCGTGTCCGACAAAATCTCGTCGTCCTCGACTCGCGGCGGCGCCGCCCGCACCACGACGCGTGCCTGCTCGCGCTGGGTGTCCGGAATGTTCTCCACTTCGTTGGTGAAGTGGCGCGAGCCGCTGGCATCTCGCCACTCGTAAACCTGCGCGGCCGCCGGCGACCAAGACGCGGCAAACAGAGTAAGGAATACCCGCAGCCAAAACATGCGCCGACGTTACGCCCGTTGCCACATCCTGGCAAACCAAAAGCAACGCGCTACGGCGGATTCAGTCAAGGGATAGATACGCGGTGAGGTAGGACCATACGACCCACAGCGCCCAGCCCATGGCGAACAGGAGAATCACTCCGCCGGCGTTCGACTGCTTTCGCCACGTGCCTTCCGCCGGAGCCATGCGTCGCGGCTGCGGCTGCGGCTGCGGTCCACGACCGCGGTGGATCGGTTCGATGCTGAGAACCCGACAGGCCTCGACTTCGGCCTTTGCCAACTTGGCCTCGAGGATTCGACGCACCTCGCTCGGGTCGCCCCCCTGCAGACCGTCGATCCTAATAGTAGCCCTGTACATGTTCATCCCGTTGCTCCTCGATTTCGCCGCGTACCTGTGCCGAGGCCCCCCCTCAGGCGCACCGAATCCTACCCCGCGGACGCTATGACAAGTTCGCTGTTCTGGGAATACCCTATTGACGCGATCGGCTGCGCATCAGCTTGCAGTGTCGTTCGCACACACCGATCGGTCGCAACGCGACCGCAAGCTGCCGCGGCGGCCCGGCTTTTCCGCTTGAACGCGTCGCAAGTGGCGCGCAGAATAGTTCACAGATGCCGCATCGGAGGACGCAGCGAGTCGTCCGGGGCGCGCTCGGAATCAAGATGCTGTGTAATTTAAGTTGACGGAACACAATACCTAGTGGTACTGACAAAGCAGTTTTGGGTTTGCGCAAAAGGCGTCCAGTGACGGTCACTGCTACAGGCACCTTCACACCTACCTCGGCATCCCGGGCAGCGGTCGGGGCCGGCGCCAGGCTCTGCGGACCGCGAGAAGCCGTCCGGTCCTCCGCCGCGCTGCGCCGCCACCGGCCCCGTCAATCCCAAAGAGGCGATCCGCCACCCCCTCGAATCCCCGGACTCGAGGAGCGTCGAAGCACCTGAGCGCCGCGAGGACCGATCCCATCGAGCTTCACCCTCGCGGGCATTGAAGGAGCGAATCATGCAGGCAGACAAAGCCACCTTTGAAAGGATGATTCGGGAAGATCGCGCCGCACGTGAGGATCACCGATGGAGCGGCACCTTCCTCGATTATCTCGAGATCGTCCGCGAGGATCCCGGCGTCACGCAGCTGGCCCACGCGCGATTGTTCGACATGGTCAACCGGCCCGGTTCGACGGATATCCTCGAAACGGATGACTCCAGGGTAAAGCGCCTGTTCGGCGACGAGCCGCATCGCATCTTCAACTTTTTCGCCGACGAGTTCTTCGGCATCGAACGAACCATCTCGCAGATCGTTCGCTACTTGCACTCCGCGTCTTTGAAGGGCGAGGAGAGCAGGCAGGTTCTCTACCTGATGGGCCCAGTCGGTTCGGGCAAGAGTTCGCTCGTCGAAAAACTGCAGCGCGGTCTCGAAGAAGCCGAGCCGATGTACGTGATCGAGGGCTGCCCGATGAACGAGGAGCCCCTTCATTTGTTGCCCCGCCATCTCCGCAAGGAATTCGAGAAGATGTTGGGAGTGCACATCGAAGGCGACTTGTGTCCGATCTGCCGCTACAGGCTCAAGGAGGAATTCGACACTCGCTACGAAGAGGTGCCGGTGGTTCGCCGCGCCTTCTCGAAGCGCAATCGCGTCGGCATCGGCGTCGTGCCGCCGGTCGATCCCAACAATCAGGACACCTCCGTCCTCATCGGAAGCGAGGACATCTCGAAACTCGATCGCTACTCCGAAGGCGACCCGCGCGTGCTCGACATGAACGGCGCCCTCAATGTCGCCAACCGCGGCATCGCGGAGTTCATCGAGGTCTTCAAGAACGAAACCGAGTACCTGCACGCGATGATCACGGCGACCCAGGAGAAGGTCATCCCCGCGCCGGGGCGGCACGGCATGGTCTACGTCGACGCCGTCATCGTCGCCCACTCCAACGAGGCGGAGTGGCAGAAGTTCAAGGCGGACCACACCAACGAGGCGATCCTCGATCGTATCGTCGTCGTCAAGGTTCCTTACAACCTGCGCCTCTCTGAGGAGGTGCGGATCTACGAGAAGATCATCCGGCACTCGGATTTCCGCGCTCACGTCGCACCGCACACCCTCGAGGTCGCGTCGATGTTCGCGATCCTATCGCGACTGGAACCCACCTCGAAATGCGACCTGATGACCAAGCTGCGCCTCTACAACGGCGAAGAGGTGGTCGAGAAGGGGCGCACCAAGAAGATCGACGCAAGAGAATTGCGAGAAGACGCCAAGCGCGAGGGGATGAGCGGCATCTCGACGCGCTTCACCATGAAGGCCCTCGACAACGCATTGTCGGACAACATCGACGGCAAGTGCATCAACCCGATCAATGTACGCGAAGCCCTCATCAACATGGTAAAGGAGGCCGACCTCGCCGACGACGTGCGCAAGCGTTACCTGGAGTTCCTGCAGGACACCCTGCACAAGGAGTACCTCGACGTTCTCGAGCGCGAGATCACCAAGGCGTTCGTCTACTCGTACCAGGAACAAGCCGAATCGCTCTTCCAGAATTACCTCGATCACGCGGAGGCGTTCGTCAACAAAACGAAGGTGCGCGACCGCAACACGAACGAGGAGCTACAGCCCGACGAAGCGTTCCTCAAATCGATCGAAGAGCAGATCGCCATCATCGGTACCGCCGCCGACGGGTTCCGACAGGAGGTCATCGCCTACCTGTGGTCGGCGAGCCGGCGCGGCACCCGCGTTTCCTACCAGAGCTATGAGCCGCTGCGCGAGGCCATCGAGAAGCGACTCATGACCTCGGTGCGCGACATCAGTCGCATCATCACCAAGTCGCGGATGCGCGACGCGGAGCAGAACGAGAAATACGGCGCCATGGTCGAGAACCTGATCGACAACGGCTACTGCACGAGTTGCGTCGACGTGGTTCTCAAGTACGCCGCCAACAACCTGTGGAAGGACTGACGCCCCGAGGATTCTCCCTCCATGTCTGTTCCCGAATCCGTCATTCGTCCCTTCCGCACCGGCGACGCCGAACGCAGCGATCGCGCCGCGGGTGATCGCGCCAGGCACCGCGAGAAGGTTCGCGATGCCATCCGCGAGAATATCGCCGACATCATCGCCGACGAATCGATCATCGGACAGGATCGCAACCGAATCATCAAGGTACCGATACGCGGCATCAAGGAATACCGATTCATCTACGGCGAAGCGGACAACGTCGCCGCGGGCGACGGAAGCACCGAACGCGGGCAGGTCGTCGGCAAGAACAAGGGAGACGGCGAGGCAACACCGAACCACGCCGGCGATCAGCCGGGAGTCGACTTCTACGAGACGGACGTCAGTCTCGAAGAGGTCATCGACCTGATGTTCGAAGACCTCGAGTTGCCCGACCTGGAACGCAAGCGGCTACGCCAGGTCGAGTCGGAACGCACCTACAAGCGACATGGATTTCGCCAGGTGGGAATTCGCTCCCGACTCGACAAGCGGCGAACCGCGCGGGCACGGCTTCGGCGCTTGCGGGCGACCGTCGAAGCAGAGCCGGAGACGGTGAGCCGAGATCGTTTCCCGTTCCATGACGGCGACCTCACCTACCGGCACGTCACCACCGACGTACGGCTCGAATCCAACGCTGTCGTCATCTGCATCATGGACACGTCCGGATCGATGGACACGGTCAAGAAGTACCTGGCGCGCAGCTTCTTCTTCATGCTGTATCAATTCATCCGGTCGAAGTATCAGAATGTCGATCTCGTCTTCGTCGCGCACCACGCCAGCGCCAGGGAAGTCACCGAGGACGAGTTTTTCAACAAAGGCGAGTCGGGAGGAACCATGATCTCTTCGGGCTACCAGCGAGCCCTCGAGATCATCGAGGAGCGCTACCACCCCGCCCTGTGGAACGTCTACGCGTTTCACTGTTCCGACGGGGACAACTTCGACAGCGATAATCCCAAGACGCTGGAGCTCGCCGCGGAACTGGGCAAGGTCTGCAACTTGTTCGGCTACGGCGAGATCAAGCCGCTCGGACCTCGCTACTACGAGAGTTCGATGCTCAACGTGTTTCGCCGCCTCGAGCTGGACAACTTCCAAACGGTCCTGATCGAACGCAAAGAGGATGTCTGGCCGAGTTTCAAAGCTCTGTTGGCGAAGGAACGGATCCCGGCCGAGGCGTGACATGGAGGATTGGACCCTAGCGGAACTGGAAGAGTGGGACGCCCGCATTCGCGAACGTGTCGGCGAGTTCGGTCTGCAGTGCACCGCGCAGGAGTTCGAGGTCTGCGATCACAACCAGATGCTCGGTTATATGGCGTACTCGGGGATGCCGTCGCACTATCCCCACTGGTCCTACGGCAAGTCGTTCGAACGTCTCAAGACGCTCTATGACCACGGGGTCTCCGGCCTGCCGTACGAGATGGTGATCAATTCCGACCCATCTCTGGCATACCTGATGCGCGACAACTCGCTGCTGCTGCAGATCCTGACCATCGCTCACGTTTACGGACACAACGACTTCTTCCACAACAACTTCACCTTCAAAACGACGCACCCCGAGTACACGATCGGCGCGTTCAAGTCACGCGCCAACCGTGTTCGAAAATACGTCGAGGACCCGACCATCGGCCTCGAGCGCGTCGAGACCGTTCTCGACGCCGCCCACGCTCTCTCCATGCAGTGCCGACGCAACCTCGGTATCCACAAGGAAACTCCGTCGCAAGCGCGCCAACGCGCCCTCGATGCCGCCAGCCTCCCGGTCGACCCATTTCGCAGCGTGCACAGCCGGCGCGAGTACGTCGAACCGGATCTGCGCAAGAACCCTCCCGAGCCCGAAGCCGATCTCCTCCTCTTCATCCGCGACAACAATCCCTACCTCGGTGAGTGGGAACGCGACCTGCTGACGATGGCGCACGAGGAGGCGCAGTATTTCCTGCCGCAGATCGAGACCAAGATCATGAACGAGGGGTGGGCGTCGTTTTGGCACCAGAAGATTCTCGAGAGTCTCGAATTGCCGCCGGAACTCCATCTCGAATTCCTCGTGCGCCACAACCAGGTCATTTGCCCGCACGAAGGCGGGCTCAATCCGTACCACCTAGGAATCAAGATCTGGCAGGACCTCGACGCCCGATGTGAGCGCGACGGATCAGGCCGCGATGCGTTGTTCTCCATTCGCGAATCCGATCGGGACAGCTCGTTTCTGCGGCGGCACCTGACGTTCGAATTGATTCGCGAACTCGACCTCTTCCAGTACGCCGCCAAGGGCGAGGATCTCGTCGTCACGGAAGTCTCGGACGATGACGGCTGGAAGTCCGTGCGCGACATGCTGATCAAGAACATCGGCTCCAACGCTCTGCCGGTCATCCAGGTCGTCGACGGCGACCACGACGGGCGGCGGACGCTCTTGTTGCAACACCTGCACGACGGGCGCGACTTGCATCCCGAGTACGCGGAGAAGACGCTCAGCTTCGTCCACCAACTGTGGCCATATGAGGTCGTCCTCGATACGAACATCGGCGGCAAGCGCACACAGTTGGTGTGCAACGACCGCGGTTTCGCGGTTCGCGCCGCCTGATTGGCGAGAATATCGTCACATCGGGGCTGGTCCAATGTGGCGAGCTACGCGGTCTCGGCGCCGGCGACGAGACCGACGACGGCGAGAGCGGCGACCGCATCACCGCCGCCGATCGCGCCAAGGCCTTCATTGGTCTTCGCTTTGAGGCTGACGACCTCCTCCGAGACGGCGAGAACTTCGGCGATTCGAGAAATGATGCCGGCGCGGTGCGGCGCCAGCTTTGGCTGCTCGAGGAGAATCGTGACGTCGATGCAGCCGACCGCGAAGCCGCGCGCCCGAGCGAGGCGTATCGCCTCCGTCAGAAAAACCTCACTGTCGGCACCGCGCCAGCGCGGATCACTGTCGGGAAAATGCATTCCGATGTCGCCGGCACCGACGGCGCCGAGTACAGCGTCGGTGATCGCGTGAAAGACGACGTCGGCGTCGGAGTGCCCCTGCGCATTCCGATGAAACGGAACATCCGTGCCACCGAGGCGGAGTGGACCGCCGTCGATCAAGCGGTGCAGATCCCACCCTTGCCCCACGCGCAACAACGGACGCGCTGGCGAGTTCAAAGCGGTGCCTCCACAGAGCCCAGTGCGGGTTTGAGGTACAGCACCGAGACCGACGATCCAGCAGCGAGCGACCCGCATCCGCGCGGCGCGATGACGAGGCCGTCGCCGAGAGAAAGAGAGCGCAAGACACCGGAACTCTGCGATCCGGTCGAACGAGCCGCGAGCGCGTCGAAGGGGCCCTCGAGTCCGCAGCGGACGAACTCGGTCAGCGATTCGACCGAGCGGAGATCGCTCACCAGCGTCGCCCGCAGTGTCGGTAGATGGCACTCGCGAATCCGCATCATAGAGCGCAACGCCGGTACGACGTACAGGTAGAAACAGAACAGTGCCGACACCGGATTCCCCGGCAGTCCGAAAACCGGCGTTGCCTCACAATGCCCGAAACTGAGAGGTTTGCCCGGCTTCTGAGCGACCCTCCAGAACGACTCCTGGTAGCCGAGCTCCGCCAGCGTCGAACGAACGAAATCGAAGTTGCCGACGGAGACACCCCCGGTCGTCAGCAGTGCATCGGAGCGCAGGCCCGCGGCGAACGCTCTCCGCATCGACTCCGGTTGGTCGCGAACGATGCCGATGACGATCGCCTCGCCACCCAGTTCCTCGACGGCCGCCGCCAGCGTGTAGGCGTTGCTGTTGACGATCTGTCCCGGCCCCAGCGGCTGGCCGACCTCGACCAGCTCATCCCCCGTGGCAATGATCGCCACCCGCGGCCGCCGCACAACGCGCACCACCGACAGCCCGATCGACGCCAATACTCCGATGTCCGCCGGTCGCAGGATCCGCCCCTCGCCGAAAACGGTGTCGCCGACGCGCACGTCCTCCGCCGCTTCGCGAACATTCGCGCCGACGTCGACGGCGACGCGAATGGCGGTTTCGCTGTCACCGGCAATGGTGTCCTCGACGCGCACGACGGCGTCCGCCCCGTCGGGGAGCGGCGCCCCGGTCATGATCCGGATCGCCTGCCCCTCGT
>JBGTMF010000481.1:0-3702 GCA_041743795.1 Thermodesulfobacteriota bacterium | reverse complement strand
CGCCGCGCTGCACGGCCCGGTGATGGGCGCCGGCCTCGGCTACGCCCTCGCCTGCGATCGGCGCTTTGCCGATCCGACGGCAACCCTGTGCGCCGCCATGATCAAGCTGGGTTTCTCACCCGACTGCGGCATCTCATACTTCCTACCGCGGGTGACGACACTGCCGATGGCGCTGCGCATGGTCGAGACCGCCGACGTCATCGGCGCCGAGGAGGCCCTGCGCTGCGGACTGGTCGACGAGTTGACGCCACCCGGCGAGGACCTCACCGCGGCTGTCGCCTACGCCCGCACCATTGCCGAGGGCCCCAGCGTCGCCGTCGACCTCGGCCGCCGCGGGATTCACAAAGGGTTGTCGTCTTCGCTCGATTCGATGAACGACTACGAGCAGGTCGCCTGCACCATGGCGGCATCGACGCATGACGCGCGAGAGGGCATGCGCGCTCTCGTCGAGAAGCGCCGCCCGGTGTTTCGCGGCTACTGAAGCCAACCCGTCGGGTCGACGGTGCCGCGGTGCGGTGCCGCCAGCGGCCTCCGCTCAGCTGTTGCGGTAAACGATCAATCCGTGCGTCGGGTCGTACGGCGATACGGCGACGGTGACGCGGTCTCCGGGAATCACTTTGATGTGGTAACGCCGCATGCGCCCGCTGATCTTGGCAGTGAACTCCTGCCCTTTTTCGGACTGGATCTTGAACAGGCCCCCGCTCATCACTTCCCTCACCGTGCCCTCGATCTGGATTAAGTCATCACGCGCCACAGATATCCTCCTTCGCGAAACTGGCGACCCCAAGGGGAAGCCCCCGTGCGGGATCAATCGAGTACCCCTAGCAGAACCGGCAGAGTCTAACCAGCCAACTTCGCCGCCTGTCAGGCCCCTCGCAGCAGGCGGGCTGCCTCGACAGCGAAATAGGTCACGATCAGGTCGGCTCCGGCGCGGCGGATCGCCAGCAGACTCTCCATCATCACGCGCGATTCGTCGAGCCAGCCGTTCTGCGCCGCCGCTTTGATCATCGCGTACTCACCACTCACCTGGTAGGCCGCCACCGGCACACCGAACTCCTGCTTCACCCGCCAGATGATATCGAGGTAGCCGAGTGCAGGCTTCACCATGACGATGTCCGCCCCCTCGTCGAGGTCCATTTCGACCTCGCGCAGCGCCTCGTCCCCGTTGGCCGAGTCCATCTGGTAGGAACGCCTGTCACCGAACTGCGGCGTCGACCCGGCGGCGTCGCGAAAGGGACCGTAAAATGCCGAGGCGAACTTGGCGGCGTAGGAGAGGATGGGTGTGTTCTCGAAGCCCTCCTCGTCGAGCAGCTGGCGAATCGCATCCACCCGGCCGTCCATCATGTCCGACGGGGCGACGATATCGGCGCCCGCCTGGGCGTGCACCAGGGCCTCACGGGCGAGCAACTCGACGGTGGGGTCGTTGTCGACGTCGCCGTCGACGACCAGGCCGCAGTGGCCGTGGTCGGTATACTCGCACAAGCAAACGTCGGTGATCACCACCAGATCCGGAACATCTCGTTTGATGGCCCGCACGGCGCGGGCGATGATGCCGTTTTCGTCGTAGCCCGCGCTGCCCTCGGCGTCCTTTCGCTCGGGTATGCCGAAGAGCAGGACCGCCGGAATGCCGAGGTCGCGCACGCGGGCGCACTCGGCCACCGTTTTGTCGATCGACAATTGGCGGACTCCGGGCATCGAGGCGATGGCGGTCTCGACGCCCTTTCCCGGTACGACGAAGAGCGGCAGGATCAGCTGATCGACGCTGAGGCGCGTCTCGCGCACCATGCGGCGCAACACCTCGGTGCGGCGCAGTCGCCGCGGACGGTGGATGGGAAACTCCATGGCTACCTCGTTTCTTGCTAGTGTCCTGAGTTGGAAATTCGTTGCATTAGTCGGCGAGCAATTGGCGCCCGTGCCAAGGCGCGACGACGAAGGAATATTTGCAATATTTCGAGGAGGAGCAACGCCGGCATGGGCGCCAAGGGCCGCCGAATAATGTGGCGAATCTCTGACTCAGGACACTAGGTCATACGGCTGATCGGGTCGACGGTCACGGCGCCGCGGATCGCGGACCGTCCGCCGCAAAATGAGAGACGATCGCCCGCGTCAGACCGTCGATGGTGTAGCGCTCGGCGCGCACCGCCACCGAATGGCCGAATTCACGCACCGTCTCCGCGGTGATCGGACCGATGCACGCAATCGCCGTCGCGTGCAGCCGCGCCCGCGCCTCGCCGTCGAGCCGCTCGAAGAAGTTGCGCACGGTGCTGGAACTGGTGAACGTCACCATGTCGAGCCGACCGGCGACGAGGAGTTCCGCCAACAGAGGCTGGCCGCCTGCCACCGCAACGGTGTCGTAGACGTGCACTTCCCAGACCGTTGCTCCTGCCTCCTCGAGCATCTGCGGCAGAATCTCTCGCGCCGATGAGGCGCGCGGCAATAGAATCTTGGCGCCGCGGACCCCGCGTTCGATCATCGCCGCCGCGACGCCCTCGGCGCGGTACTCGCCCGGCACGACGTCGACGACAAGCCCGCGACGGTGCAACGCTTGTGCCGTCGCCGGACCGACCGCCGCAAGCTGTGCGCGGTGCAGCGCACGGGCGTCTTTGCCGCGCGCCAGGAGGCGATCGAAAAAGCGCTCGACACCGTTGACGCTGGTGAACACCAGCCAGTCGAATTCATCGATGCCGGCGATGGCGCGGTCGACCGGGTTCCACGAACCCGGATCGACGATCTCGATCGTCGGCAGCGCCAACACATCGGCGCCGAGGTCTTCCAGTGCATCGATGAACTCACCGGCCTGGGCACGGGGCCGGGTGACGACGATGTTGCGGCCGAACAGCGGCTTCTGCTCGAACCACGACAACCTGGTGCGCAGGTTGACCACCTTGCCGACCACCGCCAGTGCCGGCGGGCCGATGCCAGCCGCGTCGGCAATCTCGGCGATGGTCGCCGCCGTGCCGATGACGGTGCGCTGATCGGCCACCGTGCCCCAGCGAATCACCGCCACCGGAGTATCGGCGGCCATGCCACTGGAGATCAACTTCGCCATGTTGTTGCGCAGTTGACGCGTCGTCATCAACAGAACCAGCGTGCCACCGCGCCGCGCCACCGCGTCCCAGCGCACCGCCAGGTCCGCCTTCTCGGGGTATTCGTAGCCGGTGAGAACGGTGAACGAAGACGAGTTGTCGCGATCGGTCAGGGGAATTCCCGCATAGGCCGGCACTGCCAACGCCGAACTCACACCCGGGACGATCTCGAAGGGAATGTCGGCTTCACGCAGTGCCTGCGCCTCCTCGGCGCCGCGCCCGAAGACCAGAGGATCGCCACCTTTCAAGCGGACGACGATCTTGCCGGCGCGAGCGTGCTCGATCAGCAACGCAGTGATCCGACTCTGCGGCACCGTGCGACCGCCGCCGTGCTTGCCGACCAGGATCTTCTCCGCCGCCGACGGCGCGTGGTCGAGCAGTCGCGGGTTGGCGAGGTAGTCGTAGACGACGACATCGGCCGCGCGTAGCCGGCGCACCCCCTCGACGGTGATCAGGCCGGGACGGCCCGGGCCGGCGCCGACCAGATAGACGACACCGGTACTCACGCCGGTTCCCCGAGCGAGTCGAGAATCTCCGCACCCCCCGCCGCCAGCATGCGCGCCGCCAACTCAGCGCCGAGAAGGGCGGCATCGGCCTCGGCGCCGGAGATCTCGTC
>JBGTMF010000480.1:0-8681 GCA_041743795.1 Thermodesulfobacteriota bacterium | reverse complement strand
GCCGGCGTCGCCGAAGAGCGCGCGTGCGGTCAGTTCGCCGACGCGCACCTCGCCGCGCAGCGCGTCGATCGGCAGGGCGTACAGGTATAGCGTATTGATTAGCAGATAGATGCCGGTGCAGAGCATGAGACCGACGAACAGCGAACGCGGCACGTTGCGTCCGGGATCGCGAATCTCGCTGGCCACATAGACCGAGGCGTTCCAACCCAGGTATGAGAATAGGACCGGCGACAAGGCGAGGCCGAAAGAACGAATCGGCAGGTCGCCGGCGCCGCTGGTCAGCGGCGCGAGATTCTCGCTACTGCCGCGACCGACGAGCAAGCCTGCGACGGCGACGGCAACCATGCCGACGATCTTGACGTAGGCGGTAGCGTTGTTGACGCGGGCGCCGGAGCGTACGCCCGCGTAGTTGACCCAGGAGCAGATGAGTATGGTGGCGATGGCGATGAGGATCTTGTCGCCGTCGCCGACCGGGAAGAAGGCGCCGAGCCCCTCGCCGATGCCGACCGCCAGCGTGGCGACGGTACCGGCGTAGATGACGAAGAAGGTCAGCCAGCCGACGGTGAATCCGGCAAACCGATGATACGCCTCGCGCAGGTAGACGTAGTCGCCGCCGGCGTGCGGATACATGGCGCCGAGTTCGGCGTTGGCGAGCGCCCCGGCGAGAGACAAGACGCCACCGACGGCCCACGCGGCGAGGAAGACCCCCGGGTGAGGCAGCAGATCGGCAACCGCTCCGGGGGTCAGAAAAATGCCGACGCCAATGACCGACGAAACCACTAACAGCGTGGCGTCGGTCGACGACAGCGCGCGAACGAGCCGATCGTCGGGGTGGCGATCATCGACTTGCGCGGTGGCGGCGGCGGGACGCGGCGGCCGCCTCGATCGCGGGTTCGTTGACACTGGCGGACAACAGCCGAGACGACGCTGTCGGTCAAGGGCGAAGGCTGCGAAAGCGTCGCCGCGGCGGGTGTACCGAGGGTGACAGCTTGGGAGGGCTCTGGTAGCAATTTCCGTTCATGCGCTACGACCCGGCCACAATTGAACCCTTCTGGCAGCGGCGTTGGCAGGCCGAGGGGGCGTTTCGTACGCCGAGTGACCCGTCCGTACTGGCGGCGCGGCCGAAGTACTACATCCTGGATATGTTCCCCTATCCGTCCGGCGCCGGCCTGCACGTCGGCCATCCCGAGGGATACACGGCGACCGACGTGCTGGCGCGACTCAAGCGCATGCGCGGCTTCAACGTCCTACACCCCATGGGCTGGGATGCCTTCGGGCTGCCGGCGGAGCGCGCCGCGCTGCGGGAGAATCTCCACCCGGCCGTCATCACCAAGCGCAATACCGACAACTTCCGCAATCAGATCAAGCGGCTGGGTTTCAGCTACGACTGGGAGCGCGAGGTCGATACCTCCGACCCGGGCTACTACCGGTGGACGCAGTGGATCTTCCTCAAGTTGTTCGAGCGCGACCTGGCGTACGTCGCCGAGATGCCGGTGAATTGGTGCCCCGCCCTCGGCACCGTACTGGCCAACGAGGAGGTCAAGGACGGCGTCTACGTCGAGACCGGCGACGCGGTCGAACGGCGGATGATGGAGCAGTGGATGCTGCGCATCACCGCCTATGCCGAGCGCCTGCTCGACGACCTCGACGGACTCGATTGGCCGGACGGCGTCAAGGACATGCAGCGCAACTGGATCGGCAAGTCGACCGGCGCGCAGATCTCGTTTGCCGTCGCCGATCGCGAGCAGTCGTTCGATGTGTTCACGACGCGACCGGACACGTTGTTCGGCGCCACCTATTGCGTCTTGTCGCCGGAGCACCCGCTGGTGTCGCAAATCGTCTCCGACGCGCAGCTGCCGGCGGTACGGGCGTATCGCGAGCGCGCCGCCGCATTATCGGAGGTCGATCGGACCAACGCCGAGAAGGAGAAGACGGGGGTCTACAGCGGCGCCGATGCGATTCATCCGGTGACCGGATCGCGGCTGCCCATCTGGATCGCCGATTACGTGCTGATGGGATACGGGACCGGGGCGATCATGGCCGTTCCGGCCCACGACGAGCGCGACCACGCCTTCGCTCGCAAGTTCGAGCTGCCGATCGTCGAGGTCATCAGCGGCGGTGCGAAGCCGATCGAGCGAGAGGCGCACGTCGGCGACGGCCTCCTGGTCCGCTCCGACTTTCTCGACGGCCTCGCCGTCGAAGTCGCCAAGGCGCGGATGATCGAGTGGCTCGAAGCCAACGGAAAGGGCAGTGGACGAGTCCAGTACAAGCTGCGCGACTGGTTGTTTTCGCGGCAGCGTTACTGGGGTGAGCCGTTTCCCATCATCCGCCTCGCCGACGGCAGCGTCGTGCCGGTTCCGCACGATCAGTTGCCGGTCGCGTTGCCGCCCATCGACGAGTACCGGCCGACAGCCGACGGACGGCCGCCGTTGGCGCGCGCCGGCGACGATTGGCTGGCGGTGACCTTGCCGGACGGCCGCGTCGGTGTTCGCGAGACCAATACCATGCCGCAGTGGGCCGGCTCCTGCTGGTACTATCTGCGCTACATCGATCCGCACAACACGGAGCAGGCGTGGTCGGCGGAACTCGAGAACTACTGGATGCCGGTCGATCTCTACGTCGGCGGTGTCGAACACGCCGTGTTGCACCTTCTCTACGCGCGCTTCTGGCACAAGGTGCTGTACGACTGCGGTCTGGTGTCGACCGCCGAGCCCTTTCAGCGCCTCTTCAATCAGGGGATGATTCTCGCCTACAGTTACAAAGACGAGCGCGGCAAGTACTACAGCCCGGCAGACGTGGAAGAGCGCTCGGGCGAATATTTCGCGACGGACACGGGCGACCGACTGAGCACGCAGATCGAGAAGATGTCGAAGTCTCGTTACAACGTCGTCAGCCCCGACGACGTGATCGCGCAATACGGTGCCGACGCGATGCGCTTGTACGAGCTGTTCATGGGGCCGTTGGAGCAGGTGAAACCCTGGCAGATGTCGGGTGTGGAGGGGGTGTACCGGTTCCTGCATCGCGTTTGGCGCCTCGTCGTCGACGAGAAGACCGGCGGGTTGGTGCCGCGTCTCACCGAGGCGCCGGCGGCCAGTGAAGCGGCGCTGCAGCGCAGCGCCCACGTGACCATCAAGAAAGTGCTCGAGGATACCGAGAACCTGCGTTTCAACACGGCGATCGCGCAGATGATGACGTTCGTCAACGAGGCGACCTCGAGCAGCACCCTACCGCGCGAGATCATCCGCGACTTCCTCCTGGCGCTTTCGCCGTATGCTCCGCACATCTGTGAAGAACTGTGGTCGAGATTGGGCGAGTCGGCGTTGATCGCGACGGCGCAATGGCCTGCCCACGACGAAGCGCTGTGCGTCGAAGACACGATCGAGTGGATCGTGCAGGTGAACGGCAAGAAGCGCGACTCGCTGATGGCCTCGCGCGACACTTCTCGGCAGGAGATCGAGAAACTGGCGCTGGCGACGGAGGGGGCGACGCGCTCGTTGCAGGGGGCCGTGCCGAAGAAGGTCATTGTCGTTCCCGGTCGACTGGTGAACATCGTCCTATGACGACACGACGGACGACCGGCGGGCGGCGGGCGGCGAGAGGGTACGGTTCCCTGCTCGGCGGCTTCTGCTGGCTCGTACTTTTGATCGTGTCCGGCTGCGGCTACCAGTTGGTGGGGCGCCATGGCGTGGTTCCCGGCGGAATCGCGTCGCTCAATGTCGGGTTGTTCGAGAACCACTCGCGCGAGTACGACCTCGACGAGAAGCTGGCACTGGCGCTCGAGCGCGAATTCTACCGCCGCGGGGCGATCCGCCTGGAGGAGGGTGCGGACGGCGCCGAGGCGGAACTGAAGGGCGCGATTCGCAGCTTTCGCACTCGCCCGGTGGCGTTCGATGCCTTCGACGAAGCATTGCAGTACGAGATCGAGCTGACGGTGGATGCCCTCGTCGAGCGGCGCAGCGACGGTGAAGTCCTCTGGCGGGGGTCGGGAATCTACGCAGTCGATACCTACAGTGTACGCACCGACACGGTGGTTCCCAGTTCCTCGCGATTCCAGCGCGACAAGTTGACCTTCAGCGCCCTCGACGATCTGACGCCCATCCAGTTGGCCGAAACCGAACGCCGCCGCGCCATCGATCGCATGCTGCAATCGGTGGTGCGCGACGTCCACGACCGCATGCTCGACGACTTCTGAAGGGATCGTTCGGCTGGTTGCGCCGGCCACCGGCGGCGCGGGCGTAGGCGAGGCCGCTTGGAATCGAACGCGATCCGGGGTTTGATGCCGTTCAATCAACCTGGAGACCATGCCATGCCGAAAGCGACAGCCCGCCATATTCTGGTCAAGACCGAAGAAGCTTGTAACGACCTCAAGACGCAGATCGAGGACGGCGCCGACTTCGCCGCGGTCGCCAAACAACACTCCGAATGTCCGTCGGGGCGCCAGGGGGGCGACCTCGGCTCGTTCTCGCCCGGCCAGATGGTGCGCGAGTTCGACCAGGTGGTATTCAGCGCCGAGGTGGGAACCCTACAGGGTCCCGTCAAGACGCAGTTCGGTTTTCACCTCATCGAGGTAACCCGGCGCGACTGATCGCACTGGCCGCGCAGCAACAACGACGAACCCCTCCGCCCGGCTCTCTCGGCGCAGGTGATGCGGCGAGGGCCGGGGCGAGGGGGATCCTCCCGATCCGAATTTGCCTTCGCGTTGCGTGTGGTTCAGGTTGAACTGCGACGCCATGAGCTTCTCCGCCATCGCACCATTGGGCTGGAGCAGGGCGATCCTCTGGATTGGGGTCTACCTGGTGCTGGTCCTCGCCCCTCTCTTTGTCCTTCTCGTCGAGGCGGCACCCGGCGGCGCCGGATTCTGGTACGATTTTTCCCTGGCGCTCGGCTTTGCCGGTACGGCGATGATGGCCGTGCAATTCGTCCTGACGGCGCGATTCAAGAGGATGACGGCGCCTTACGGCATCGACATCGTTTACTACTTTCACCGCTACCTTGCCGTTGTCGGTCTGCTGATCGTGCTGGCGCATCCGGTCATCTTGCTTCTCGCCGAACCGATGTTCGTCGCCTACCTCGATCCCTTCGACGCCCCTTGGTACATGACGGCCGGCGTGCTCTCCGTCGTGGCGTTGCTCCTCCTCGTCGGCGCTTCGATGCTGCGCAAGCAGCTGCGCATTCACTATGATGCGTGGCGGATCACGCACAGCATCCTGGCGGTGATCGCGGTGGGCCTTGCGTTCGCCCACATCGACGGCATTGGCTACTACGTGTCGTCGCCGTGGAAGCGGGCGCTGTGGATGCTCATTGCCGCGACCTGGATCGGACTGATCGTCTTCGTGCGTCTGATCAAGCCCTTTTCCCTGTTGCGCCGCCCGTATCGTGTGGCCAGTGTGCGCGCCGAGCGCGGCGACGCATGGACCGTGGTCGTCGAGCCGGAGGGCCATGCCGGCATGCAGTTCATGCCGGGGCAATTTGCCTGGCTCGTGCTGCGCAGCACTCCGTTTGCGATGCGCGAACATCCGTTCTCGATCTCTTCGGCGCCGCGCGCCTCGGGCGGAGTCGACTTCACGATCAAGGAGTTGGGCGACTTCACGCGGACGATCGGGACGGTGAAACCCGGCGAGAAATGCTATTTGGACGGCCCCTACGGCTCCTTCTCGCTCGAGGGGTCGCGGAGTCCGGAGCTCATGTTCATTGCCGGCGGCATCGGTATCGCGCCGATGGCGAGTATGTTGCGATTGTTGGCGGAGCGGGGCGATCGGCGCCGGGTGACATTGATTCACGCTTGCGGCTCCTGGGATCGCGTTCCGCTGCGAGAGGCGATGTCTGCGCTGCCGGAGAAGGTCGACCTGCGCATCGTCTGGGTCCTCGAGGACCCACCGGAAGAGTGGGACGGCGAGGTCGGATTCGTCGACGAGGCGTTGCTCAGTCGCTATCTACCGGCGCAGCGAGAGAGCGTCGAGGTACTTTTGTGTGGACCGACGCTGATGATCGACTCCGTGGAGAGTTCGCTCTACCGACTCGGAGTGCCGCTCGGGAACTTCCACTCAGAGCTTTTCGATTTGGTGTAGTATGAGACGTTGGCTTGCGAGGATTCTGGCGATAGCCACAGGAGTCGCGATCGTGGCTCTGGCTGCGCTCTTCGCTTGGTTGCAGAATGGATGATGGAACGAGGAGGTCCAGAATGAAGGGAATGATGAACGGAATGATATCGCGAATCCCGATCGTCGCGCTGACGCTGGTCACCGTGTCGTGTCTGGGTTCCACACCCGGTGCCCGCGCCGGTGACGCTGCCAGTGGCGCAAAGGTCTACGAGGAGCAGAAGTGCCGGCTCTGCCATTCGATCGCCGAGGTGGGCAACAAGCGAAATCCCCTCGACGGTGTCGGCGATCGGCTCGACGAAGCGACGATTCGCAAGTGGCTGGTCACGCCGCAGGAAATGGATCCCAAGGTTAAGAAGAAATCGTACGGCGAACTACCGGCCGAACAGCTCGACGCGTTGGTGGCTTACGTCAAGTCGCTGAAGGCCGCCGAGTGAAGTGCGATCGTCGTTCCCGGTAGGGCGGCGCCTCGCCGCTGCCTGCGAGCGACGCGAAGCCGCTACTTGCCCATCGCCGCGACGGCGCGGCTGAGGCGGGAGACGCGTCGGTTGGCGGCGTTCTTGTGCAGCACACCCTTGGTAGCGGCCTTGTTGAGTTCCTTGATTGCCGCACGCAGTTCAGTCTCGGCCACGCCGGTGTCGCTGCCGGCTACGGCTGCGCGTACCTTGCGGACCTGGGATCGCATCCGCGAGACGATGACGCGATTGCGTTCGTGCCGCTTTGCATTCTGCCGGTTGCGTTTGATTGCCGATGGGTGTCGATCTGCCAAGGGGAACTCCTTCCGCGAACCGCGATGGCTAGCACGCCGCCGTGACAGCGTCAATTCATGCGGGGGGTTACCCCTGGGCGAAGCCGCAATCGAGGGGCGGGGGCCGGCTGGAACCCGGCTTTCGCCGGGGTGACGGGCTTTTGCCGGGGTGACGGGCTATCGCCGGAGTGACGCGGGTTTAGCGCGTGAGGTCATGCCGCGGGAGTCAGGCCCCTCGCTCGGCGCCGCGGCGAGAGCTAAACCGAGCTACGCATGGCAAATGAGCGGCGCAACATCGCGCGGGCGGCGGGGGTGGTCGGCTCGCTGACTCTGCTCAGCCGGATCACCGGACTGCTGCGCGACGCGGTCGTCGGCTACTGTTTTGGCGCGGGCATGGCGGCGGAGGCGTTCTTTGTCGCCTTTCGTTTTCCCAACCTGTTCCGCCGCCTGGTCGCGGAGGGGGCGATGTCGGTCGCCTTTGTGCCGGTGTTTGCCGACCTCTTGGCCAACCGTTCGTCGGCGGAGGCGCAGCGGGGCCTTGGCGCGATGTTAGGGGTGGCGCTACTCGCCCTCGGCGCGCTTTCGCTGGGCGGGGCCTTGCTCGCGCCCCTGTGGATCGACCTGTTCGCCCCGGGTTTTGCCGACCGGCCCGAGCTGCGCCAGATGGCCGTGCGCCTCACCTACTTGACGTTTCCCTACCTCACCTTGATCGGCCTGGTGGCGGTTCTCGCCGGCTATCTCAATGCCTGCCGCCATTTCGCCGCGCCGGCGTTGTCGCCGGCGTTGCTCAACCTGGCGATCATCGCCGCCGCCCTGTTGTTGCAGCCATACCTCCGCGTCCCGGTCGAGGCGCTGGCCTACGGGGTCTTGTTCGGCGGCGCCTGCCAGTTGGCGCTACAGGTCGCCTTCCTGCGATGGCGCCGGGTGCCGCTGCGACCGCTGTGGGCGCCGGGCAACGAGGCGGTGCGCCGCGCCGGCAGGCTTCTCGTGCCGGCGACGTTGGGAACGGCGATCTTCCAGGTCAACGTCTTGATCGGCACCGTGCTCGCTTCGCTACTGCCCGTCGGCAGCGTTTCGTACCTCTGGTACGCCGACCGCGTTTTCGAGTTCCCGCTCGGTCTATTCGCCGCCGCCGTCGGCACGGCTGCTCTGCCGAGCATGGCGACCCAGGCGGCGCGCGGTGACTTGGTCGAAATGCGAGACAGTCTGAGCTTCAGCATCGCGCTGACGAGCTTCATCGCCGTTCCGGCGACGGTCGGACTGGTTCTGCTCGCCGAACCGATCGTCGCGCTGCTCTTCGAGCGCGGCGCCTTTGGCGCGTTCGAAACAGCGATGACGGCACGGGCGTTGCGTTGCTATTCGATCGGCCTCTGGTCGGTGGCGGCGGTGCGCACGCTGGCACCTGCCTATTACGCCTTGGGGGAGGCGAGGATTCCGGTGTTCGCCGCGATCGTCGCGGTCGCCGTCAACATCGCGATGAGCTTCGCATTGATCGGACCGCTCGATGGTGCTCCGGCGATGATCGCGGCCTTCGTCGGATTCCTCAGCATCGCCGATCTCGGCCACTCGGGTCTCGCCCTGGCCACGTCGATTGCGGCGACGATCAACGCGCTCATCCTCGCCGCGCTATTGGTGCGACGTCTGGGAGGGTTCGATCGGACGGCTGTCCTGGGGTCGCTGGCGCGCAGTGGCTTGGCATCGCTGCCGATGGCGATCGTCGTCATCACCCTGTCGCGCTGGCTGCTGCCGGCCGCCACCGCCGGACTGCTGCAGCGCGGCCTCGTCATGGCCGTCGTCATCACCTGCGGCGCCATCTCGTTTGCCGCGGCCGCGGC
>JBGTMF010000479.1:0-9105 GCA_041743795.1 Thermodesulfobacteriota bacterium | reverse complement strand
CAGCGCGCGACACACGGCCGCGCCGATGCCGCGGCTGCCGCCGGTGACGAGGACGCGACGCGGCCCGTCTGAATCGACTGTCGCTCTGGGATTCATACCTTCCAATCGTCTGGCCGATCCGCGAGATAGATGTTGAGTCGCGCCTCGGCAAGTAGCCTTTCGCCGGTGCGATCGTGAATTTCAGCGGCGAACGATACCATCTGCGCCCCGGCGTGGACACGCCGGGCAGAGACGCGCAGGATCTGCCCGGCCTCGAAGCGGTCCACCACGAGCCGCAACCGCCGCGTCCCCAACAACATCCCCGCCCGCGGCGCAACGCCCGTCGACCGTGTGACCAGACCGCCGTGTACCGCGGCGCACTGCGCCATGTATTCGAGTCCCACCCAAGCGGGAACTCGCCCATCGCCGTCGCGGAACAATCCGCTGTCGGCGGTGTCGACTTGGCAAACGGTTGCGTCCGCGGAGTGCCGCAAGACACACTGCACGAGCAACATCGGCCGCGAGTGCGGTACCAGCTCTTCGACTTCGGGAAACTCCATCGCGATCACCGAGAATCCAGCGTAGTGACATCGGGAGCGGGACCGCAAGTGGCCAACTCCCCAGTTCTGCCCACCCGGTCGGCGGCCTCTGCCGTGGTTTCGAACGCCGCGGCGTTGACGGCGTGGACAGCCGGCTCGTCGCGCGGCAATTCACTTCGTATCCGCATTGGATCCCACCGCGCTGCGCCGCCTGCGCTCGTCCTCGAACTCGCCGAGCCGCCAGTAGTCGTAGAAGTTGAACCACTGCATCGGCCACCGCCGGCAGTAGTCCTCGAGTGTAGCGACGTAGGCCTCGAGCAGCCGGCGCGCCTGCTGGCGTCGCTCGGCGCGGGGAACTCGCCCGCCCTCGCGCAGGACTTCCACCGCGGCCTCATAGCGATCGTCGCCGGTGCGTACGCAGATCGACGTCAGCAACGGACAACCCAACGTGCAGGCGAGCAGAAACGGACTGAGAGGAAAGGGCGCCGGACGGCCTAGGAAGTCGACCAGCTCGATCTGCTCCTTGCTGCCCGGTGGCACGCGATCGGCGAGGATCGCAACGAACTCGCCGCGATCGATACAGGTCTTGATGGCGAACCCGGTCTGCACCGAACTCGGGTCGAGGCGCAGGACTCGCAGCGTGCTCGACGGATCGAGTCGCTCGAAGAACGACGTGATTCGCTCGGCGTGATCGGTGAACATCAAGACGTTGAGAACGACCCCGTACTGGCCGGCGAGAATGCGCGGCATGTCGAAGCTGCCGATGTGGGCACCGAGCAGAATTCCCCCCTGTCCGGTCCGGGCGTAGTGAAAGAGGTGTTCGCTGCCGCGGTGATCGAAGGTGAAGGAACGAAAGCCGCCACCCCACGCAACCATGCGGTCGTAGAGATTGGTGCCGAACGAAACGATATGGTGGTAGCCGTCCGCCGATCTCGGCTCGAGCGGTGGGACACTGCCGCCACTCCACCGCCGCAGGGTGCGCAGGTAGTCCAACGTCGTCTGCGTCGACTCCGGCGCCGTCAGGTAATAGTACGCTGCGGCCGGACGCAGCAGGATCGACGCAATGCGGCGGCCGAAGGTACGGTGCAGGAATCCCATGGCGCGCATCGCCGCCATCGACCCTGATTCGGCCATCGACTCCCATCGCGGTCGCCCGCTATTTGAATATTCGTTAGCCATGAAGTCACAGGGCGAGCAGCGACGCCGCTGCCGAGAACTGTCCATTCGGGTCTCACAAGAACTCCATCAAGCTACCGCCCCGAGCAACCCCCAAAGCGCCCTTCCTGGCCGATTCCCCGACGCCCTCCTTTGCCTCCGTGGTGAATCAGCCTCTGCGCAGCAGTTCGCCTCCCCGCGGAATCATCCGAACCAGCAGTCGCGCGTACAGTTTCGCCATGCGCAGCGTGTCGCGCACCGCATCGAAGTGCGACAAACCGCCCGGGTGATAGCGGACCCTCGTCGGCAGATTGCGAACCGGCACACCGGACCAATAGAGAACCACCGCCAAACCAGGTTCGAACTCCATCCGATCGCCGAGCCGTTCGGTCTCGAGCAATTTCATGGTCGAAGCCAGAGGTACAGCGCGAAATCCGCACAGCGGATCGTCGATGGCGAAGGAAAGCGTGCTCAGCCAGACGATGCCGCGCGAGAGCTGCCTCGAGCACAACCGCGCTCGCGGCACCGAGTCGTCGAAAATCGGTTTGCCGAGGATGAGCGCTGCTGGATCCTCTCGGATCGCCTCAATGAACCGAGGCACGTCGCCGATCTCGTGCTGTCCGTCCGCGTCGAGGTGGATGACGTGCGTTGCGCCAGCGTCGCGGGCCCGGCGAAAGCCCCGGCGCAACGCCTTTCCCTTGCCGCCATTGGTCTCGACCCGGTCGACGGAGATCCAGTCGTGCCTCTGCGCCAGGCCGTCGAGCACCGAGCGCGTCTCCGCACCACTGCCATCGTCGACGATGAGGCAGGGCAAGCCGTATCGGGCGAGTTCCTCGACGACGCCCACGATCGTGCTTGCGTGATCGTAGATCGGAATCAGGATCCACGGCACCGGATCTTTGTCGGCGACCAACGTTGCGACCTCAGGCGAGAAGGATTCGCCCGGACGAGATCTCGTCCTCCCCTCGCGACAAACGAAAGCGGACGCAGCTACGCTCGTCGTCGACGGTGAGGGCGAGATCGAAGATCTCGCCAGGGAGCAGCGGCTGCTTGAACTTCAAGGCTTCGACGGCGCTGACCCGAACCACCGCCCCCAACAGATCTTCGGCGGCGGCGATCACCCAGCCGAGTTGCACTACGCCCGCGACGATTGGTAAGGCGTCGAAGTGACCTGCGAGAAAAGCCAGGTCACGCGGCACCGCGCAATGGCGCACAAGCGAGTCGCCGCCGCGCTCCTCAGACTCGACGGCCGGGGTGAGGACGGGCGGTGCCGAGACTTCCGAGGCAAAAAGTCCCTGCACCTCGCCCTGCACCAGCTTATCCTGCGCATTGCGCGGCAGCTGCTCGACGAACCTCCAAGCGCGCGGCAAGAGTACGCGGTCGAAGTACGGCAGCAGCGCCGCGGTGAGAATCCGACCCATCTCGCCGCGACCGACGTCGCGCAAGCGCTCGCCCCCGGAGGCGGACAGTACGACGGCCGCACAGACGCGCGACTCGATTCCCCTGCGCGATACCACCAGGGCCACTTCGCTCACCAACGGATGACGCGCGAGTTCAGCCTCCATCTCCGGTAGCGACAGCCGCTTGCCGCCGATCTTGACGATGCGATCGGCGCGACCGCGCAGGAGAAACGTTCCGGACGAGTCGATCTCGGCGCGATCGCCCATGACGAATCCGCACATGCCACGCTCGTCCGGCGGACCGACACTTACGAACGGCGACCGCACCGCGAGATTGCCGGACTCGTCGGTTTCGAGTTGCACGCGGGGAAAGGGGCGCCACGGTTGCTCGTCTCCGCGCGGGCACTGCCGCCAAGCAACGCCACCCGTTTCCGTCGACCCGAAGACTTCCGTCACAGCGACGCCGGCCGCAGTCGCTACCTCCTTCGCGGTTTTACCGTCGAGGGGTGCCGCCGAGGAGAAGATCGCAATCGGCGAGACGGCGCGCAGCGAGCCGGCTTCGGACATGGCGCGCAACTGCAGCGGAGAGGACACCAGCACCGAGGGGCCGTCGACCATGCGGGCGACGACCTCGGGGCCGTGCAGAAACGGGCGCGCCGAAAAGGGTCGGCCCGCCGCCAGGGGCCAGAGCACGCGAAAGAGAGCCCCGTAGATGTGCTGGTGCGACACCGTGGCGAAGACGCGCGCCGCGCCAACCGTCGCGCCGAAGACGGATTCGAGGACGGCGATCTCATCGTCCAGATGGCGCAACCGCTTCGCCACTTGTTTGCTCTCTCCGGTCGTCCCCGAGGTGAAGAACTCGACGAAAGGCGCATCCGGGTCGAGTTCACCGAGCGCGGCGCAGCCGTGCTCGACATGGCCCAGCGGCGCGACGACCGGCACCGCCGAGTCGCTGGTCAGCAGCGATGCGTCGTCTACGAGGAAGCCGTCGACCTGAGGCGCCAGCCGCTCGAGTGTACCTCGCCGTCCGTTCGGCGGCAGTACAGCGACCCCACCAGAGTGGGCGATGGCGAACAGGGAGACGGCGAATGCGTAAGCGTCCTCCGAGAGGACCAACCAGCGGCCGGCCGGCGACGCGCGCAACTCATCGCAGAGCGCCCGGACATCGGCGGTGAACGCCTGCCATTCGCGCACTCCCGCCGAATCGAAGGCCACCGGTTCGTCGCCGCGACGCCGCGCTTCGAGCAGCCGGTGCATGCTGGTCAGCTCCCTGCCCATTCGCGGGTTCGCAGCTCGGCAACCCGAGTCGCGAATTCCCCTATTTCGCGCGATTCTGACGCACGAAATCCGCCAGGTTGCGCACCGAGGCGAAAATCACCTGGTTGCGTTCCGGGTCGTCGTCGATCTTGACGCCGTAGCTCTCTTCCAAAACGACGGCCAGTTCGAGCGCGTCGATCGAGTCCAAACCCAATCCCTCGACGAACAACGGCGCTTCCGACTCGATTTCCGCCGGTTCGATGTCCTCGAGCGCCAGCGCATCGATGATCAGTGTCTTCAAGTCCGCTTCTATGGTATCAGCTGTCTGCATAGTTCAATTCTCGGAGAAAATAATCCCGTAATCCCTGCGTGATCTTTCGTGCCGCCACCCCTGGCGACTCTCCGCCGTCGAGGAAGCTGCTCACCGAGATGATCTCGCCAACCGAGATCGACATCCGCGGCGTCTCCATGGGTATGTCGTACCAGGCCTGCCCCTTCAAGCCGAAGGGAGGGTCGCAGCGGATGACGACCGGCAACACGCCACAGCCGGCGGCGACGGCGATGCGCGCCGCACCGCGGTGAAATGGGTGCAGGGCCCGCGGCGGCGAGCGTGTCCCCTCGGGAAAGATCAGCAACCGGCGCCCCTGGCGCAGCCGCCGGCCGCCCTCCTCCACGACCATGCGCGGGTGGTCGTTGCGCAGGTGTCCGGCCTTGGCCACCGCCTTGCCGATGATCAGCGACTTGGCCCACCGCATCTCGGCGACATTGTCCACTTGCGGCATCCAGGCGATCAAAAAAGTCGCATCCAGGTTGGACGGGTGATTGGCCACGACCAACAATGGCCCAGGTTGGGCCAGCTTTTCCATGCCGAATTGTGACAGCTCGACGATCCCGAGCTGCAACACGACGCGTCGCACCATGCGAGCGACGTAGTGCAGGCATCGCTGCGTGAGAAGGCCTTCGTCGGGCGGCCCGATCCCGGTCAGCCACAGCAATGGAACGACCACGTTCGTCGTCACGGCAATCGACCCGCCGAAGGTAGCATAGGCCAAGCCGACGCGAAGGAGCCTCGATATGCGGCGAAGTGCGATCATCGGTCCGATCCTCGTCTAACGCGGATCGCCGGGCGAAGCCACGCCGCCCCGCCTCGGTTGGCAATGTCGCCGCAAGCCGATACCTATTGAGCGCCTTCGAGACGGAATGATCGTGTGACTCCCCAGACTACCGCGCCTCGGCCCGAGGCAATCGCCGGACATCATCGCCGAGACGCGCTGCTCGTCGGCGGAGCCGCCTTGACCGTCGAGGATCTGCTGGCCGTCGCCGCCGGGCGGCGCCCGGTCGTCCTCGATCCCTCGGCCGATTTCCGCGCCGCGATCGCCGCCTCGCGCGACGCCGTCGAACGACGCCTGCGCGAATCGGGCTCGATCTATGGTGTCACCACCGGTGTCGGCGCCTCGGTCACCAATACAATCCCGCCCGAGTTGCGAACGGCAATGCCGCGCAATCTCTTCCGCTTCCACGGATGCGGTACCGGCGCTGTTCTCGAAGAGGACGCCGCCGCCGCCGTCGTCCTCCTTCGCCTGGTGTCCCTGGCCCGCGGCTTCTCGGGCGTGCGTCTCGAGTTGCTGGAGCGGATGGTGCAGTTCCTCAACCTGCGACTGCTGCCGCGCATCCCGTCGGAGGGTTCCGTCGGCGCCTCCGGCGATCTCACTCCTCTGTCGTATCTGGCGGCGGCTCTCGCCGGTGAACGCGAGGTGACGCTGGGCGGCGATCCGATGGAAGCTTCCGAGGCACATAGACGAAGTGATCTGCGACCGCTCGTGCTGCAGCCGAAGGAAAGTCTCGCGCTGATGAACGGCACCGCCGTCATGACGGCGTTGGCCTGCATGGCGCACGCTCGCGCCAGCCGCCTGGCTCGACTGGCGTCGGCGATCACGGCAATCCTGGTCGACGTCACGCACGGCAACCCGGAACACTTCGACGATCGTCTACTGGCGGCGAAACCGCATCCCGGACAGGCCCGCTGCGGCGCCTGGATTCGCGCCGACCTCGACCGCGGCGCCGGCGATGCGCCGGCGCCGGCTCGCCAGCAGGATCGCTACTCGCTGCGCTGCGCTCCGCAGGTGATCGGCACGCTACTCGACGGTTTGGACTTCGGCCGGCAAGTGCTGGAGATCGAGCTCAACGGCGTCGACGACAATCCCATCATAGCCGCGGACGGCGCGGTCCTGCACGGCGGTAACTTTTACGGCGGCCACGTCTGCATGATCGCCGATCTACTCAAAGCACAAGTGGCCAGCGTCGCCGACCTTCTCGATCGCCAGCTGGTGCTGGTCTGCGCACCCGAGACGAGCGACGGACTGCCGGCCAATCTCGTGGCCGCCGACCAGGTCGTGCACCACGGCTTCAAGGCCATGCAGATCTCGGCCTCCGCCCTGACCGCGGAAGCGCTCAAGCTGACCATGCCGGCCAGCGCCTTCAGTCGCAGCACGGAATCACACAACCAGGACAAGGTCAGCATGGGCACCATCGCAGCGCGCGACTGCCTGCGCGTCCTCGAGTTGACGGAAACCGTAGCGGCGATCGGTCTCCTCGGCGCCCTGCAGGCCGTCGATCTACGCGGCGTCGAGCGCTGTGGGCCGCGAGCGCGCGCATTACACGCCGTCGTTCGCGCCGATGTTCCGATGGTACTCGACGACCGGCGTCAGGATCACGACATCGAGCGAATCCTCGCCATGATGCGCGGCGAAGGCCTGTCGATCGGCGCCGCGGCGTGAGCGCAGTGCAACGCCCGATTGGCTACCCAGACGGCTGGCGGCGAGACAGCGCATGGCGCGGCGCACTGCTGGTGCTGGTCGCGCTCGTCGCGACTCCTCCGCCACCGGTCGACGCCGATACCGTGCCGACGCCGGCGGCCGCAGCGGCGACACCTCCGTCGACGCTCGAAGACCTGATGCGGGTGATGGCGACCACCCCGGGGGTGGTCGCGGAGTTCACCGAAACCAAGCACCTGGCGCTGCTCGAAGCGCCGCTGCAGACCAGGGGCACACTGTACTTCATCCCACCCGACCGCATGGCCCGCTACACGTCGTATCCAGGCGTGTCGGCCCTCATCATCGACGGCGACCGGCTCATCTTCGACGACGAGTCCGGCGGCGATCGCATCGACCTCGGCGCCAATGCCGTGGCACGGATCTTCGTCGAGAACTTCATCGTCCTCTTCAACGGCGATCTCGAGGCGTTGCGAAGCCGCTATTCGCCCGAGTTCACCGTCGCCGGCGACTCATGGTCGCTGGCGTTGGTACCGCGAGGCGATCCCCTCGCCAAGATGATCGCCTCGATCACCCTCCAGGGCGACGGCAGTGGCATGCGCTCGATGATTCTGCGCGAACCCGGCGGCGACTTCAGCGAGACGCGATTCGACGCGCTCGACGATCGCCGTGAGTTCTCCGCCGCCGAGATTGATCGACTGTTTCGCCGGCCGCAGCCGACGCCGCCGTGACGCCGCCGTTGCGCCGGGCCGTACTGCTGCTGGGTGCGGTCGTCATGCTGCTCTTTTGTGCGACTCATCTGCACATCGGCACCGACATCACCAACTTCATGCCGGACGGCGGGCAGGCCAGATTGGCGGCGTTGTCGCGCAAGCTTGCCAACAGCGAGTTGACGCGGACGATGGTCATCAGCGTCGGAGCCGACGACCCAACGGTGGCGAATGCGGCGGCGGAGCAGTTGGAGCGGGCAATCGCAGATCATCCCGAAGTCGCCTGGACGCGCGCTCGGCTGTCCGACGACATCTTCGAGCAGGCACGGGAGATCTACTTCCCGCGGCGCTTCTACTTCGCTTCGCAACACCCCGAACGAGAACTTCCGGCCGTGCTCTCGCCCAGTGGTTTGGAGCAGAAGGCGCTCGAACTATTGCGCGATCTGCAGCGCCCAACTTCGACCTTTTTGAAGCCTTTGCTGCTGAGTGACCCTCTCGGCATCTTTCAAGACTTTCTCGACGAGGCGCGACACAGTCAACCCGACCTGCCGGTGCGAGACGGGCGACTCACCTCAGCCGACGGCCGCTTCTCCTTGATCCTGTTGGCCACTCGAAACAGCCATTTCGCATCGGGTATCCAAGCCGCCTTCCTCGCCGACCTCGAGGCGGCGATCGCCGATGTCGAGGAGCGCAACGAGGGACTTCTGACGATCGAGACGAGCGGCGCCAACCGCATCGCCGTGCGCGCCGAGCAGAGCATCCGGCGCGACATCTACTGGATTGGCGCCTGTACTTTCACCGGTGTCGCCGCGCTGTTCCTTCTATTTTTCCGCTCCGCCACGCCCTTCCTCCTCGCCCTGCTGCCCGGACTAATAGGTATGATCGTCGGCACTACCGCCGGCCTCGTCGTGCTCGGTGGACTGGACGGGCTCTCCATCGCCTTCGCAGCCGCCCTGGTTGGCGTCGCCATCGATTACTCGATTCACGTCATCAATCACCACGCCCTTCTCGGCGACGCATCCGCCCGAGTGACGGTTCGCCGCCTCGCTCCCACGCTCCTGCTAGGCGCGGCCACCACCATGGCGAGTTTCGCCGGTCTGACGATGACCACATCGCCGGCCTTTCGCGAGTTGGGATTCCTCTCCATCGTCGGTATCGGCGCCGCGATCGCGATCACGCTCTACGCGCTGCCCGATTTTCTCACTAGCAAACGAACGATCCCGGCGCTCTCGCACCGGGTCGCGCGCGCGTTGCGACACGCGGTCGAGGCGCTGCGCGGTCGGCGACGAGCGCT
>JBGTMF010000478.1:0-25467 GCA_041743795.1 Thermodesulfobacteriota bacterium | reverse complement strand
GCAGTCGCCGTCGCTGTCGCAAGCGCTGCCGCCACTCTCGCCGCCGACACAAACACCGCCGCCGGCTGCCTGAGATCCGGTCGCCGTCGTGTCAACAGCCGGGCGCAATGGCCGCTCCGTTTCGCCGGCGGTAATGCCGTTGAACACGCGCACGCCGCCGGAAACGGCAGTGCTGCGAATTGCCTCGCCGCCTGGATCGCTGGCACCGGGGAGGGTGATCTCGAGAGGGTGCAGGCCGGCAGGCGCGCCGGTGTCGACGCGGAACTGACACGAAAGCAATCGGGATCCGTCGGGTATCGGATCCAGCGCCGTGAAGTTGAGTATGATCATGATGAAGCTATCGCACTCGCCGAAGACATCGCCTCGGCAACCGTTCGGCTTGGAAGATAGAGCGGCAATCTTGCCGATGTCGGGGGCGACCTGGCACGCGTCATTTACGTCGGGCATCGCCAGCGCGAGATGTCGGTCGTAGGTGACATAGGCCTCGACACCAGCGACCGAGTGGACCCCCGTCTGCAGGTGGAACTCGACGTTCACCGTATCGCCGGGGGCGGCGTCAACGGTCGATCCGACGATGACGACCTCACTGCCGTCGGGTGTCGTCGTCGCTGTCGCCGTCGTCGAGAGAGTGTGGGTGTGCGTCGGCGTGCGCGTCGGCGTGTGGGTCGGTAGCGGCGTGCTGGTCGGGCGGGGTGATCCGCTGACGACGATGGCGCCGCTGCGAGTAAAGATCTCGACATAGCTGTGACTGGGCGCAAAAGCCTCCGGCTCGCGCAGTTCGAAGAGGTACGAGCCCTGCGGCGCATCGACCGGTACGTCGACGCGACAAGAGTAGAGCAGGGAACCGTCATCGATGGGGTCGACGTTGACCAGGGAGGCGACGATGACATCGGCGGTGGAACAGAGAGAGGGACAGCCGCCGGCGCCTTGGACTCGCGTGGCGTTCTTGCGAATCCCGCTGTTGCGAACGCAATCGAGCGTGCCGGGTGTCACCCCGGCTGCGATCAGCAGCGGCGCCTGTAGGTGAATGACGTGTTGCAGCGACGCGATGTCGGCGCCGCCGGTATCGAGACTGATCTGCACCAGAGCCTTGTCGCCGGGGCGAACCGTCGTCGAACTGGCGCGGATCACGGCTTCGTCGCCGCTCAGCACCGGCGTGTTGGTGATCGTCGGCGTCGGCGTAATCGTCGGCGTATCGGTCGACGTCGGGGTCAGCGACGGCGTCAGCGTGAGCGTCGGTGTGTTCGTCGGAATAGCCGTCAGCGGCGCCTCGAAACAGCCGTTGCCGACGCAGTTGACGGCGGCGGCGAACGGGTGCTCGCCGACGTCGATAGTCGCGACTTCCTGGTGGTGAACGAGGTCGATGACGGAAACCGTGTCGTCGTCGAAGTTCGGCACGTAACCGATGCTGCCGTTGCGGACGATGCCGATGCCCGACGGCCAGGCACCGACCGGGATTTTGCTGTGCACGCGGTTGGAGACGGTATCGATCACCTGGACGAAACCGTCGATCGTCGTGACGTAGACGAACGAACCGTTGGGGTTGACGCCGACGCCGGTCGGTCGATCCGACAGGCGCACCGTCGTTCGCGTCTGCCGCGAGGCGATGTCGAGAACCGAAACGGCGAGCGAGCGGAAGTTGGTGACCCACGCCGTCGCACCGTTCGGCGAGATGGCGACGCGCGTCGGATTTCGCTGTACCGCGGTGGTTGCCGCCGCCAGCCCCGGCAGGGTGAGAAAACTGACGATGCCGGGGAACTTGGTGAACGAACTGGTAGCCACCGCGACGGCACCGTCGGGAGTGATCGCGACGGAGTTGGGACCCGGCGCGAGCAGCGCTGTATCGGTGACCTGATCGGTTTCCGTATCCACCCGCCAAAGGCTCGCGGCCTCGCGATTGGCGACGTAGAGGTGTCGCCCGTCCGGGTCGACGGCGATTCCCACCGGACCCTCGCCGGCGCCGATCGCGGCGATGGCGGCCTGGCTGTCCGTATCGAGCACGGTGATGTCGTTCGTCAGGAAGTTGCTGACGTAGACGCGCCGACCATCGGCGGACACCGCGATGCCGTTTGGATCACTGCCGGCGGCTACCGTGGCGACGACCTGGTTGGTGGCGACGTCGACTACCGAGACATCGTCCGAACCGAGATTGGCGACGTAGGCAAACGGCTCGGCGAAACTGACGCTCGCCGATTGGGCGATCAATAGAGCGACGAGCAATCGCACGGGCGCACTCATGCGACTGCGCCACTCCCGCCCCGGGGCGCCTTGCGTCGTCTCCACCATATAGCTCGGGCGGGGAAGCAACTCTTGTGCCGTATGCGCATCGGTTGGCACGGTAATCGGGTGCGAGTAATAGCCTTGCATGAATGCGCGAACATGCACGCGGCAGTGGCGAAGATGCGAGCAGGCCAACGGCCTGCTGTATCGCAACCACCCCGGCGATAGCGGTCACTGCGATACCCGGCGACGAAGTGGCGAGCGATCTAGGTAGGGCGCTGCCGGGCGTTTTACCCGGCAAATCGAAAACGCTACTGTTCCGCTCGATGAGGCCGTGCAGGCTCTGCGATATGCCGGACTCGGGAAACTAATGAGACGAGCGCGAGCGGAAAAGTGCCGCGCGCAGTTCGGTCCGTGATGGGAACAAGGAGAAGCGAAACATGAAGATTGTCGTCGATTTTGACCTCTGTGAAGCCAATGCGGTGTGTATGAAGGTCGCCCCTGAGGTGTTCGAGGTCGACGAGAACGACTTCCTGATCATCAAGGATGAGACGCCGCCCGAGGCCCTGCGCGCCAAGGTCGAGGAGGCCGTCCGCCGCTGCCCGCGGCAGGCGATCAAATTGGAGGGTTGAGCCAGTTCAGCGCGCCAACCGGGTCGTCAGCCTCGCTACCGGCGTTTCGCCGGACGACTTCGAAGCGAGGCCGGTAACGAAATAGATCGTCGCCTCGTCCCGCCTCCCTGTCCCGTGATCTCGAGGAGCGAAGTTCCGCGAAGTCTCGCTACGGCTTGATGAGAATCCCGCCGTCGACGGGAATGACCGCGCCGGTCACGTAGGCGCCGGCGCGCGACGACAGGTAGATGGCGACGCCGGCCATGTCCTCCGGCGTGCCGATTCGCTTGAGTGGGCAGGAGGCGACGATCATGTCGCCGAAATTGCGCAGCGTCTCGGCCATCATCTTGCTTTCGAAGGGGCCGGGCGCGACGGCGTTGACGGTGATCTTCTTCGCCGCGAGATGGTGCGCGAGAACGCGTGTCAGGTGGTGCACCGCCGCCTTGCTGGAGGAGTATGCGAAAGTCTCGAGGGCGGGAATCTGGATGCCGTCGATCGAGCCGATGTTGATGACGCGCGCCGGATCCTCGGCAGTGGCCGCCTTTTCCAATAGCGGTAGGCAGTGGCGCGTCAGATTGAACACGCCCTTGACGTTGAGGCCGAGCACCTTGTCCCAGGCGTCGTCCGGGTAATCGGCCAAGGGCGCTCCCCAATTCGCGCCGGCGTTGTTGACCAGGATGTTAAGCGCGGGTTCGCGTTCGCCGAGACGCTTTACCAGTTCCGCGGCTCCGTTGTCGGCGCCGAGGTCGGCAGGCAAGGAGATGCAAGTGCCGCCGCGCGACAACTCGGCGGCGACCTCGTCGCAGACGTCCTTCTTGCGCGAAGAGATGTACGTCTTGACGCCGTTCTCGACCAAACCGCGGGCGATCATCAGGCCGATGCCGCGCGATCCGCCGGTGACCAACGCCACCTTGCCCTCGACAGAAAATAGATTCTTCACCGACGTCCCTCCGCGCTTGTGGCTGCAATGTCGGCGCTCTCGGCGCCGCACGCGGTTCGGGCTGTATCACGGAGCGAATGCCAGACCAAATCCCCTTGCGACATTCCGATGGCGCGAGAAGTGACCCGAACGTGCTGTGCAATCACCAACATCGTTCTCCTCAACTTAACGCAATGTGAGGTGACAGCGCTTCCTGGCGGTGGGTGCGTGGAAGAGGATGTTTGGAGCGCGGGAGGGGACGATGCGCAAAATGATTGCAGATCGGACCGGGCTCTTCTCGGTGGACATCGAAGTCCAGGGTTGCGTCCTCCACGAGGCGATCGAACACGACCGAGCTGAGGAGGTGCTCAGCACGGCGGTCGCGGCGGCACTTTCGGTGTTGACCGAGGATGAGCCGTGGCTCGACGAGTACCTCGAGCATATGGCGCACTTCATGCTGGCGATGCGCTACCGGATGACGCGCGATGGACTCAGCTGAAAGCGTCCTTTCGAGCGTTAGTATTGGGGATTTCCCGTAGAAACATCCGCAGTATTCCGGAATGTACACGGCAAGCTCACCGGTAGTACAGTTCGGTCGAGGGGAACAGGTGATCATGATGGAAGAGCGAGTGATTCGAGATCGATCGGGGCGATTCGACGTATCGGTTTCCGTGCACGACGAGGACCTCTTTCCGGCGATCGAACACCGGGACGCGGAGGCGGTGATGCAGTCCGCCATGCTGCTGGCGTTCGCCGTTCTGGTACAGGCGGAGCGCTGGCCGGGAGAGGCGCTGCGTTCGATGTCGGTCTTCATGGACGACATGCGCGAAAGCCTACTCCAGTAGGTCAGCGGTCCAGGAGTCCGCCGGTCCGCCGTCCCGGAGCGAGGACGGCGGCGGTCACGTGGCATTTTTTGCGGTAGGGGACCGCCCGGCAGCCGGCCGGCCGGTCGTATTGCTCGACCATGCGGTTGGCGCCCGGTTGAATGACCGTGCGATGTCAGGGTCATGTCGCTGCCTTGCCTAATTCGATTTTGAGGGCAAGGATGCCCGTGCAGATGACCGGTCACCACGCACTGGCCCGTTTCTTGCGCGGCGCCGACAGTGAGATGTCGGACGCTTCGGATTTCAAACACCTGGGCGGCGGCAGGAAAGGGCTCTTCCTGCTGCTGCGGTACGTGTTCATCATCGCCGCCTCGTACCTAGTCTTGCTTCAGCAAGACGGAATCTCGCCGAGCCAGGGCATGATGATCGCCTTCGCGCTGGCTTCCAACGTAGCGCTGTCCATGGTGTCCCCGTCGCTGGTCTTCTCCTGGTACGTCGAAGCGCCGATTCTCATCGCCGATACGCTCTGGGTGTCATGGGCGCTGCACTCGACCGGCGCCGCGGGGCAGGAGTTCTTCCTGCTCTACTTCTTCGTGCTGTCGCTGGCGGCGCTCGGTGAGAGCCTGTTTCTGGTGCTGCTCGGCAGCACGGCGCTGAGTCTGATCAACCTCTACGTGGAAGGCTGGCATCCCAACAATCTGATCCAGGTCGTATTCTTTTATACCGTCGCGCTCTTCTACGGTTACGTCATCAAGGAGATCAAGGCGGAGCGGCAGCGAGCCGATCGCGGGGTGCAATGGGTTCGCCGATTGGAGGGGATGGTCTCCGACCGCACGCAGGAGCTGTCGCGGTTGTACGAAGCGTTGGCGGAGTCGGAATCCCGCTATCGCACCGTGTCGGAAATGATGTCCGACTTCGCCTACGCGGCCACTGCCGGGCCGGACGGCGTTTCGTTCGATTGGGTGACGGAGTCGTTCACGCGCATCACCGGCTACCGGATCGAAGACCTCGCCGAACGTCCGTGGGAGCAACTGGTCCACCCGGACGATCAAGAGACGATACGGCAGGCGGGCGAATTGTTGCTGGGCGGCGAAGCGGCCGCCCCGGAGTACCGCATCATCACCAAGAGCGGTGAGGTCCGCCGTTTGCGCACGCACATGAAGCCGGCGCAATCACCGGATGGCGAAATTCGCATCTTCGGTGCGGGGCAGGACATCACGGCGCGGGCGCGATTGGAGGAAGAGCAGGGGCGCCTGCTCGAAGTGCTCGAGGCGACGCCGGATCTGGTCGGCATATGCGATCGCGAGGGGCAGGCTCTCTACTACAACGCAGCCGGCCGCGCCATGCTCGGTATCTCAGAGGACGGCGATATCGCCGGCGTGCACGTCGCCGACCATCAACCGCAGTGGGCGTGGCAACTGATGCGTCAGGAAGCGATCCCGACGGCCCTGCGCGAAAGGTCGTGGCAGGGCGAGTCGGCGGTATACGGCCCGGAGGGGGACGAAATTCCCATCTCCCAGGTGGTCGTGGCGCACCGCGGCCGCGACGGCGCCGTGACGGCGTTTTCTACGGTCGCGCGCGACATCACCGAGCAGAAGCAACTCGAGCAGGTGCTGCAGCAAGAGGTGCGCATCTCGACGGCGATGGCGCGCGTCGGCCGCGAACTGATCGCCGTGCTGGATGCGGCGGTCGTCGTCGATCGGCTGTGCCGACTCACCCCGGAGCTGCTGCAGTGTCACAGCAGTGCGACGTTGATGCTGCTGCCCGACTCGTCCGACCTGGTACCGGTCGGCTGGTTTGGGGGCGACTCGGGAACCCTTTCCGTGCAGGAGATTGGCGCTCCGCCAGAACTCTACGCCGGCCTGGCCGAGGCGCTGCGCAAGGACGACGTGGTCGAGGTGCGGCACGCTGACCCGGACGATCCGTTGGCGCTGCCCGCGCTGCGCGACCGCTATGACCTGACGACGACGCTGTACATGGCATTGCGGCGCGGCGACGAGCTGATCGGCATCCACACCGCGAGCTACGTCGGCGGGGGTGGCGCATTCGGTCAGGCGCAGAAGCGCATCGCGCGCGGTATCGCGCACCTGGCGTCGCTGGCCCTGGAAAACTCGCGCCTGACTTCGTCCCTCGAAAAGGCAAACCGTCTCAAGTCCGAGTTCGTCGCCACCATGTCGCACGAGTTGCGCACGCCGCTCAACGTCATCCTCGGCTTCAACGACCTGCTGCGCGAGGGCGAATACGGCGAAATGTCCGCCGATCAGAAGGCCGTCTGCAACCGCATCGAACAGAGTGGTTGGAACCTACTCGAGCTGATCAATTCGACACTCGATCTGAGTCGTTTGGAGCAGGGCAAGATCGATGTCGACCAGCGCGAGACCAACATCCGGCGCTTGCTCGAGCAACTGCGGGTCGAGGTCGCGCCGCTACTCGAACACAAGCCGCAGGTGAAGATGGTGTGGGACGCCCCCGTCGATCTGCCGGAGATTCGCACCGACGCCGCCAAGCTGAAGGTAGTGATCAAGAACCTGATCACCAATGCGATCAAGTTCACCGACGAGGGCAGCGTCAAGGTCAGCGTGCAGGCTTCGAACGGACTCCTTCTGCTGAAAGTCGCCGACACCGGCGAGGGAATTCCGTTGGACCAGCAGGCGGCTATCTTCGAGCCGTTTCGCCAGGTCGACGGCTCGACGACGCGTCGTCACGACGGGGTAGGGCTGGGGCTGCACATCGTCCGCCGTTACGTCGATCTCCTCGGCGGCATCGTCACCGTCGAGAGCACCGAAGGAGAGGGTTCAGTCTTCACCGTCTCGATCCCCCGCGGCAACGACGAAACATTAGATCTGCCCCGATCGAAAGCGATGTGACTTCAACCCGATCCCCCGTCTCGCCGCATGCCGACACCGTCGCTTTGACGCGACACGACGACCGGGCTACGTCGGGTGCTGGCGGGTCTCGAGACGAGCACGCCGCGGAGGCGCGCAAAGGAGTACGCAGTGGTCGATGTGATGAAGGGCATTCGCGTCCTTGAAGTGGCCGAGCACACCTTCGTGCCCGCCGCCTCGGCCGTCCTCGCCGACTGGGGTGCCGACGTCATCAAGGTCGAACACGCCGAGCGCGGTGATGCGATGCGCGGCCTGGCGCGCAGCGGTGTGATGGATCTGTCGCAGGGCGTGCACGTTCTCAACGAACACTCCAACCGCGGCAAGAAATCGATCGGCATCGACCTGTCGAAGCCAGAGGGGGTCGAGGTTCTCTACAAGCTGGCGGCCACGTCTGATGTGTTTCTCACCAACAAGCTGCCCGGGGTGCTCGCCAAGCTGAAGATCGACGTCGCCGACATCCGCGCCCACAACCCGAAGATCATCTATGTGCGCGGCACGTCGTTCGGACCGAAGGGGCCGGACCGCGACCGCGGCGGCTACGACATGACCGCGTTTTGGTGTCGCGCCGGCAGCGCATCCGGTACGACGACGCCGGAGGTTAAGGGGATCGCGCCGCAGCCCGGCCCGGCCTACGGCGACTCGATGGGCGGCATGACCATCGCCGGCGGTATCGCCGCCGCGCTGTTCAAGCGCGAGCGCACCGGCGAGCCGTCGCTGATCGACGTTTCCCTGCTTGCGATGGGCGCGTGGGCGATGTCCGCGGCGATCGCGTTGTCGCTGCAGATGAAGATGCCGTGGGCGCCCATCCAGTTCTCCGGCACCGGGCCCGGCAACCCGCTGGTCGGCGTCTACGGCACGTCGGACGGTCGCAACATCAGCTTGGTGATGTTGCAGGGGTTCCACTACTGGCCCGACTTCTGCCGCCACATCGGCCGCCCCGATCTGATCGAAGACGAGCGCTTTGCGACGCACGAGAGCCTGATGCTGAACGGCGGCATCGCGCGCGAGATCATCGGCGAGGTGTTTGCCGGCGCGACTCTGGCCGAGTGGACGCAGCGGCTGAGCACGATGAAAGGGCAGTGGGCGCCGGTGCAGAACACCCTCGAGGTGGCGGCCGATCCGCAGGTCGAAGCCAACGGCTACCTTGCGCGCGCGGCGACCAAGCAGGGGGTCGAGTTCGACCTGGTCGCCAGCCCGGTACAGTTCGACGAGGCGCCTACCGCCACCGCCCGCGCCCCCGAGTTCAACGAGCACGGCGAAGCGATCCTGCAGGATCTCGGCTACGACTGGGAGGAGATCATCGCGCTGAAGGCCGCCGGTGCAGTGACCTGACCCCCCTTCGCCTGTGCCTTTGCCCATGCCTCTGCCCGATCAGGCATTCCGCGAGCCGACCATTACTCGTCCTCGGTTGCAGGGCATAGCTGACGGCCGCGCACGCCGCGACGGAAATGATCGATGAACGCATCGTTTCGCGTCGCCGCGGTTCTCCTCGCCGCACTACACGGAGTTGGCTGCGGTGCCGGGATGTACGCGCCGCAGACGGTGACCTGGTATCTCACCAATCGCGACGGCATCTGGTTGCGCGTCGAACGAGCGGACTTTGCCGCTACACCCCTCAAATCTTCCTCGCCCAGCAACGACGGTTCCAATCTGTTGCAGGCCGCCGCCCACCTGCGACCGTCGGTGGCGAGAATCGTCGACGACTACGGCGTGCCCGACGCCTTGCGGGTGCGGTGGACCGGCAATTCGGCCTCGGTCGAATCGGCTAGCTTGTTCGAGTTGGCCTACCTCGAACGCGGCGAGATCGTTTACTTCGATCCCGGCCGCCATCGCTTTCGCACCGTCTTACGCCCGATACCACACCCGGCGGCGGACGTCGCTCGCATGAGTCGCGAGGCGTTGCCATTGCGATTGGTTGAACTACACGGCCCGCTCGAAGCGCCGTACGGGCGCCGGGCGATGCATGCCAACGAGCGGGCCGGCATCGACCCCGACCTGGCCTTGCGCGTCGCCATCGAGGACTGGGCTCGGGTGCTGCGAATCGGCCGCGAGGTCGTAATGCAACTGAGCGATGAAGACATTGGCGAGTCGCTGGGGACGATGGAGCCGGGTTACACAAACAACTTCATGACTACAACGGTCAACGCCAGCAGCGCGCGTTTGTTCGGTGAAGAGCCCGGCCAACCGGGGCGTTACATCGCCTGGGTAGACCCTGCCAGCCCGGTGGCGCAAGATCTCGAGGTCGGATGGCGGTTGGTCGCGATCGAGGGGCAACCACCGGAGAGGTATGAAGCGGTAGACGCCGGTGATCCGGTTGAGTTCACGCTGCAGCGCGACGGCAAGACACGCAGCGTTACCGTCACGCCGGAGCGCTGGCCGATCGACATCTACTTCGTCGTCATGGCCGCGTCGAACCGCTCCGCATTCGCGGCAAAGGGCGAAGGCGGTGCATACGTCGGGATCGCCTCGCCGTTTCTCGACGTGCTCGCCACCGACGACATGCTCGCCGTCACCCTCGGCCACGAGGTTGCGCACATAGCGCTCGGACATCTCACGCCGCCGTCCACATCGGAGAAGGCACTTCGACTTGGATGGATGCTGACAGCCGGCATCGTCTCACCGCCGCTGGCAACGGGAGTGTTGAATCGCTTCGGCCGCGGCAAGGAACGCAGTGCCGACCTCCTCGGCCTTCGCCTCGCCCACCGTGCCGGTTACAACGCCGACGCCGGCGTCGCGCTGATGGATGCCTTCGAGGAGAGTCACAGCGTCGATGTCGTCACCCAGTTTCTCGCGCTCCATCCGCCCTACGACGAGCGCCGCCGTATCCTCGGCGAGGAAGCAGAACGCCTGCGAGCCGGCGCCGCCCTGGGCGCGGCCGCGCACGCCGCGGAGAGCGACTGAGCCAGGGCAGCGTCGAAGGGCGACCCGCGGCGCGAAAAACACCGCCAGCCAAAGGGTGAATCGCCCCCCTTTGCCTCTGCCCGACCCGGCATTGCCGACCGACACTTGCGTCACCCATCCCTGGACGGGCATGGTGCAATGTGGCCGAACGATCCCGGTCGGTCGAGATTCCCCCAATGCGAGCCCCCAACCAACGCCGCAACCTGAGGCAACCGCTGATCGCCGTCGTCGCGCTCGGCGCCGGCTATGCGGCGTGGAGCGCGGGGCTATTCGACTACGCCTCACCGGAGCGGGTGCGCGCCGCCGTCGCTGACGCCGGCGTCGCCGGGCCGCTGATCTTCATTGCCCTGCTCATCCCGCTCAACGTCTTCTTCCTGGCCGGCCCGCCGATCTGGATATCGGCAACGCTATGGCCGACGCCGCTTGCGATACTGTACTCGGTCATCGGCGCAGTCGTTGCGAGTCTCGGCACCTATGCATTGGCGCGCCAACTCGGACGCGACTGGGCGCGTTCGAAGATCCCGCCGCGCGTGCGTCGCTTCGAGGATCGCCTCGAGCGCAACCCGCTGCGGATGGTAGCGACGATGCGATTGGTGTTCTGGCTCAACCCCGGCATCGACCTACTGATGGCCGTCTCGCGCGTGCGGCGGCGCGACTACGTCCTCGCAACCGTGGTAGGCATGGCGCCGTTCACCGCATTGCGGGTAGTGATTGGCCAGAAAGGCATCGAAGCGGCGACCGGCGCCGCGCCATGGTTCTGGCCCACCGTCGCGGCAGCAGCAGCCGCGGCAATCGGCGTGCGTTGGTACAAAGTCCGAGCCCGCCGCGCCGCCATCGCCGACATCGCAGCATGGGCCGACGAGCCATCCGTTCAAGAAATAGCCCAGGAGCAATAAACAGAGAACACGCCCCTGGAAACCTGAAGTTTGAAATCAGAAATCTGAAATCTCCAAAACCGCCCCTTGCCATAGGGGCAGGGCGCCCTTACAGTCGGAGACATCGCCATGGGGGCGACAAGGTTTCGACGGAGGTTGTGCAACAGCGGTAGCGTGCAACTGGTTCCTGGGCGCCAGCCAATGTCCAGGCTGTGTATTGTACACGCAGACGATTCTTTCGCTCTGGCGGCTTAAGGCCGCTGGCGTCTGACCGGCCCGAACCCGTAGGACCGGACCCAGGCGACGCAAATCGGGATAAGCCCTGACCGACGCTCATAGGCCGGGGACGAAAATCAAATGAGCTGGCCAAAGGGAATCCTGTCCAGTGGGAGTCCCCAAGGCGAGATCAAATCACCGGACTGCGCACGGAGAAGCCGTTGTGAATCGCTTTCGGACGGGGGTTCGATTCCCCCCGCCTCCACTTTCAAGGGTTCCGAGAGGAACCGAGAAAGTCCAAAAACTCACTGGAAACAGTGGGTTTTTTGTTTTATGGTGTCCCGCATGTTCCCACGCCATCCGATGACTGCTGCCCCCACGTATGGGGCAACTCCGGGGGCACTAGGGGAACGCTGGAAGGGAGTTGCCCCAAAATGGCCCTGACTGACAAGGCGGTGCAGGCCGCCAAGCCGCGGGCGAAAGCCGTCAGGCTGTTCGACGGCCGCGGTCTGTACCTCGAAGTGAGTCCCGCGGGCGGCAAGTGGTGGCGGTTTAAGTATCGCGTCGCCGGCAGGGAGAAGAGGCTCTCCTTGGGCGTTTACCCCGACGTGTCCCTGAAGGCTGCTCGGGACAAACGAGACGCGGCCCGTCGACTGGTAGCTGCCGGCGTCGATCCGGGAATGGCGCGTAAGGCGGAGAAGCTCGCCCAAGCCGGCGCCGAGTGTTTCGAGGCCATCGCCCGGGAGTGGCATGCGAAGTTCTCGCCCGGATGGGTGGCGAGCCACGGCGATAGGATACTGCGCCGACTGGAGCTGGACGTATTCCCGTGGATCGGCAGGCGGCCCATCGCCGAGATCAAGGCGCCCGAGCTGCTGGCCGTATTGCGCCGGATCGAGGGCCGCGGTGCACAGGAGACGGCACATCGGGCGATGCAGAACTGCGGCCAGGTCTTCCGCTACGCCGTCGCGACCGGCCGCGCCGAGCGCGACCCCACGGGTGACCTCCGCGGCGCGTTGCCGCCGCCGAAGGAGAAGCACCACGCCTCGATCATCGAACCGAAGCGCATCGGCGAGTTGCTGCGCGCGATTGATGGCTACGAGGGGTACTTCGTCACCAAGTCCGCCTTGCAACTCGCACCGCTCGTTTTCGTGCGACCTGGCGAACTGAGGCAAGCCCAGTGGCAAGAGATCGATCTCGACAAGGCCGAGTGGCGCATCCCCGGCGAGCGGATGAAAATGCGCGAGCAGCATATCGTTCCGCTGTCGCGGCAAGCGGTCGAAATCCTCCGCGAGATCGAGCCGCTCACCAACCGCCTGATGCCATCAAGGCCCGCCGCGCCGCGCTTCGTGTTCCCGAGCGCAAGATCGCGGGACCGGGCGATGAGCAACAACGCGGTCCTCGCCGCGTTGCGCCGCATGGGTTATGCGACAGGCGAAATGACTGGCCACGGATTCCGCAGCATGGCATCCACCCTGCTGCACGAACACGGCTGGAATCATCAAGTCATCGAGCGCCAACTGGCGCACGCGGAACGTAACAGCGTCAGTGCCGCGTACAACTTTGCCGAGCATTTGCCGGAGCGCCGCAAGATGATGCAGGCGTGGGCGGACTACCTGGATTCGTTGAAAAACGGGGCGGAGGTGATTCCTCTGTTCAAGAAGGCGTGACGGAACTCCCAACGCCCGGAGAAACTGGACGAATGCGAATGTTGCCTCAGGCGGAATCGGGTACCCCGCCCATCTTTCTCGTTGCCGGTGGTCTAAACGAAGATTTTCGGTGTGGCACCGCGTTCGCGGTTGGGGAGTACCACCTCGTGACTTGCCAACATGTAGTCGCTGATCTCGACTGGGTGTTACTCAAATCGAGCGGCTTCGCTGTCGGCGGTGAAAGGTCCACGCCGGCGCGGGTATGCGCTGCGAGCAAAACGCTCGACCTCGCCTTACTGCGGGTCGACTCCAGGATCACTGAGTGGTTCAGCCTCGGTCAGCCACCTTCCGAGGGAACGTTGATGTTTGCCTGGTCCACAGAGGGACTTCTCTCGGGAGGCCAAACTGATAGACGCCCACTCCTTGCAACCAGATCATGGCCGGCGACCGAGACGCGTGCGTCGATGTTCGCCTTCGCTGGGCACGCGGAGGAAGGCATGAGCGGCGGTCCGGTCGTCGCGGCCGAATCGGGACTGGTCGTGGGAGTGGTCATTGCTGGCGACTGTTTTGATACGGATCTGGTCGCCGCCAATTGGCGGGACAACATGGAGGGTGCAGGACTCCTTGATTTCACCGCGCGCGAACATCCGCCCGTGGATGAACTGGTCGTGGCGCAGCTCGATCTCGGAATGGGAATCGCATCGTCGGTCGAGAATCTGGAATTGTTCCTTCGCTCAAACAGATAACGCAGATCGCACTTGGAATGTTCCGTTCCCGACCCGGTCGGGCCCGAGGGCCGCGAGACCTCGTGGGTATCGTGGACTTGATTGAGGGCGAAGGTCTCTTCGTTGTCCACGTACGTCTGGCTGATTCGAGAGGCGGCCGTCGCTCACCGTACCCATGCTCACATGCTGAAGACTCTCGTGGGGATGTTTGATGCCCCGCGCATCCGTCAGCCGCTGGTCAGATTCTTCACGCGCCACTTGCCGGCCGGCCGCCATTCGCATTATCAAGTGCCGGTGGCTATCTGGGAGATTCGCGACAAGACCCTCACGCTGGTAGAGGCAACGACGTTTCGCGACCAGGATCTGATCCATTCTCGGGATCGACTAGCACGAGTCGGAAACATCGTAACGGTTGAACATTCCAAGCGTTCGACCCTCTCGACGCTACGCGAAGCACGTTTCTCCGAAAGCGCGTCTCGATGTTCTCTGAGACGCCGCGAAATAACGACGCCGCCGAGCCAACCATCGTTTGGAGCCCAATGGACGACACGACCAGCATCGCGCAGCTGAAGAATATGGTTCGCGAGTTCTGCGACGCGCGCGATTGGGACCAGTTCCACGGCCCGAAGGATCTCGCGATTGGTGTCGCGACGGAGGCCGCTGAGCTGCTCGAGCATTTCCGCTTCCGCGACGACGTTGAGTCGAACGCTCGCGTCGCCGCCGCCGACACCCGCATACAGATCGAGGCCGAGTTGGCCGACATCCTGTTTTTCGTCGTGCGGTTCGCTCAACGCCACGACATCGACCTGTCGTCCGCCTTCGTCGCCAAACTCGCGGTCAACGCCGAGCGCTACCCCGCCGACAAGGCGCGAGGCCGCAACGCGAAGTACACGGAGATCTGAGCCATGCAACTTTACGCCGGTTCCAGCTCCGACTTCATCCAATCAGCTGCGCAGAACCAGATAGCAGATCGTCTCCAGCGTGCCTTCGAGCGTCATTATCGCTATCGCCCCTCACCGGCTGAGGTCGGGTCGTGGCGCAACTCTCTGCGCGCGATGTCGCAAGTGATGACGGACGCGGAACTCAACGACCATGGCGTGTTCTTGGAGTATCAACTGCCGCTGACGTCAAAGCGGCTCGACTGTATGGTCATGGCTCGCGACCGCACGGGTCGCGACCAGGCTGTGATCGTCGAACTCAAACAATGGGATCGTTCCTTCGAGACAGAAGGCGTCGATCTGGTTCGTACCTTCACCGGTGGCGGTGTGCGCGACGTCCTGCATCCCTCGCGCCAGGTGGGACAGTACCAGGAGTACCTGGAAGGCACCCAGACCGCGTTTCACGAGGGCGAAACGCCGGTCGCCCTGTCGTCGTGCTCTTATCTCCACAACTACCACTTGGTCGAGGACGACCCCCTCCGGGCTGAGAAGCACGCTGCAATCCTGGGGAAGTTTCCGCTGTATAGCGCCGACGACTTCGACCCCCTATGCGCCTTCCTCACGGACAGGCTCGCGGCGGGCGACGGTATGGACGTGCTCCGCCGCGTCGAAGCGGGAAAGTACCGTCCCAGCAAAAAGCTGCTCGAACATGTTGGCAACGTCATCAAGGGGCTGCCGGAGTATGTGCTGCTCGATGAACAGCTAGTTGTCTACGAGAAGATTCGCGCGATCGCCGCCCGCGGCCTCGTCGGTCGCCGCAAGACCATCGTGCTCGTTCAAGGAGGTCCTGGAACTGGAAAGTCGGTGATCGCCCTCAACCTCGTAGGCGACCTCGCGCGAGAGCACCGCAACGCGCACTACGCCACGGGCTCGAAGGCCTTTACGACGACGCTGCGCAAGATCGTTGGGACTAGAGCCAGCGCGCAGTTCAAATACTTTAACAGTTACGCGTCCGCCGCCCCGGACGAGATCGACGTGCTCATCTGCGACGAAGCGCATCGAATCCGCGAGACCAGCGTGAACCGCTTCACACGCGCCGCCGCTCGATCCGGCAAGCCGCAGATCCAGGAACTGCTAGACGCCGCTCGCGTGGGCGTATTCTTCGTCGATGATCGGCAAGGAGTGCGACCCGATGAGATCGGCTCGTCTGAGCTGATACGCGGGCACGCTCGCAATAATGACTGCGAACTCTTGGAGTTTCAGCTCGAGGCCCAGTTCCGCTGCGCCGGCTCCGAGGGGTTCGTGCGGTGGGTCGACAACACCCTGGAGATCGAGCGGACTGCCAACATTCTCTGGGACGTCAACGAGGAAGCCTTCGAGGTAAAGGTCTTTTCCGACCCGCATCAACTCGAAAGTGCCATCATCGCCCGCGCCCGCGAGGGACATACTGCGAGAATGACGGCTGGGTTTTGTTGGAAGTGGTCGAAGCCAAATCGCGACGGGACTTTGGTTCCAGATGTCGTGGTCGGCGATTTTAAACGACCATGGAACGCCGTGCCCGAAGCGACCCACTTGGCGGGGGGTATCCCCAAGGCAAGCCTCTGGGCGCACGATCCCAAGGGAATCGATCAGATCGGTTGCGTATACACCGCGCAGGGTTTCGAGTTCGACTACGTCGGTGTGATCTGGGGACACGACCTCGTGTACGACTGGCAGAACGGGCGCTGGGAGGGGCAGCCGACCCAATCGCAGGACCGGACGGTGAAGCGCGGCGAGGACTTCCTGAACCTCGTCAAGAACACGTACCGCGTATTGCTCTCTCGCGGTCTCAAGGGCTGCTACATTCATTTCCTCGACCAGGACACTGAACGCTTCGTGAGAAGCCGCATCGAGGGAACTCTGGGAGTCATGGACCGGCGCCATGAAGAGCCTCGACCGCTTGTGGTTCCCGCGGCCGCCCCTGAGGCCGATTCGGAGCAATTGCTTCCGTTCCGCAGGCTGCCGATCGAAGACGTACGGCCGTTCGAGAATTGCGTACCGCTCTATCAGCTCGACATCGCTGCCGGCCGATTCGGTGCGGAAACCCATGTCGAAGCCGAGGCGCAGGCTGAGGAGTTGACCAGCCCCGAGAACTTCACCTGGGTCGAGCTTCCAGATCCATTACAGCCGAAGCCCGGATTCTTTGTCGCTCGCGTCGTCGGCGAGTCGATGAATCGTCGAATCCCTAACGGCGCATGGTGCCTGTTCCGCCTCGCCGCTGCAGGTTCGCGGGTCGGCCGCATCGTCGTCGCCCGCTTGGAAAACCGGCTCGATCCCGAGACGGGCGCCTACACGATCAAGATCTACGACAGCGAGAAGCGAGCGAATGTTGACGGCAGCTTCCGCCACACGCGAATCGTCCTGCGTCCCATGTCGACGGAGCCCGGCCATGAGGCGATCATCCTTGGACCGGAAGACGAAGGCACGGTGCGCATCGTCGCCGAGTTCGTTGCGGTGCTGGGGTAACCGATTAGCACTTCCGCAATCACTGTAGGTTTATCGGCGCGGTCGGTCCGCACCGCTCACTATCGCTCGGAGGATTTCCAGTGTTAAAGGCCGCGAGGGCACTCAGGAAGCTCAGTCTCGTCCCGATTCTTCTTTGGGCATGTATGGCTCAATTCGGATGCGCCCATCCATGGTATCTTGTGGAGTGGTCGTTCACCCAGAAATTGACCGATCGCGAACCTGACGTCACCAGTACGGAGAGCTACGACGATCTGCGCTTGGAATTGACCGCGGTCGCGGTTGACGCGCCTGACCGATGCGCGAATTGGTCCTCCGCGCAGGCGACCGGGGAGGCTGCCACCGTCGGTGAGGTAATGAGCGCGAGTTGCGGTGTCGAGATGGCAGAGTTGGAGCGAGCACTGGCACGATCGCGCTACAAAGTCATTTCGTGGAACGCTGTTAGATCCCTTGCGAATCGCAAGGAAGGAATGACGGCGCTCGAAGCCGCACGAAGCCTCGGGGCGGACATTCTCCTGCACGTGAACTCTCTGGAGAAAGCGTTGGCACTGCCGGGGCGTGACGAACGATTCGAGAAAACGTTCTACGAATCGGATCGACGAGGGACGAAAGGGGCCGTGGCCGCGCTTCCGGCGCGCCGGGCGCAGGCATTGGAGAGAGGGCTGGGAAAGCGCGATGCGAGTTCGGCGCGGGGCTTTGTCGCCGTGTCTATCGATGCGACGGCTGTCCTCGTAAAATCGGGAGAGTCAATCTGGTTCTATCGCTGGACTCATAGTTCGACGCCGAAGCTGGATCAATCAGCGACCCAGCTCTTTCAGTGCAATCGAACCAACCTCGACCTGTGCTTTCCTCGAATGGTGATGGCGCCGATGGGCAAGATTGGTGACGCCATTGGCCCGCAGATCGGCAGCTCACGAGAATCGGTGACGGGACCCGAAGCTGCGAATGCCATTGACGCCGTCTATCATCAACTCGTGCAAGAGGTTGTCGAGGCACTTGTGTCTGAGCTCCGCGGCGACCAAGTCAACTGAGTCGGGCGGACCCGCCGCGGTCAGACAGGAGATCGATCCAGACACCCATATCCAAGTGGCTGAAAAAGCGGTGCGAGATCGATCGAGACACCCATATTCAAGTCGCTGGAAACGCGGTGCTGACCACCCAGAATTGGTCGACAGCGATTGTCTGGGCTCCCCGTAGCATCCAACCGCCGAATCGTCGGTGTCCCAACGCAACTCAACCTGCGTGACGACTCGAGAACACCGCTGTCGGAGGCCGACGGCCGTGCGACGTAGCGGACTGGGCGGGGCGCAAACTCGGCGCAACTTGTTCCACCACCTCTGAACTCGTCAGCACCCGCGTCGCCCGCCACTCGTCCGAATCGACGATGCCAAGCGGGCTCGTCAGACGGCCGGCACGAACGATAGAATTGGCTCGGCCGACAGGAATCAGCAGCTCCGGGCCCATTCCGGCAGCCAAGGATTGGGTGTCCTGAAGCCTTTTCCAACTGGCGCATGCCGAACGCAACACGGTTCGCGGGGGGTAGGTCTTCGGCGTTGTCGTACAGGCATGGCGGCGCCCCCCTTTGCGGAAGAACGGAATCACAGCCGAATTCTCCGTTCCTGGAATCGCCTCGGCGCGATCTCCCTTTCATCTTTGCTTTCGAGGCGATACTAAGTGCGGTTGGATGAGGGAACCGTCCCCTACGAGAAATACATTTGCCAATCTGGTTCGCCGCCTGTCGCAGGCCGGGTTCAAAAAGGACTTCGTGTCACGCGTTCTCCTCCCGGATTGGTGGGACGAGTCGTGCGACCGCGATCCGAATCTTTTGCCCGACTTCGAAATTCGAATAGCGCGGTTTCTCGGATTACCGTTAGTCAGTGTCAGGGACTTTGCCACTGTCTTGAGACCGCAGGTTGCTCCTGGCGCCCAACTTCGACGCATTCGGGATCTTGATCGCGACCGCCTGGCGCCCGCTATCCACACGGCGATGCAGGTCGCCGGAGCTGTTGTCCGGAGCTTGCGAGAACCGGCACCCAACCCCGCAATTCCACCACCTGACGGTCTCGCTTGGCGGGGTGAGCTGGGTAGTGCTGACGCCGCCGTAAAACTCGACCACATCCTCAGCGATCTTTGGCGGCGAGGCATTCCGGTTGTCGCAGTGGAGGGGCTCCCGCCTCCATCTTTTCAGGGGCTTGCCTGCATTGTAGAAGGGCGTCCCGTAATAGTGATCAGCCACAGACACGATGAGCCCGGGCGCCTCGCATTCTTCGTTGCTCATGAGGCGGGGCACATTGCCGCCGGCGATTGCGGGGTCGATCAGCCTGTGGTGGACGGAGAGGAAGAGGTCGTTGACGACTCGGACATCGAACGCGCCGCGGATCGATATGCAACTCGCCTGCTGGTTGGCGACGATTCAGCTCCGCGAGTAGATGCGAAACATTTTAAAGACCTAGCCCAGAGCGCATCGCAAATTGAACGAGAGACTGGCGCCGACGCGAGCGCGATCATCTTTGCGTGGGCATCTCGCACACGTGAGTACGCAATTGCGACGATGGCCGTAAATGCTCTTTACCGTGGTTCGGGGGCCAGGCGGCAGCTGCGCCAGCAACTGGAGCAGCACGTCGATTTCGACGCAGCAACTGAGACCGATCGTGCGTTGCTCCGTTGCATCTATGGCGAACCCGACCGCGATGCGCGCGTTGCTTGATACAGATGCCTTCTGCAAGCTTGCGGTGGCTGGATTGCTTCACGACGCGCTTCGCTTGTTAGGAACGGATCTCCAAGACTGCGGTCGCTTGCCGGCGCTACCCCACATGCTGCGCCGCGGAAGGCTGCGAATCGTATTTGGCGAGAGCGCGTGCGACGCCATCATCCCCATCGCCGAGTCGATGCCAGTGGTAGGGCAACCAACCGATGTGTGGCTCAACAAGTTGACTCCGATTCCTGCCATCGATCCCGGAGAAGCCCAGATACTCGCTGCGGCAGCCGAGTCTGGTATCATTGTCGTGTCCGGCGATAAGCGCGCACTCCGAGCCTTGAAAAACGTCGCCGGTTTCGCCGAATCGCTCACAGGCCGCATCGCCACTCTCGATGCAATACTGCTTGCGCTCTGCGATCAACTTGGCGCCGACGTAGCGCGAAGAAGAGTTCAAGCACTGATGACCTTCGACAAGACGGTTGCAATTTGTTTTTCCGCTGAAAATGCGGATCCTCGTTCCGCGCTCGTGTCGTACTACGAAGACCTCAGGTCTGATCTACATCCTCTTGTTCTTTGGGATCCCCAATCAGGAGGTGCGGTGTGACCTTCGGACCCCATCACTACGTTCCCGTTCTCAAGATCAAGCGCGGCGAGAAAAAGGCGCTCGCGGCTATCGAACCTTCCATTCGCCAGCGCATCACTCCACTTTTGGAAATCGTGGAGCGCACCGGCAAGACGCTAAGTGATCATCTGGAGACCGCATTCAAGGACCTTGCGGGCAGCGTATCTCCGTATGCGCGATGCTTCCTCGATGCACGTGAAATCGCCCCCGATGGTCCGGCGGGCGCTCAAGCAGTCTTCTCCCAGGCGTCAGCGGCGGACATTATATTCACGCCGGTCACCGGAATCAGTCGCTCAGCAGACGTTGCCGCTGCGTTGAGTCACAGGACTCACGGGATCGCACTTCGTCTCACCAGGGAAGAATTGGAGGCGGGTGGTCTCGCTATCGGTTTAGCTGGCTTCATGAGCCAGCACGAACTAAGTCCGGAGGAAATCGACCTCGTCGTGGACCTTGGTCCCGTCGATGAAATGGTGGTCGATGGCATCATTGCGTTCACTGACACGTTCCTGCGTGAAGTACCTCACAAGACAAGGTGGCGAACATTCACCCTCTCAGCATGTGCGTTCCCGAAAACCATGGGTGGAGTCGATAAACACTCCTACGATCTCGTCGACCGATCGGAGTGGGCCGCTTGGCGTGACAATCTTCATTCTCGACGTCAGGCTCTTCAGCGCCTCCCGACGTTCAGCGACTCTGCTATCCAGCACCCCATGGGAGTGGAGGGTTTCGACCCCCGCACAATGCAAGTCTCTGCAGCTGTCCGGTACGCCAAGCAGAATGAATGGCTGCTCATCAAAGGCGAAAGCACACGTAGGACGCTGCCGAGTGAGCAGTTTCCTGCTTTGGCAACCCAACTCGTGTATGGACACCTGAAATCCCACTATGCCGGGGCCGCACACTGCGAGGGTTGCCGCGGAATCAAAGCCGCTGCTGACGGCCAACCCCGGTTCGGTTCCGCAGAGGCTTGGCGCCGCCTCGGAACCATTCACCACATCACGACAGCCCTACAGGCGGTGCAGTCGCTACCCTGGCTTTGAGCTGCGAACGAACCGCGGTCGCTATTTCCTCCACCTCGAACTGGTCGCAGACCTTGTCCCACACGACGCGACGAGGCTTGCCTCGCATGCCCCGTGCGGCATTGCGCTGTGCCAGCAGCGATAGGGCGTCATCGAGCCACAGCAGTTCCACCAAAGCCCTCGGATCTCGGCGGGGATTTTTCCTCCCGCGACGTACGGTCTTGAACCCGGGCCCTCCCAATCCGGGCTGCGCGAGAAGAATCCCCCACCAGTTCGGAACCAGCTCCAACACCTCCGTCAGATGCCGAACCCCGACCACGAGCGTTGCACGATCGAGCACTCGGCTGTACAGGTCGGCCTGTCCAGCGAGGCGGCGGAGGCTGTCGCGGTCAGACTTGATCTCGTATCCGTGCAGGATGCCGTTTACGACAGCGAGATCGACGCGCACCTGGCCCCGGCAAAGACCGAGCTCCTCCAAAAGCACGGTATCATCACTGCTGTAGCTTGCGAGGAGACGCGTTCGCAAAGCCAGGCGAATTTCAGCATCGTCGAGAAGTCCGACCGACGTCATCACGCGCCGTCCGCTGATGCCGGCAGATTCTCACCCCTATACATACCTTCTCCCCGCGACGACTCCTGCGGTTGAACAGAATTCTTCACGATTCGTCAAGGAAGACCCCCACCATGCATCGGCGCTCTTCTCAGTGCCTCCGAGCGCCACTCCAAGGTTTGCCGAAACAACCGACGACGAGGGGCCCTGCGCTGCGAGGAGACGCTGCCGTTGCCGCAGAAACGCTGCAAGGTCGCCCTGTTCGGACAGCGCCATTAGATCATGCCTAGTGTCAACGAAGGTGGCTTCTTTGCCGTGCGATCGCACGCTTGGGCCTCGCGAATCAACCAAATCCAGTTCGCGCACGATATTGAGGATTGTTGCACACTCCGTCGCCACGCGTCGAGCGACCCAACAGAAGCGGGCTATCTGTTTCCGGCAGAGTGTCGTGATCGGGCTCAGTCTGTCCTCGATTTAATTCTTAGATGCCCCCGAGCCGTGTTGGTTCCTGGAAGGCGTCGGACGATCTTCGCGACGCGCTACCTTACACTCGGATATCGTCGAGAAACTCCGACACCGGATCAACGCCGGAGATCATCAGGTCGTCTCGCGCTCGCGTGCAGGCGACGTACAGCAGGTGTCGCTCGGTGTCGTAGACCTCCTGTAGGTCCGCGTCGTCGCCGACGGTCTCAATTCGCTCCTGCGAGGGGATGACTTCGTCGTCGCAGGCCATCACCACCACGGCGCGAAACTCCAGCCCTTTGGCGAGGTGCATGGTGCTGATTGAGATGTGGCCGCTGGTGGTCTCGACGTGTTCGTCGAGAAACTTGAACGGAATGCCGACAGAGTCGACGGCGGCGCGTGCGCGGTCGAGCTGGGCCGCGGATCGGACGAAGACGCCGAACTCGTGGGGAAGCACACCAGTGACCACACGCTCGGCGATCCACCTGCCGACGGTCTCAATCTCCTCGTCCTCGCTCGCCAACGAACGGATCTCAGGCGGGGGCCCGTTGAAAACGGAGACGGTATCGCTGCGGTCTTCGCTGTTGCCGTCCACGTCGGTGACCGACGGCCCGAGCAATCGGTCCGCCTGCGTACGGATCTGGTGCGACGTGCGGTAGTTCACGCGCAGCGTGCGCGAACGCCCGCGGATATCTACACCCAGTGACTTCCAGGAAAACGGCAGCTGGAAGATGCGCTGGCCGAGGTCGCCGGCAAAGAACAAGGCATTGGGACGATTGCCGCCCAGTGCCGCGAAGAAACGCAGATGGGCAACGCCGAGGTCCTGGGCCTCGTCGATCACCGCGAAGTCGAAGACCGCGTTCTTGCTTTTCGAAATCGCCGCCGCCAGCGAGGTGAACATCTCGGACGGTGTGATCACCTTGCGCTCGCGCAGCCCGGCCCGGACGCGCTCGAAGATCGACCACAGCACCTGTCGCTGGGCCTCTGGCAACCGGGTCTTCCTGCCGAGGCGGGCGACATCCCGGTACGCCTCCCAGGTCTCCAACTGCCAGGCGTCGACGACCTGGTCCCACTCGCTCGTGAGGAATTGCGGGCTGAACTTGTGACCGATCGTAGCGGAGGCCGCCCCGTGTATTGCCTCTCGCACGACCTCCCGATCTGCGATCGTCGCCGGGCCGACGTGTGTCTTGTAGAGCCGGAGTCCGATCGCTTCGAGGGAGTGAACATCGATCCGCTCGCCCAGGCGCGGCTGGTTGCCGAGAAGTCGCCTCAATTGCGTGCGCAGCGCGTGCGCCAGACTTTCCGAGAAGGTGGCCAGTAGCACTCGGGCGTCGGGTTGCGTGCGTGCGAGATAAGCCGCCCGGTGCAGCGCTACGATGGTCTTGCCCGTACCGGCCGAGCCGGAGACGCGCGCCGGCCCGTTGTAGTCGCGCTCCACCCATTGCCTCTGCTCGGGGTGCAGGAAAATCGTCCACTTGTCCCAGGGGAAGTCGAGCGCTCGCTCCAACTCCTCGACGTTCGTCATCACGCGGAACCGTCGTTGCGCGTCCGGGTGGTCAAAGGGGCTCACCGCCGCGGCCGGCTTCTGCATGCGGGGCTTGCCACCGGTCGCCAACTCCAAGAGCGCCTCCGCGGCCTCCGCCGGAAGGTGGTCGGTCAGGGACAGCAGGCCGTCGTCGTCCGCCGAGCGCACGTCGGCGATCCACTCGGCGGGCACGCCGTAGCTCAGCAGATCGTCGTCGGACATGCCGGCGAAGTGAAGTTTCCTCTCCGCCGGGCGTTTCGCCGGAGCGGCAACCTCGGTCTGCACGTACACGGGAACCAAGATCTCCTGCACCGTCTCGCGGATCTCCACCAGCTGTGCGGCACCGGTCCTGGGGTGCGTCTCTAGCTTGCGCCGCTCCGCCCAGTCGTAAGCCTTGTCGTGGTGGTCGACGTAGCAGAGCAGCAGGCCGCTATCCGTGCGATGGACGATCAGCCGGATGTCACCGCTCACCCGCACGGACCAGAAGTGCTTGTCCCTCGCCTTGTCGAGCCGGTGGAAGCTCAGGCCGGGGTTGGCCGGGTTCACCTGAAGGTCGAAGGCCGTCGTCTTCGTGGCCTTCTGTTCGTCGCCAGTCAGCCGCGCTAGGCTGTCGGTGAAAGTGTCCGCGATGCGGAACTCCATCATTCGACGGGCCAGTAGTAGTGGACGGGGGCTAGCCAATACTCGCGCGGGTTCTGTTCGCTCGGCAGTCGCGTACTGGCCAAGTCATGTGTCCATCTGCCCTCGAACGATTCTCTCGCCGCCACCGCCGCAATGATCGCATCACGCCCGTGTTCCGTCGCAGGCGTGGAGAGAACTCCGTACTTGTCGGAGAAGGTCTGCCAACTGTTTCCTGCGACCGCTCTCAGAAGGGCCTTCGGATGAACCTCCGTCACGGGCACCGCGGGATACACTTCGCGAAGGAGCTGGATGAACATCACGGCTTGAACCAGAGCAGCCCCGCGTAGGGAGTTCGCAGCTTGCACTTGGCCGCCACTCAGCGAATGCCGCTTGCGTAGCCATTGGTCCGCGTGACGATCACTGGAAAGTCCGCCGGACCACCACAACGGCGCGTCTACACCCATCCCCGCCGGGGCTCCGCTGATTTCCCCGCGAACAAATGAGAGAGCCGCGTCAGCACAGTCGACGCAGTCCGATTTGGGCTCACAACCGTCTCGCAAGACCGCCACGCCGAACCGACCCTTCCCGCCGGGGTCAGCGCCAATCCAGATCGGCCGGCTCCCGGTCATGCCCGGAAGACCTTCATCACCTCGTCGCCGAGGTGGTTGATGACCTTCACGGCGATGCGGCCGTTCTTGGGTTTGTCGAACGGGCGGGAGGTGTCGCTGTGCAGAGTCTCCCAGGCGTCTAGGTCGATTTCGGCCTTCAACG
>JBGTMF010000477.1:0-2205 GCA_041743795.1 Thermodesulfobacteriota bacterium | reverse complement strand
GCCGCCATCGCCAGGACGACCTCATGCGCGTCGTCGGCGCGATCCGCAACCGCGCCGACGGCCAGCGATGCGCGATCTGATTTCGCCTCATCCGGTTGCGGCCACGCCATCGCGCGCGCCGCGAGTTGCGCGCCGTCGGCGACGCGAAGAAAATAGATCAGGCCGCTTCCCGGTGGCAGGATGAGGGACGCGTCGCCCCCGGCGCGCTCGATGCGCGGTGCGCCGTTGCTGGCTGGGAGATCGGTGGTCAGCCATTCCCAGAGCACCGCGAGCGGACGCAGATCCTGGCGCCCGCCTTTGTGGCGGTCGGGGTTGCCGCTGTACGAGTGCTCGATGTCGATGCGGTTGTAGCCGGCAACGACGACCTCGCGCGCGAGGTGGATCTCGTAGGTGTGCTGTCGCGGCTCGAGATCGATCTCCGTCACCGGGTGACCGTTGAGCAAGACGCGGATACGCTGGGTCGGCGTGTTGGCGTCGAAGAACGGCCCCATCCGGCAGGTCATGCGCACGGCCCTGCGATCGGCCGTGAAGATCCAGAATGCCGAGCGCTGCCCCATCGCCCATTGCACCGGGCCGCTGGCCGTCGATTCCGGCCTACCCCAGCCGGCGATGAGGTGCTGCTCGCCCTGCGGAGTGCCGAAGTCGATGCGCGTGGTGTTGACGTACGCGTCGGCGGCGGCGAACTCCGCGATCAAGTCGTAGTCAGTCTGCCAATTGGTAGCGTCGGCGTCCTCGTTCTCTCGGCATCCCGCGCCGAAGATAGCGGCGACAGCGGTGATCAGGTAGAGGGCGACGACCCAGCTGTGGATTCCGCGCTTTGACGAGGTGTGTGCGGTTCGGGCTCGATTCAGCGACGTCGGCGGCATTCTAGGGCAAGTCGGCAGTTATGCGGAAATGCGAACAGCCGAGGTTGTCGCCCAGTCGGTACCACGCAGCCGCCGGCGCATCAAATCTCATCGCGACGCCGCGGCCGTTGCATGGCGTTGCGATAGGCTTCGAGAAGTCGCTGCGCGGAAGCCTCCCACGAGAAGCGTCGAGCGCGCTCTCTGCCGCGCGTGGCGAGTTCGCGGCGGCGCTCGGGTTGCTCGACGAGATCCCGCATTGCCCGCGCCGTCGACGAAGGATCGCATGCGTCGACCAGGATGGCGCAGTCGCCGGCGATCTCGGGAATCGACGACGTCGCCGCCGCGATCACCGGCGCCGCGAGTCCCATCGCCTCCAGCACCGGCATACCGAATCCTTCGAAGCGGCTGGGGAAGACAAAGGCAAAGCAGCTCTCGTACAGCCAACGCAGCTGGGCTTCGTCGACGTATCCGGTGATGACGACGTGGTCGGCTATGCCGAAGGCGCGACAACGGTGAACGAGATCCCCTGTCAGCCAGCCGTTGGCGCCGGCCAGGACCAGGGGCAGCGAGGTCTTTCCCGCCGATCGCAGTGTCGCGTAGGCGGAAAGCAGATGGTCGAGATTCTTGCGCGGCTCGTCGGTGCCGACGTGCAGCCAGAATTCTCCCGCGCGCAGGTCGAAGGCGGGAGTGCGCCGCGCCGCGTCCCCGACGAATCGGTTGCCGGGATAGACGACGGAGATCCGCTCGGCGGGATAATACGGGAAGCGGCGAAGAAAGTCGTCGCGGCTGAACTCCGAGATGGCGACGACGAGGTCGGCGGAAATGCTGGCTTCGAACACACCCGAGAAACAGCCGATGCGGTTCGCCTCGGTCGACCAATCCGGCTCTTCGAGAAAGCCGAGATCGTAGAGCGTATAGACGAGACGGGCCTGCCGCAGGCCTTTGGGGCAGTAGTAGTTGTTGGCGTGAACGATATCGGGATCGCCGAGCTGTCGCTCCCAGTCGGCGGCGGGACTGCGCCAGAAATCCTGCATGCTCTGTAGACTCCGGTGGCGCAATCCGCCTCGCACGTTGCGCCGGCGCGGCCGCGCCACCGCCCGGCCACCGTCCGGTGACCAGAAGAGATCACCGAACGTCGGATAGAGGATGAACTCGTCCTCACCGTCGATCGCAGCCAGCGCCTCGATCAGACCGCGCGCGTACCATCCGCAGCCGGTCCGACCGGCGCCGGTCTGGCTGACGTCGAATCCGATTCTCATCGTTGGGCACGCGCAGGCGCATCGCCGCTGCGCGCCGTCCCCTCATCGAGTGCCAACGCGCCGGCGAAGACCTCGAGGTAGGCCGCCGCCATGCTCGCCGG
>JBGTMF010000476.1:0-2084 GCA_041743795.1 Thermodesulfobacteriota bacterium | reverse complement strand
GACCGCGCCCGCGGGCGGAGTCGCAGGATAGTGGCGACAAGCGCAGGGGCCGTCCGGCGCGCGCCAAGCGAGCGGCACCTGCCGAGTAAGCGATCGAACTCGGCGATGCAGGCTGGCCGGTGGGCACTCAGCCGCGTAGAGGGCTTGTCACTGGCGGTTGCGGCGGGCGCCTTGGTAGCGGCGCCGTGGTTGGAGTTCTCCCTCTACCCGCTGGCGTGGATTGCGTTCGCGCCGCTGATGTTGGCGCTTGCACGCGCCGCTTCGATGCGCGAGGCGATCGTTTTCGGATGGGTTGCCGGCATGGCGGCGAACGTGCCGGCCTTCTGGTGGCTGGTCTACACGATCGACGTGTTCGGCGGCTTTCCGCTCCCGTTGGCGGTAGGCATTTACCTATGCCTGTCCCTGTTCTCCGCCGCTCAGTTTGCCCTCTTCGCCGCCGGCGTGTTTCGCCTCGGCCCGGGGCCGCTCCTGCTTGCCGCGCCGCTGCTGTGGGTGGTGCTCGAGTTCTGGTACCCCAACTTGTTTCCGTGGCGCATGGCGAACTCGCAACTCGAATGGCCGAAAGTAATGCAGGTCGGCGATCTGACCGGTCCCTACGGGCTGAGTTTCGTCATCGTCTGGTTCGGCGCCGGGCTGGCCGACGTCGTCCGCTGGCGACGATGGCGGCCTCTCGCCGCGGCGACGTGTGCCGCGTTGCTACTGTGGTCGTATGGCTCCCTGCGATGGTCGCAGATCGAGGCGAGCGCGGCGGCCAGTCCGTCGCTGCGCGTCGGCCTCGTTCAGGGCAACGTGGGGATTCGCGAGAAGGGCAACGCCGCATACTTCGACATCAACATCGAGAAGTACCGCGCGCTGTCGCGGGCGCTGCAGGACGAGGTCGACGTCTTGATCTGGCCGGAGACGGTATCGCACGACTGGCTCGACCAGCGGGCGACCCACCTGGCGCCGCGCGAGCATCCGTTTCCCGACTTGAAAACACCGCTGATCTTCGGCGGTCTCGGGTACCACTACGTCGCCGCCGATGAACCGGAGCGATACAACGCCGCATTTCTGGTCGATGCCGACGGCGCGATCCTCGGCCGCTACAACAAGCAGATCCTCCTGCCGTTCGGCGAATACCTTCCCATGGCGTCGTGGATTCCCGGACTGAAGTCGATCAGTCCCAATACCGGCGACTTCACGCCGGGCGCGGCGTCGGTGACCCTCGATATACCCGGTGGCGCGCGCTTTGCGCCGCTGGTCTGCTACGAGGACGTGCCGGCGGGCATCGCCCGTGAAATGACCGGCATCGGCGCCAACGTTTTGATGACGATCTTCAACGATGCTTGGTTCGGCGATTCGATGGCGCCCTACCAGCACGAGGCGATTGCCGTCTGGCGCGCCATCGAGAATCGCCGTTACTTCGTCCGCGTCGGCAACGCCGGCGACACCGGGGTCGTCGATCCCTGGGGTCGCGTCGTCGAGCGCCTGCCGCTGTTCACCGCCGATTCCCTGACAGCGACCATCCACCTCCTCGCAGTTGAGACTTTCTATACCCGCTACGGCGACGTCTTCGCCTGGGCGTCGACCATCGCCGCCGTAGCCTGGCTCCTCGCCCGTCGGCGGAGCGAAGGCAACGCGTCGATCGCCGGCGCGCCGACATGATAATACTTGACAAGTAGCTATTCATTCTGTATCTCATGTTCCATGGCGAGAGACTATCGGAAGTTGAAGGTGTTCACGCTGGCGGACGAGTTGGTGGCCGAGGTTTACGTGGCGACGCGTCGCTTTCCGCCGGAGGAGCGTATCGGACTCCAGGCGCAGGTGCGGCGGGCGGCGGTGGCGGTGCCGTGCAGTATCGTCACCGGCTGTGAGCGCTCGTCGGACAGCGAGTACGTCCATTTCAATGGGGTGGCGCTCTCCAATGCGTCGGAGACGCGCTACCTCCTCGGCGTCGCCAATCGCTTGGGATACCTCGCCGACGAGACGTTTCGCGAGATCGAAGAGCGCTACAGTCGGCTGGCCGGCGGACTGTACAAACTGATCGCCGCCGCGCGCGACGGCAACCGTCCGCATGACGGCGCCGCGCCGCACAATGGCGACAC
>JBGTMF010000475.1:0-5550 GCA_041743795.1 Thermodesulfobacteriota bacterium | reverse complement strand
GGCGGCACGCGCGCGGGTGATCTCTGCGAATCGCTCCGCCTCGGCGGCGAGCTTCAGTGCAATTTCCTGGGTCGCGCGCGCCAGCGCCAGATCAAAGTAGCCGACGCCGGCCTGCAACATCGCCGCGCGCTCGGCCTCGCGGACATCGAGCGCGGCGGCCGTCGCCTCCTTTCGGAACCGGTCGGAACGAGCCAGTGCTGCTCCTGGATTGACGCGGTAGAAGACGCCGACCGACGGTTCGAACGTACCGAAGGCCACGTCCATCACCTCGCCGAAGGATCCCACCTGGCGGCCGTCGAGGTAGCCGCCGCCGACCTGTACGGCGGCACCCGGGAGCAGGGCGCCGTCGGCCGACTGTACTCGACCCGAGGCGGCGTCGAGTTTGGCAGCGGCCTCGAGAACGGCATTCGCCCGATCTCGGGCGACCTGCAAAACCTCGACGAGAGAGATCCGCCGCGACTGCGCCAACCTGCCGACCGCGGATGTCGGCGTTTCTGCCTCGAGCGGCACCGCGACCGGGTCGCCGTCGCCGACGACCTGCAGCGCATGCGGCAGCGGCCTGGTTGGCGTCTCAGGAGAGTACCCGTCCCACGCTGCGCAGCCCTGCGCGCAGGCCACGAGAGCCACGAGGACGAAAGCCGTGAGGGGCGTCACGTCTTCACCGCTCGACCGCCTCGCAGGCGACGCCATCGCGCGCCAACGGCGAACCGGCGAGCATGATCCGATCGTTCAAACCGAGACCGCGCACGACCAACGCGTTGCGGCCGTCGTCGGCGGCAACGGCGACCGGCCGCTCTCGCAGGACTCCGTCGTCCGCCACCATCACGAATCGCTCGTCCCCGTAGCCGCGCACCGCGTGCGACGGGACACTGAGCGCGCCGTCCAACGGAGTCACGTCGATGCCGACCGAAGCGTACATACCCGGGCGATAGCGCCCGGCGGCATCCTCTAGATCCACCTCGGCACGCATGGATCGCGTCGACGGGTCGAGGACTCCCGCGAGGCGTGCAACGCTGGCGGCGACCGATGCGCCGGGGAACGCGTCGAAGCGAACCACCACGGGCATCTGCTCCGTCACGTGGGGGGCCAGTGGCTCGGGAATCTCGAAGACCAGGCGCAATCGGTCGGTTCGGGCAATCTCGATCACCGGCTCTGCGCCGGGGCTGTTCCCTTCGCGGACGAGCGCTCCCGGATGCAGAGTGCGGCGAGTGATCCTGCCGGGGAAGGGTGCGACGAGAGAGGACAGCACGCGGAGGGCATCGAGCCGGTCGCGGTTCGCCTCGGCCAATCGCACCTGCGCTCGTTCGACTTGAACCTGAGCGGCCGCGCCATCCACGTCCTGTTGCGGGATGGCTCCGGCATTGTTCGCCCGTAGCGACTCCAACCGCGAGTGCGTGACCCGTGCCAGCGCGAGTTGAGCCTTCTCCTGTTCCACCATCGCTTCCGCGCCGCGGATGTCCTCCACCATCTCGGGAACGACGATACGCGCCAACACGTCCCCGGCAGCGACTTCGTCGCCGATGTTCACGGCGACATCATCCAGGTATCCCGTGACGCGCGCGTAGAGCGGGGCCATCTCCCAAGCCTCCAACGTGCCGGGAAGAACCACCTTGCTCGCGCCCGTGACGGCGATTGGCCGCTCGACGATGACGCGCAGTGGCGCGGCGGCGTCGCCCGATCGCGATTCTACACCCCCCCGCGGTCCGGTCCGGGCGTCATCTGAGCACCCCGGCAACGACGAAAATGCGAGGCAGCCGCCGAGCGCAAAAGCGAAGGCGATCCGTTCGGGACTATTCTGCATGGAGCAACTCCCCGGCGATCTCGCCGCCGGGTGCGGCGGGCCTCTTCATGAGCACGTACAGGCACGGTAGGACGAACAGCGTCAACACGGTCGCTCCCGAAACGCCGCCGATGATCGCGGTGGCGAGTGGGACGTTGGCGTCGCCGCCACCGATGCCGAGGGCCATCGGCAGCAGCGCGAGAACGGTCGTCAGCGATGTCATCAGGATGGGGCGCAGGCGCAGGCGCGCCGCCTCCGTCACGGCGTCGACTACCGGTATACCGCCGGCGACCCGGGCGTTGGCGAAATCGACCATGAGGATGCCGTACTCGACGACGATCCCGACCATCAGGATGATGCCCATCGAGCTCTGCAGGTTGAGCGCAATGCCTGTGAGAGTCAGCGCCGCGGCGACCCCGATGAATCCGAGCGGTACCGTCAGCAGGATCATCAGCGGATCGACGAACGAGCGAAACTGCGCGACCATCACCAGGTAGACGAGTATGACCGCGAGGGCGAGACCGCCGGCGAACTGCCGGAAGGAGGCTCGCATCGTCTGGATCTCACCGCTGGCAGTCAGCATATACCCGCGGTCCGCATAGTCGCCGCCGACGCGAAACGAGCTCCGGCCTCGCTCGTCGACGATGCTTTCGAGGCCGAGCGCCGAGTCGGCCGCCAGACGTTGCTCCATGGCGCCGACGACGTCCCCAAGATTCCGGCCCGGCGCGACGTCGGCGAACACGTCGACGACGCGAGTGATGTCGCGGTGACTGACGTACGCTGGGCCGGAGCCGTGCGTAATCGTCGCCACCGTGCGCAGCGGCACCGGTCGACCGCCCCCTTTCGGGGTGATCGGAACATCGAGAAGGGTCGCCGCGGAGACGTGATCCGACTCCCGGTACTGCGCACCGAGGAAGTAGTGGTTGCCGTTGCGCTCATCGATCCAGAACGCCGGCTCGAAGTTGATGCTGGAGTTGGTCGCGGTCACCAGGTTGTGCATCACGTCCTCCACCGAGAGGCTGGCCAGCGCGGCTTTGGTCCGATCGATCTCAACGTCGAGCGTCGGGTAGTCGTTGCGCTGCATCACTCGCACGTCCTCGGCGCCAGGAACCGCGGCGATTTGCGCCGCCACGCGGCTCGCCACTTCGTCGAGGGCGCGCAGGTCGCTGCCCATCACCTGGAAGTGCACCGGCGCCGGTTCGCCGAGGTTGAGGGCCGCCGTCAACATTCCGCCTGTGTCGAAGGCGAATTCCACTTCCGGAAAGTCGTGTCGCAGTCGGCGGCGTAACCGGTCGACGAGATCGAACACGTCGCGCCGGCCCTCCTTCAGTTGCACCAGGACGAACGCATCCATGGGGCCGGTGTTTGGTGTATAGGCCGCCGGCCAGTCCATCAGGACGCCGATGTTGCTGATCAGCATCCGCAGATCGGAGTCCGGTTGGTTCTCGACGCTCGGGAACTCCGGATCCGGCTGGCCGATCTCGGCGATCAGCACAGACTCGATACGGGCCAGGGTCTTCTCCGTTTCCTCGATGCGGCTTCCCGATGCCAGTCGTGCGTAGATCTGGAACTGCGACGCATCGACGCGCGGGAAGAGTTCCGTACCGGCGCGCTGCAGAAGGACAACGGCACCAACGGTGGCCAAGACGCCGGCGGCGACAACGAACCAACGCCGTCGGATCGCCAAGGCGACGACGCGGTCGTAGAGACTGCTCGCCCGGCCGACCCCTGTCTCCGCTCGGAGTTCCCCATCACCCGATCGGTCGAGGAAGCGCGAGCAGAAGGCCGGCACCACCGTCAGTGAGACCAGCAGCGACGCCGCCATGACGAACGTCGCCGCCAGGGCGAGCGGAGCGAAGAGGAACTTTGCCATTCCGGAGAGAAAAACGATCGGCGCGAACACCACCGCGAAAGTCACCGTGGAAACGACGATCGACGATGCCACCTCGCGCGTACCGTCGAGGGCGGCGCGCGGCGCGTCCTTGCCGAGACCGCGGTGTCGGGTGATGTTCTCGACGACGACGATCGACTGGTCGATGAGGATGCCGATGGCGAGCGCGATACCGCCGAGGGTGAGCGTGTTCAACGATTGCCCGGCCGCGAGCAGCCCGATCATCGCGCCGAGGATTGCCAGGGGAATCGCGACGATGACGATGAGCGTCGATCGCCATGTGCGCAGGAAGACGAAGACCACGGCGCCGGCGAGCACGGCGCCCAATATCGCCGCGAGCTGTAGCCCCTCGATGGCGCTGCGGACGTATACGGACTGGTCGAGGACCACCTCGAGGGCGATATCGCGCGCCCGCGGGTCCATCTCGCGCAGGCGTTGGCGAATGCGCTCCAACTGGCCGCGGATGCCGTCGACGATCTCGATGGTGTTGGCACCCGGCTGGCGGTAGATCGGGATGTAGACCTGCCGGCGACCGTTGATTCGCACGATGTTGGATTGGATCTGGGCGGAGTCCTCGACGCTCGCGACGTCCCGCATGAAGACGACCTTGCCATCGTCGGCGGCGATCGGAATGTCGTTGAGTTCCGCCACCTCGGACGGCATCGAGTTGGCGAAAATCTGGTAGTCGATCGCGCCGGCCTTCATGTTGCCGGCCGGGACGAACACCGACTGCCGATGCAGCGCGCGCACCACGTCCATCGGACTCAAATCTCTCGCGTGCAGCTTTTCGCGGTCGACATAGGCGAGGATGCGGCGCAACGTGCCGCCGTACACGGCCGGGGCGATGACGCCGGGGATGGACTGCAGGCGATTGCGCAGCTCGAAGTAGGCGACGTCGTACAGTTCGTTTTCCGACATGGTCGGCGACGAGACCGCGACCAGGCAGAGCGGGACCGACGCGGTGGGGTCGAACGGCATTACCATCGGCGGGATGGTTCCGGGCGGCAGGTAGAACATGTCGCTGACGGCGTAGGACGTCACCTGGCTCATCGCCGTGTCGAAGCTGATTCCCTCGCGGAAGAAGTCCTTGACGATGCTCACACCGAGCATCGACTTCGATTCCTGATGATCGATGCCGATGGACTGACCGGTCCACCGTTCCAGTCGACTGGTGATGTCCCGTTCCATCACCTCCGGGGGCATGCCTGGGTAGAACGTGACGATCTGTACCGCTGGCGTGCGGAAGACGGGGAGGAGATCGGCCGGGAGCTGGCGGTAGGCCACGGTACCCAACACCATGACCAGCAAGATCCCTACCGCGACGACGTAGGGAGACTCGATCGCCCGGTGAATCACGCCGGACCGAACCCCGAGCGGGGAGGGAGGGGACGCCAGTCCCCTTTCGGTGCCGACCGATGCGTCACAGCGCGACCTCGTCGAGTAGCCGCCGCAACTCGGTCTCAGGTCCCCGTCCGACCAGGGTCAGCGACAGGCCCGTGAGCTGCTTGCCGCACACGCTGTGCTCACCGTCGTCGTAGCAAGTGTCAGGGGCGATCGGACGATCGCTCACGTAAAGGGAGAACATTCGCTCCCCCAGTTCGTAGAAGAGGAGTTGCACTCCCTGGCCTTTGATTCTGCAGAATCGACCGCCGATCAGCCGCGCCGTACTCAATTCCGGTACGATCGGTGAGAAGGAGACCTTTGCCTCGAAGAAGCTTCTGATGTCCTCGGGGCGGTCGGAGGAAACCTCCGCGGGCATGACGTCGGGAGCGGAGCGCAGGTGATCGGCGATGAGCTCCCCGGCGAGCGGGTGCTCGGGCTGGCGAGCGAGCCAGGGAGCGGCGAGGAACACACCGATCAGGGCGGCGGCCACCGCGGC
>JBGTMF010000474.1:0-4520 GCA_041743795.1 Thermodesulfobacteriota bacterium | reverse complement strand
GACCGCGCCCGGCACCATCGTCCTGCAGCCCGGGTACCAGTCGGCAGCGGCCGCCGCCGTCGAACTGCCAACCGTGGTAGCTGCATTCGAGGTGTCCCTCGGCGGCGACGCGGCCGAGCGAGAGCGGAACGTTGCGATGCGGACAGCGGTCGAGCACGGCAGCGGCTCGTCCGCCGGAATCGCGGAACAGCGCCAAGGGAAGTCCGATGACGGTGCGCGCCAGTGGCTTTCTACCGAGATCGCGGCTGCGGCAGGCGATGTACCAGTAGCCCGACAGGCGCGCGACGGAGACGTGCTGCTTGGTCGTCGGTGGTACGAGTTTGGATGCCGGAGGCGTCATTGAACCTCAAAGAGATAAACGTCTTTTACCACGCAGGCACGGAGAACACAGAGTCTTCCCGGATTACGTCCATCGGGGCAATCTCGATCCAATGAGGCTGATCGGGCCCTCGTTCGATTTCGCACGTTGGCTAGACACGCCCTCATGCACAACGAACACGGGGTCGCCGTCAAGCAGTGAGCCGGGGCGTCGTCGGGGATGCTGGGCCTTTCCCCTTGCCTACGGGCGGCGTGAGGCCCGCGACGTTGCTGATCAGCCGGGCCGCTCGCCGCTATCGAAGGCGGCGACCTGGTAGTCGCTCGATTGAAAGTTGCGGGCGCCGAGCACGTACTCGAATGCGAATCCGGGATACAGGGAATGATTGCTGCCATCGGGCGAAAGGTACCAGCTCTGGCAGTGCGGCCACACCATGTACTTCATTCTTCCCTGCAGGCGCTCGTTGTAGCGGTCCTGCACCTGCCTGCGGATGTCGACGAATTTGAGATTCTCGTCGCGAAGTTTGCGGATCGCCTGCAGGGCGTGTGCGATTTGCGCTTCGGTATAGACCAGTACCGAGGTGTGGCCAGGCCCGGTGTTCGGCCCCATCAGAATGAACCAGTTGGGAAACCCGGAAACAGTCATGCCTCGGTAGGCGACGGCGCCGTTTGACCAGATCTCGTCGAGCGCGATGCCGCCGCGACCGAAGATGGGGAAGGGGGCGCGCGCCAAGCCAAGCTGGAATCCTGTGGCGAAGACGATGGCGTCGAGTTCGTGCAGCGTGCCGTCAGAGGTGAGCACACCCTCGGGGCGAATCTCGCTGATGGCGTCGCACACCAGGTCGACGTTGTCGCGCTCGAAGGCCGCCCAGTAGTCGTCGGAAATGAGAATGCGCTTACAGCCGAATTGGAAGTCGGGACGCAGTCTGCGCCGCAATTCGGGGTCCTTCACCTGCGCCCGGAGATGCGCCAGGGAGAGCTTCTCGCCGATTGCCGACAGCCGCGGCGCGTCGAGGAACACCATTGGACCGAACAGCTCACTCATCCAGTACTTGAAGTTGCGACTGAGGCGCAGCAGGGCAGGGAAGCGCGCGAACATCTCTCTCGCTCGCTGCGAGTAGCGGCCGTCGCGCTTCGGAACCACCCAGGCGGGGGTGCGCTGGAACACCTCCATGTGCGCGACCCGCGATGCGATCGAGGGTACCACCTGGACGGCGCTGGCGCCGGTGCCAATGACGCCGACGCGCTTGCCGGTGAGATCATAACCGTGATTCCAGCGGGCGGTGTGCATCTTCTCGCCGCGAAACGAGTCGATGCCGGCGATTTCGGGAAAGGATGGATCGACCAGGCCGCCGACCGCCGAGACTACGACACGAGCAGTGAAGGTCTCGCCCCCTCCGGTGCGCAGAGTCCAGGTTCCGCTCGCTTCGTCAAATCGTGCCTGCTTGATCTCGGTGGCGAATCGCAGGTGCGCGCGCAGATTCCATTTGTCGACCAGGCCTAGCAGGTACGAGTGGATCTCCGCCGCCGGCGAGAACTTCCGACTCCAGTTGGGATTCGGCTCGAAGGAAAGGGAGTATGCGTGCGAGGGCACGTCGCAGGCGGCGCCTGGGTAGGTGTTGTCTCGCCAGGTGCCGCCGATCTCCGCGGCGCGCTCGAAAATGGTGAACGATTCAATACCGGCCTTGCGCAGCTGGATCGCCATGCCGATGCCGCCAAACCCGGCGCCGATGATGGCGATAGGGAAATCGGTTGCACTTGCGGCCGCGGCGGCGTGACCGTTGCTCTGTGTCATTTCCCTCTCCCCTTTTTTGCTGCCCTCGGGCTGCGGCTACCGCCGTGCTCGAGGCCGCTGCGCAGTAGCCGCAGATAGGACGCGACGACGACTTCGTCGCCGGGATATTTGCGGCCATGCAGGCCCTGCATCATCTGATCGAGGAAGTAGCGAGCTCCGATCATGTAGTGGGTGAGCGCGGTGATCTCAGTCTCGGGCATCGGGCGAAGTACCCCGCTGGCGACACCCTCGCGAATGCTCTCGGCGAGCAGGTCGATCCACGCCGCCAGGACGCGGTGGTAGATTTCGGGATGGTGAATGCGCGCTTCTTCGGCGAGGCGGACGTAGGTGGGATTGCGGCGCACGTAGGCGAGGTAGGTACGAAAGGCGGCTTCCTCGCGGGCAAAGACATCTCCCGTCTCATCTACCGCGCCGAGGATCTCGGCAGTGAGTTGATCGGCGACGTGCCGCATCAGCTCGCGCAACAACTCCTCGAGCGATCCGAAGTGGTAGTGCAGGTTACCGACCGCGATACCGGCGCGCTCGGCGATCTTCGCCACCGAGACGGCGTGAAAGCCGACCTCGCCGGCAACCGCCGCGGCGGCGGCGAGAATCCGCTCGCGCGTATCCGCCGATTTCGCATAGGGGCCGCGCTTGCCACGGCCGGGTGCGGCCTTTCGTTGGATCGCAGTCGGCGCCATGACTAATTTTGAATATAGGTTTGAGATTCAAAATTAGTCAAGCCCCGTACCGCGTCGTTGCGCGGCGATGTTTGACGTTACTGGTGGTACGGACGAGCATGGCCGCCGTCTATGCTCGCGCCTGTCGACCTCGTCTTGCTCGGCGCCTTCGTGTTGTGGTGTGGGTATACGGGCCTGCGCAACCGTGCCGCGGCGGGCCGCGGTCTCGAGGAATACTTCCTCGCCGGCCGCACCCTTCCGGGATGGAAGGCGGGTCTCAGTATGGCGGCGACGCAGTTCGCCGCCGATACGCCGCTCTTGGTAACCGGCCTCATCGCGACCAGCGGGATTTTCGCGCTGTGGCGGCTGTGGATCTACGCTCTGGCGTTCCTGCTACTCGGCTTCGTTCTGGCCGGCTGCTGGCGCCGCGCCGCCGTACTCACGGACGCCGAGTTGGCGGAATTGCGCTACGGCTCGCGCGTGGCACCGGTGCTGCGCCTCGCCAAGGCGGTGTACTTCGGCACCGTCTTCAACTGCGCCGTCCTGGCGATGGTGCTGCTGGCGGCGACACGTATCGCCGAACCGTTCCTCGTATGGAGCGAATGGTTGCCCGAAGCGGTCTTCGCCGCGGTGCGCCACTTCGCGGACTGGAGCGGCGTTGCCCTGACGGCGTCGCGCGGCGATGCCGCGACGGTGCTCACCGCCAGCGCCAACAACTGGCTTTCGCTCGCCGCCATTTTCGCCGTGACGGCGCTGTACTCCGCCACCGGCGGCCTGCGCGCCGTCGTCGACACCGACGTGGCGCAGTTTGCCATCGCCATGCTCGGCACCGCGCTCTACGCCGGAATCCTGGTCGGAGAGGTCGGCGGTCTGGCGGCGTTGCCACATCGCCTGGCGGCGCTCTACGGCAGCGAGGCGGCGAGCGGTTTGCTCAGTTTCACGCCGTCGGGTGGGCACGAGATCGGCGCTGTGGCGATGCTCGTCATCGCCGTGCAGTGGATTGCCCAGATGAACGCCGACGGCACCGGTTATCTCGCCCAGCGCACGATGGCCTGTCGCAGCGAGGCCGACGCGCGGCAGGCGGCGCTGGTCTTCGCCGTCGCGCAGATCGTTTTGCGGTCGCTCCTCTGGATCGCCATCGCGCTCTCGCTGTTGGTGCTGCTGCCGCCGGAGACTGGATCGGCGATGGATCTGGCGCGCCGCGAAGCGACCTTCGTCGACGGTATCGCTCGCTTTCTGCCGGCCGGGATACGGGGCCTGATGCTCACCGGCATGCTGGCGGCGCTGGCCTCGACGCTCGACACGCACCTCAACTGGGGCGCCTCGTATTGGACGCACGACATCTACGGCCGGGTGTGGTGTCGCGGCATCCGCCGCCGCGAGCCGCAGCCGCGCCGCATGGTGTGGGTCGCACGCGCGTCGACGGTCGGCATTCTGTTGTTGGCGCTGCTCGTGCTGACGCGGATTGGCTCCATCCAGACCGCCTGGCAGGCGACGCTCCTGCTCGGCGCGGGAATGGGCGTGCCCCTGCTTTTGCGTTGGTTGTGGTGGCGGATGACGGCGCTGGCCGAGCTGTCGGCGATCGTCGCATCGCTGCTGTTGGCGCCGATGTTGCTCGCCGTGTTTGCCGACGAGGGCGTCCGTCTTCTCTTGATGGCAGCGAGCACCAGCGCTGTTGCCGTAGCCCTCGCGCGCTTCGGCGGTGCGGAGCCGGACCGGCAGCTCGACGTGTTCTATCGCCGGGTGCGACC
>JBGTMF010000473.1:0-13379 GCA_041743795.1 Thermodesulfobacteriota bacterium | reverse complement strand
TGCAGACGACCTCGGCCGAGGACTGGATGAAGTCGATGCAGGCCAACGTCGTCGGCAACATGCAGATCGCCCGCGCCGCGGTACCGCACCTGCGCGGCCGCGGCGGCGGCGCGATCGTGTTGATCGGTTCGCAGTCGATGTGGCTGCCGCCGGCGATGGCGCAGATCGCCTACGCCGCGGCCAAAGGCGCGCTGGTGGCGGCGATGAAGCACATGGTGACGGAGCTGGGTCGCGACAAGATCCGTGTCAACATGGTGGTGCCGACCTACATGTGGGGACCGCCGGTGCAGATGTTCGTCGATTGGCAAGCCGCCGAGCGCAAAGTCGACAAGCAGGTCGTCATCGACGAGATCACGGCCAAGATGCCACTCGGCGAAATTCCCGCCGACGAGGATGTCGCCGAGGCGTGCGTTTTCTTCTGCTCCGACCGCTCGCGCATGATCACCGGCGAGACCCTGTTGGTGAACGCCGGCGAGATGATGCGATAGATCGTCCTTCGTGATCTCCTCAGAAAACTGGCAGGCCTTCAGCGGCCTCGCTTGGCGGCCTTCTTCGAGTAGCTCTCCAGCTTCAGGCCGGAGAGGGCGAACTTGGCGAGCGAGAGGATGCCGCCGCTGAACAGGTTGACTGTCATCTCGCTGAACAACCGATACTTCTCTTTCGTGTACGGGTACCAGTTGGCTTCGATCTTGCCGCTGTCCTTGTCGACGAGGACCGATTTGATGTTGCAGAAGGCGTGCAGGCCGTGCTCGCCCTTGTAGCGGCCGAAGCCGCTTTTTTTGACGCCGCCGAAGGGCAACGCGGGATTGGCCTCGGTGGCCATGACGTTGTTGATCGAAACGCCGCCGACGCGCAGGGCGCGACTGACCCGCACGGCGCGCTCGAGGTCCTGCGACCAGACACTCGCCGTCAATCCGTACTCGGAATCGTTGGCCCGGCGAATGACTTCCTCTTCGCTGCTGAACGGCAGCAGCGGGATGATCGGGCCGAACGTCTCCTCCCGCGCCAGCAGCATGTCGTCGCGCACGCTGTCGACGACGATCGGCGGTATCAACCGCGACGTGCCGTCCCAATCTGCACCGGTGAGAAACACCGCGCCCTTGGCGCGCGCGTCGGCGACGTGTTCGGCGACGATCTTCACCTGGAAGTCGGTCGTCATGGCGCCGACGTCGGCATCGCCGTCGCTGTCGATCGCCTGCACCATTCGCTCGACTTCTTTCACCAGGGCCTGCTTGAAGGGCTGGTAGATCGACTCCTGGACGAAGAGTCGCTCGACCGAGGTGCACGACTGTCCGGTCGTCGTCAGCGCTCCCCAGGCGGCGCCGGCGGCGGCGCGCTGCAGGTTGACGTCGTCGAAGACGATCATCGCGTCCTTGCCGCCCAGTTCGAGCTCGACCGGGATCAGCTGGGCGGCGGCCTGGGCGAGGATACGCGCGCCGGTGCGTGTGCTTCCGGTGAAGAAGATCTTGTCCGGTCGCTGATCGACGAGCGTCGCGCCGACGGCACCGTCGCCGTACACCACTTGCACCCAGGAGGGGGCAAAGCCCGATCGCAGTAGCAGGTCCTCGACCAGCCCCTGCAGCGGAGTCCACTCGGACGGCTTGTAGACGACCGCATTGCCCGCCGCGAAGGCGCAGGCGATCGGCACGATCGCCTGATAGAAGGGATAGTTCCACGGCGAGATGACGAGAATCGTCCCCAACGGCTCGTACCAGGTTGCCGATTTCTTCCCCATCAGTGCGATCGGCGTGGGTTGTTTGCGGTCGCGCAGCGCCTTCGCCGCGTCTCTCTCCAACCAGGCGAGGCTATCGAGGACGCCGAAGATCTCCGAGATGAGTGCGTCCGATCGCGATTTGCCGGTGTCGCGTTGGATGCGGTCGATGATCGCCTCGCGCTGTTCGAGGACGACCTTGCGCAGTGTCGTCAGGTAGGGGAGGCGCTGCTCGACGGTGAGAGCAGCGACGGCGAGCGCTCCCTCGCGGGCTCTCTCGAAAATCGCGGCGGCCTCTGCTGGCGCGGGCGGTAGAGTCGATGTCATGCGCGGATTCCTTCGTCGAAAGGGGGAAAGGCGGGCGGCGGTCCCGCGAGTTGGCCCAGATGAACACGCGGCCGTTGTCGCTCGCAAGCCGCGCTGCGGATGTCGTGTGCCGCGCCGTCTCCGCTCAGGAGTCGTCGACCGCGTCGGTTTCGGGCGGCTGAAGAAACCAGAAGAAGTACCACTCGGCATCCGCGGCGCCCGGCGAAGTCCGCGTAATGCGCATCTCGTTCGTCCCCGCGACGAGAAACTCGCGGCTCACCCGCGCCCAGGTCTCGCCCCACATTTCGTCGCCGGCGGTGGGTACCCGCAACTGCGCCGTGGTCGCGCGGCCGTTGATCTCGATTTCGTAGAGCGATTCACCGGTGTGATCGTGGCGGCCGATGACGATCAGGTCGCGGTCGGCGTCGACGCCGTGTACCCGCCAGCGGGCCGACAAGATGATCCGCCGCCCGGAGTCCTCGAAGGCGATGTGCTGCACCGGCGGTGCATGGCGGAGGAACTTGGTGTGGTAGATGTGCGCCCCCGGCCGGTCGGGCGGATAAAATTCCTCATAGGCATGTCGATTCTGATCGTCGCCGTTCTCGAGATCGAGCGAGTCGACGACGGCGTGATCGGCGAAGCGCGACGCCAGGGCGTGAAACACGTTCTTGTCGGCGATCGGCGAGTTGCCGAAAAAGACGACGCGGGGATCTCTCGCCAGCGCGTCGCGATCGACGGCATCCGGGTTGAGAATCGTGAAGTCGACGTAGCGCCCGTCCGGTCTCTGTACGCTGACCGTCTCGAAGCCATCCTGCGGCGGCGTCACCAGAGCCTTCGGGTAGGAGCGCGGTTCGGCCCAGAGGAGGAGGATATCGACGCCGCGCCGGCGTATCTCCTGGCGGTCGTCCAACCAGTGCTCGTGGCCCATGCGCCCGCGCTGCTCGGAGCGCACCGGCGCACGGGCGATCTCGGGATCGGTCAAGCCGTGCAGGTCGAGGCAGGGACGGTCGGCGAAGAACGGAATGATGCCGGCCGACGTCGTCGCGATGGTTACGTCGGCTGGCAGGACGTCGTTGAAGAGGCGACCGGTGGAGTGCCAATCGAATCCGTGCGAGTCGCCGTAGCGCCGCAGTGAGCCGATCGCCTCCTGTCCGCCAACGATGCTACTGCCCCAGTCGGGCATCGCGACGCTGGTTGCCGCGGTCAACCCCAGCGCAACCAGAGCGCCGCCGATCCAACTCGCGGTTTGCGCGCCACTGGAGGCGATCGCCGGCTCTCGCCTGTCGCCCGGCGGCCGCCGCTGCCGGCCGGCCAGTGCCGCGACAATGGACGAGGCGCCGGCGACGATGGCGACATAGAGAATTCCGGTCACCGGCGTGACGAAACGCCACTCCATGAAGTCCCCTCCCAGGCGGACGACATAAAGTGCGAGACAACCGATGACCGACGCCGTCGCGATCAGGTAGCGGCGCGCCGCCGCGCCCGGCGCGAGCAGGGCGCCGAGGAAGACGAAGGGGAGAAACGCGGAGAGGTGGAAGACCGAGAGGTACTTCAGCAGATAGTCCCAGCCGCGCGCATAGTAGGGGAGATAGGCCACCTTGGCATAGTAGGTGTTGGGAAAGAACGAGCCGTAATAGGCGACGCGCCAGAGGTTGTAGGGTAGCCACAGGAGCAGCACGGGCAGCGCCGGCGCCAGGACATAGATTCGCCACTTGCGCTCGACGAAGATGCGCCGCCGGTAGACGATCATGCCGGCGACGGCGATCGCCGCCATGGCGACGACCCCGTCGGGGCGCGTCATCGTCAGCAGTACGCCGGCGAGGCTGGCGCAGAACAGCGACGCGGGATGCTCTTCCGGGTCGTAGCTGAAGCAGAACAGCATCAAGGTGACGAGGAAGGATACCAGCGGCGTCTCCATGCCGGAGAAAAACCACATGTTGAACGACCAGTGCTGGCTGACGGCGACGATGGCCAGGGGCGCCGCCCAGACGCCATGGCGCCAAAGGCGCACGGCGAGGATCAACAATAGGGCGTAGGTGCCGCCCCACAGAGCGGCACCGGCGGCGTGCATGAACGGTAGGGGGTCGTCGACGCCTGCCGTGAGCGGAACCGCGGACAGCATGGTCCAAAGAAAGTTGCTGTATCCCTCGACGCGCTGTCCCGGGTTGTAGACGAGCCCTTCGCCGCGGACGAAATTGCGCGCGTAACGAAAGCTGACGTAGGCATCGTCCTGCACCCAGCGATTCGCCCACATTGCCGGAAAGATCGAACCAGCGGCGTACAACGCGGCGCAGCACTGGATGACCAGGAGCGCACGGCCGAGTCGGGATTGTGCGACGACGGAAGCCAGCGCCGGCGCGCTGCCGTTGGCTTCCTTCGATTTGGCGTGCCGCCTCACCAGTTCTTGTCCACACCTTCGTCCGGCATGCCGAACAACAGGTGGATGAGGGATCGCTCTTCTGCGGCGACGAAGACGCTGACGTGGTCGCCCACCTGCAATTGTGTGTGGCCGCGCGGGATGAGCACCTCGGAGTCGCGAATCACCATGGTCAGCACGCAGCCCTCCGGCAGTGGCAGGTCGCGCACCATGGCGCCGGCGACGGCGGAGACGCGATCGACGGTGCACCAGACGAAATCGCGATCGTAATCTCGCAGCGAGACGAGTTCGATGGTCGCCGCCGGCAGCTTCGCCACCGGCCGCGACAGGCCGAGCCGGGATCCCAGCAACGCCACCGTCGCCCCGGGTACGAAGCTGTTGACCAGCACGACGAAGAAGACGATGTGGAATATCTCGTCGCCGCCCGCAATGCCGCGCAGCGCGGGATAGGCGGCGAGAATGATTGGCACGGCGCCGCGCAGGCCGACCCAGGCGACGAAGCCTCGCTCGCGGCGTTCCATTTTGAATGGAAGCAAGCAGAACAGAACCGCAACCGGACGAGCGACGAAGGCGAGGGCGAGAGCGAGAGTGAAGCCGACTTCGGCGGCATCCCAGAGTTGCGACGGGAACACCAACAGCCCGAGCATGCCGAACATGAGGATCTGCGCCAGCCAGGCCAGGGCGTCGTGCACCCGTCGTACCCCGGCGCGGTACGGCAGCGAACGCGCCGCCAGCAGGATGGCGGTGATGTACACCGCCAGGAAGCCACTGCCGCCGAGTATGGTCGGGATGCCGAAGGCGGTGAACGCCAGGCCGACTGTGAGGACCGGATAGAGACCGGCCACCGGCAGGTGGACGCGCCGCAGCACGGCGCTGGCGAGCCATCCGACGACGACGCCAAAGCCGGCTCCGATCACCAGCTGCTGGCCGACGAGCAAACCCGTGGCGGGGCCGATCTGTTGCGTGCCGAGCACCACTTCGGTGGTGACGATGGTGAGGAAGACGGCCATCGGATCGTTGAGACCGGACTCCACTTCGAGAACCGCTCCGGTGCGCTGCCGCAGCTGCACGCCGCTGCTGCGCAGCACCGAGAACACCGCCGCGGCGTCGGTGGATGAAACGACGCTGCCGATCAGGCAGGCGATCGGCAGCTTGAGGCCGAGCGCGTAGCCGACGGCGGCGACGATGGCCGCGGTGAGCACGACTCCGAGCGTCGCCAGTACCGCGGCCGGACGCAGAGCGCTGCGAAAGACCGCCGCCGAGGTGTTCAGGCCGCCGTCGAAGAGGATCAGCACCAGGGCGATGACACCGAGGCGAAAGGCGAGGCCATAGTCGGCGAAGGGCAGGCCGAGCAGGCCTTCCGATCCGGCCGCCATGCCGAGGAAGATGAACAGCACCAACGACGGAACGCCGAGACGCTGAAAGAGGGGGCTGGCGACGACAGCGAAGGTGAGGAGCACGCCGATCGTGCCGACGAGTAGACCGGTGGGCAGTGGTTCCATGGCGCGCAGTCGATGCTCTAGCCGCTATCCTCGGTATGGGCAACGAAGCTGCCTTTACCGACGAGCGAAGCTTGAGTGTGGCGGCGTCAGGGAGTTTGCGGGCTGTCACCTGCTGACGATCGGAGCAGGTTCTGCACCAGGTCCGCCAGTTGCGCCTGGCTGTAAGGCTTCTGGATGAAGGCGGAGGGCGACAGCAGGGCCCGCTCCTCTTGCTTCATCGTGTCGCCGAATCCGGAAGTCAGGATGGTCGGCAGGGTCGGACGCAAGCGATGCGCCAGGCGAATGAGGTCCGCGCCGCTGATGCCTGGCATCGTCAGGTCCGTGACGATGAGATCGAAGGCGGCTGGGTCACTCTCGATAAGTAGTCGGGCGGCGTCGCCGTCACTTGCCGTCGTCACCTGGTAGCCGGATCGCAGGAGGAAGCGCTCGGAGACGCGCCGGATTTGCTCCTCGTCGTCGACGAGGAGAATACGTCCGCAGGCTGGTGACGCCGCGCTGACAGGTGGCGGCGATGCGGGGCGTTCGTCGGGGGTGCCTTCGACGGCGGGCAGGTAGATCTGAAATGACGTGCCGCGACCGAGTTCGGTGTAGACATCGATGGCGCCGTCGAGTGACGCGACGATGCCGTGGACGCTGGCGAGCCCGAGTCCGGTGCCGCTACCCGGCGCCTTTGTCGTGTAGAACGGTTCGAAGATACGCGGCAGGTGCTCGCTGGCGATGCCGTCTCCGCTATCGCGCACGAGCAAACGCACATACGGCGCCTCGGCCTGGAGGCCGGGATGAGTCGAGACGAAGTGCTCTTCGGGAACGAAGGAGGATACCGATAGGAGCAGGTCGCCACCGCCCTTCGCTTCCATTGCATGCGCGGCGTTGGTGGCGAGGTTCATTAGTACCTGTTGAATCTCGGAGGGATCGGCCATGACCAATGCACGGGAATCCAGGTCGCAGTGGATGCCGACGTTCGACGGCAGCGCCGCGCGCAGAAGCGGAAGCGCTTCCTCGATGAGTTTGCTCGCGGACATCGCGCGGCGCTCGTGCATAGATCGCCTGCTGAAATGCATCATCTGCCGGACAATGTCCCTGGCACGGTTGCAGGCGATGATGATCTGTCCGACGGCGTCGCTGGGGGTCGCTCCGATTTCTTCGTCGCGGATGGACTCGGCGACGGCGAGGATGGATCCGATGATGTTGTTGAAGTCGTGGGCCACGCCGCCAGCGAGGGTGCCGACCGCCTCGAGCTTCTCGCTCTGCCGCAACCGTGCTTCCAGTTGGCGTTCGCGGCTGACGTCGCGCAGCAGGACGACATGATGCAGCAGGCGGGCATCGTCCTCGCGAAGTGGCCCGACGACGGCCTCAATTTCCCGTGCCTGGCCGGCCGGGTTTTCTCGCGTCACCGAGGTGTCGAACGACCGCCCTTCGCCGATCGCATGGGCAATTGGCGCCAGCGGATCCGACGCCGGCCAAACCTCGGCGACGGTATGGCCGGTGAGGTCGTTTGCCGCGCGGTCGTAGAAGTTTGCGCAGGCGCCGTTTGCATAGACGATCCGGCCGTTGTTGTCGGTGATGAGAATACCGTCCCGCCCCTGCTCGATCGCACGGGCCAGCCGGGCCGTTTGTTCCTGGGCGCGGCGCCGGCTCTCGACCTCGCTGGCGAGATCGGCGTTGGCTGATATGAGGCGCGCCGCGTTCTCCTCGAGGGAGGCTGAAATCTCCTGTTGGTTCCGCAGAGAACGCTCGAGTCGCGCGAGCAGAATCGCCGTCGAGGCCATGAGGACGCCACTGACGAACGCAAAGTTCAGCGAGATGAGGGCCCACTTGGCCAACGGCGCCTGCTCGAGGGTGGCAATATGAATCTCAGCGTCCGTGAAATAGCCGACGATCAGCAGAGTGAGCGAGCTGGAAACGAGGGTGGCGCCGCCGGCTCGAATTCCGAGGAATAGCGCCGCGAGAACCGGCACAGCCATCAGGTAGATCTGGCTGGCGGAGCCGACCCGCAACAGGAAGACCAACCCGAGTACGTGGGCGAGAATGACGAGGCTCCACGCACGCAAAGCGTAGGGCAGGGTCGGACGCAGGGCGGCGATGCCAACCCACAGCAGTGCGACGCAATCGACGAAGGCGATCAGGATCAGATTCTGCCTGACGGCGAAGACGATGCTCGGCAGCGCGGTAATCGCGCCGAGGGCGAAGACGATCCGCAGAATCTGGACCAGCACCTGATCGCGCCAGTGTGCGCCGTCGTCGGCGCCCTGGCCAGAAGCGAGCTGCTGGTCGATGTCCTGAATCCGTCGCATCCCTCGGCTCCGCGATCCCTGCTTTCAGCGACCGCGTATATTTTCAGTGCCACCCGACCGGCGGGCACGGTCGCTCACTCTAAAGCGGCTCTACCACGGCAGCGCCTGCACGGGTAGGACCGGCTCCCGCCGGAGGGATTGCTGAGTTCGCACCAGGTGGCTGAGCTTAAGGGTCTACCATCAGGGCCGTTCACAGGATTCCGGATCGGAAGTGGCTGTTCGGACATGCTGGCTTTGAGCGGACACCGGCTGATAGTGTATATGTACACGCGGCGCTGTGCTGTCGGCAACCCAGGGCGACCGGAGCCTGTCAATGAAATCATCGACGGAGTTTAGTGACGATCCTCGACTGCGAATCCAAACTGGGATACCGCGGGAGTCCATTCTTAGGCTAAATCACAGATGCTACGTGCGACGCCGCTGCTAGCCTATATGCAGGCTCTGGGTAGTCGAGAACCACGCAGGGGTCTCTAAGAAAAAGCATGGCGAGCGTTGAGACCGAATACGCCGAACAGACTGCGCAAGGGGTACGAGTCCGACTGCCGCACGCGCTCGGCGCCATCATGGCCGTGATCGGCGTGGGGGCGATCCCGGAACTGACACGGCATCCGGATCGCGCCACAGTCTACGTGGTGGTTTTCGTTGCCGAGTTGCTGGTTGCAATTGGCGCGCTTTCACTGGGGAAATTCCTTCGTTCCTCGCGGGCCGTCCCTCAGGCGGTGGCGGTCGTCCTGATCCTGACCATACTGGCCACCAGCTATTACATTTGGGTAGCCGGCGAGGCTGAGCAGTTGGCGTTGCTCGTCGGTGGGGTCGCCGTTGGAACGATGGTAATTCTACCGTGGGGCGGAGGACCGCAGAGCGTAGTTGCGGCCGCCAGCATCATGGCTTTCGGCGTCGGCGTCGGCGCTGGCGCGACGGTCACCGTCTCTCTGGGCATCCTGACCATGGCGCTAATTTCGGTCGCCAGCCTCAGCGTCGTCGGAGCGCTTCTCCTCGACCGGAGTCGCTTTGCGCTCTTCCGCCACGCCCGTGCGCTCTCGGAGGCAAACGCGGCGCTCACGCGGGAGGTCGACGAGCGCCAACAAGCCGAGGCGCAGATTCAGGTGCTCAACGCGGAGTTGGAAATACGCGTCGCCGAGCGGACGGCGCAGCTTGAAGCCGCCAACGGAGAACTGGAGGCCTTCAGCTACACTGTATCGCACGACTTGCGCGCCCCGCTCCGGGCAATCGATGGGTTTGCTGAAGCACTGCTCGACGAGTATGCGACGACGCTCGATGCCCAAGGGAGACGCTATCTTGATCGGATCCGCACCGGCACGCGCCGCATGGGGCAACTGATCGACGCGCTTCTCACCCTGGCGCGGGTCTCGCGGGAGGAGATGACGGTCGATTCAGTGAATCTGAGCGATCTGGCATGCTCGATCGCCGCCGATCTCCAGGAGGGCCAGCTGCAGCGGCAGGTGGAGTTCGTCATCCCCCCGGGACTCGTGGTGCGAGGCGATGCTCACCTGTTGCGCGTCGCGCTGGAGAATCTCCTCGGCAACGCCTGGAAGTACACGCGCGAGAATCGCACCGCGCGGATCGAGTTCGGGAACTTCGAACACAATCACCGCGTCGAGTACTTTGTGCGCGACGACGGAGCCGGCTTCGACATGGCGCACGCGGATAAGCTCTTCAGGGCCTTCCAACGCCTCCACACGGAGCACCAATTCGAAGGCACGGGCGTCGGCTTGGCGACCGTGCGCCGCATCATTGTCCGACACGGGGGGGAAGTATGGGCCGAGGCGGAGCTGGGCAAAGGAGCGACGGTCTTCTTCACGCTCGGCGAAGAGCCGTGTTCGACCCGCAGCTAGATCTCTGTTCAAGCGCGCGGCGGCACGCGGGGAAAAAATGGGACACGTCCATTTATCGACGTGAATCCCTTAATGTTTTGGATGGTTCCGGAAAGCTAATTGGACCTGTCCCTATTTCTGGACTCGGTGCTTCCTTCGGGGCGCTGTTCGCGTTGATCCTCGTCGCCGCCGTACAGTTCATGCTCGGCGGCCTCGGCGCCTGACGGCGATTTCGCGAGGGTTGCAGCGGCGCCATTGCAGTGCTGCCAGACAGCCGCCCGCCGTCCCCGAAAGATTGCAATTGCCATGGACGGAAGCGGGGAGGTAGCCTTCTTGCTAGCAGCAGAGGCTTTTATGGGGAGTCCGTCGACCAACCGAGCGCGTTCGCTGATCGTGGCCTTTGCGGCTCTTCTTGCAGCGGCCGGTGAAGCCCAGATCATCGGCGTGACATCCGACCAGCAGCTCGTCTCGGTCAGTGCCGACGGCGCCGCGACGACGTTGTTCAGCGGCAACGCCCTCGATGGCGAGACGATGGCGTGGTCGCCGGACGGCTCGTTCGCGTATGTTCTCTCTTACTCCGAAGCGGGGCTTTCGGTGTTCGACGGGGCTCGGATCGACAGCGCGATCCCGATCGCGCAACCGGAGCACGCCGTCTTTCATCCGACCAGGTCGCTGGCCCTGGTACAGGGCGCGAGCTACTCGACGCGTGCACCCCTATACGCGGTCGACACGCAAAGCCATGCGATCGTCGGAGAGCTCTCGGTGCCGCGCTCGGGAGACCCGTGGGAGATCACCCGTGACGGTCGGTGGGCGGTCGGTGCGAACGGCGGCATCGTCGATCTCGAGCGGATTGCACAGGACGGCCTGCGCGACGTTGGTTTCTGCGACGGCGAGTACGAGGACCGGTTTGCTCCGCTGCGTGCCTGGAGATCCGACGAAGTGCTGGTCCAGTGCCCCCGATCCCTGGTGCATGCGCAAGCGTCGACCGGTCTCGAGCTGGGGCGCGTCTATTTCCGGAGTCGGGTGCAGGGCTTCGGGATCCTGCCCGGCGGCAATGCGGCGATGGTCGTGACGCCGGACGGCATTGTCCGCGTCGGACTACCGGACCTGGCGATCCTCGAAACGCTGCCGCTTCCCGAAGACCTCGACTACTGGTACGACTACGACTCTGCCGACTTTTCGGAAGACGGAGGCGTCGTCGAGCTCGGCGTAGAGGGCTACTTTCGGACATCGGATCTGAGCCGGATCGAGGTGTCGACGTGGTGGCACGGCGCACCCCTCGCGCCGGAGCTGGTCGGGGTCGTGGAAGGGTACTCGACGGCGTGGCGGAGATCGGACCGGTCGTACTACCGCGCCGGCGACTCCCTGCTGCGCTTCGATGTCGACCGCGGCGAAGAGACCGTGGTCATCCCAGACCGCAGGATCTTCGACGCGTTGTTCCCGGAAGATCCTGGATTCGGCTACGTGGTGCTGACCGACACGCTGGAGGTCCATCGAGTCTCGCGCAGCGGCGAGGCGCTGGGGCCGCCGTTCCACTTCTTTGAACCCCCTGCCAGACGGCACACTCTGCAGATGTTCACGGCGCCGGAGGGCGACGCGATCCTGTACGGCGTGGAGGAGTCCGATTCGTTCGTACTCGGGGCCGTCGATTTCGTCGACGGTTCGCCGATTGGTTCGGCCGTCGTCGATCTGGACTCTCTAGATGACGTATCCGTCCGCCCGCTGTCGCGACAGCGAGCGATCGTGTTCGGACGGTGGGATCGGCGATACGAGTTCGTCGACCTGGCGGGAGGCGAGGTGACCGCAACCGGTGGTGGCGATGGAATCGGTTACGCGCGCATCGTCGATGCGATCGGAGATCCCGTTGGTCCGGGGGCCTACCTGTTTGTCGACAGCGAAGCCGGCACCGACGGTGCCGATCTGCCGGTCATTCTGTACGTCGCGCCGGGAGAGGAGCCGCGCGAGGTCTGGCGCGGGCGCGACCACTTCCATGCGGGCAAGTTGACGATCCACCCCAGTGGCACGGAGATATACGCCACGCTGTACTCATACGGCCCCAGCCACCTGCACCTGGCGTTCGTCGACATTACGTCCGGCACGACGGCCGAGGAGATATCCTTTCCTTCCCGGATTCGCGATTTCGAGCTCAGCGGCGACGGCCAGCAGCTCGCCGTCGCGTTGGAGGAACGGCCGCATCTCGCGATCGTCGACACGGCGTCGAGGGCGGTGCTCGGCGTCGTTCCCGATGCACCGGCGCTGGAGCGGCTGTCGCACTTCTCCGGCGGTTTCGAGTCGCAAAGCCTGGGGGCGGGTGCGCTGCCACAGGAGACGCCGCCGTCGCCCGACGTAGTGCTCTTCGAGGGTTGGGAGCCAGTTGGCGGCCACGGTGAGCAAATTGCCACCCTGGCCGTGGCCGGATCGGCGTTCCTGACGAGCCTACCTCTCAGTCAGGAGCACAGCCGCGAGGTTTCGCTGTCGACCGCGCGCGGCGGACGCTTCGTCCACGTCGCCGACTGGCGGCTCTCTCCCCCAGGTGTGGCAGACAGCGGCGGGTTCCTGACGATCGATCTCGACACCGGCGCGGTCGACGAAACCCCGGTCGATCCGTCGCTCGGCTGGATGGTCGCGGATCCGCACGGTGACGTCGCCTACACGGTCGCCGCACCGGACGGCGGCGAGCGACTGGTCGTCGGCGTCGTCGACCTCACGAGCGGGGAGGTCGTCCACAGTCTCGCGGCCGAAGGGAAGCTGCCCAGCCGGGGTTTGGTTCTGTCGCCCGACGGTACCTACCTCACCGTCAGTCACGATCCCCTCGTGTTGCTCGACACGCGCGACTCGCGGCTGCTGACCTACCATTTTTCGATCGAGGAGCCGCCCGCTCTCGCCAACGGGTATGTCTACTTCGCGCAGGGGGGCGACGGTCGCTGGCTGATGCGCATGCCCATCGAGGGCGGCGAGCCCGAGCCCGTCGCGCGCATCGGCAGGGATCCGACCGGCGCGGCATACATCCTCGCGGCTCCGGAGGGGCGGTCGGTACTGGTCGCGTCTCGCGACTACAACCGCTTCGTGAACGTTCTCGCCGTGCAAGGCGACGGCGAGGTGACTGACCTCGGCGGCGACCAAACGGTATCGGGTCTGAACGGAATGGCGCTCAGTCCCGACGGCGACCGGCTCTATCTCGCCGGCCACAGTGCCATCGAGGCCGTTGACGTCGGCAGTGGAAGAAGTGTCGCGCGGCTCGTCAAATCGGGTCCGGGGAGCGGCCGGCTGGTGGTCGGCTGTGCCGGCACCTGCCCGACACCTCTCCCAGCGCCGCAGCGCACGCCCTGGAGGGATCGCGGCACGCTGGTGCCG
>JBGTMF010000472.1:0-8685 GCA_041743795.1 Thermodesulfobacteriota bacterium | reverse complement strand
CGGCGCCGCCGCCAGCGCCGACGCCAGAAGCAGCGACAGCCCGTAGGTGAGACATCGGATATCTTTCATTTCGGCTTCCTCCCGGCTGCGTTCGGGGGAACTCTATACACGGAACCGCGCCCGGAGAAACCGCGGGGACATGGAGATCCGGTTCCGTCTCGGGCCATGAACATGCCGCATTCGCCGGTTCGCTTCGACGACTCTGCCGCAGGGGCTCGGCGCAAAGTACAGTGCTCGGTGCCTGAATAATTCGCACGAGCGCGAAGCGGCGGTCTGCGATTGACGAAAACAGCTAGCGATTGGCGCTGGCGCGGATGTTGAATTACCAAGGGGACGCGGTACCGGCGCATCTCGTCGGTGAGAATGGAGGAGTGGGTGAACACGGCGATTGACGGCACATTGGACATACTGCGCGGCCGCGCCGAGTTGGCGGAGCGGCTGCCCCAGGAATTGCATCCGCTGACCCAGCTTGTCTTCAATTATCGCTGGTCGTGGACGCGTGGGGCCGCGGCACTCTTTCGCGAGATCGACGCGCTGGGCTGGCGCCGCAGCGGCTGCAATCCGCGGCACTTGATCGAGAGAGTCCCACCGCGGCGATTGGAGACGATGGCGGCCGACGCTGGTTATGTCGATCGGGTAGAGTCGACCGCCGCAGCCCTCGCCGCCGAGATGGCGAAGCCCGCGGCGGATCTCGGCATCGCACCGGAACACCCGGTCGCGTACTTCTGTTCGGAGTTCGCTTTGCATTGCTCGCTGCCGCTCTACGGCGGCGGCCTCGGCGTGCTCGCTGGCGACATCCTCAAGACCGCGTCCGACCTGCGCTTGCCGATGGTCGGTGTCGGCCTGCTCTACCGAAGCGGCTACTTCAACCAGCGCCTCGATCCATCTGGATGGCAACACGAGTATTGGGTCGAGACCGACGTCGAGGGCCTGCCCGCGGCATTAGTGACAGACGGCAATCACAATCCGCTGACAGTCGAGTTGGCGATGCGCAGCCGCACGGTGAAGGTCCAGGTCTGGCGCATCGACGTCGGCCGCGTACCTCTCTTTCTGCTCGATACAGACCGCGCCGACAATCACCCGATCGACCGCTGGATCACCCACCGGCTCTATGTCGGCGACCGGCATACCCGGCTGGCGCAATACGCCGTGCTCGGCATCGCCGGTACGCGCGCGCTGCGGGCGATGGCCATCGAGCCCGGCCTCGTACATTTGAACGAAGGCCATGCCGCCTTCGGCAGTCTCGAACGACTGCGGCTGCAGTTCGACGCCCAGCTCCCATTTGACGACCCACTGACGGCTGTGCGCCAGCAGACTGTCTTCACCACCCACACCCCGGTCGCCGCTGGCAACGAGGGATACTCCCCGGAGGAGATAGAACTCGTCCTCGGCGAATTCCTCGACACCGTCGATTTCCCGCGCGAGCGCGTGTACGACCTCGGCCGGACGGCACCGGGCGACCGCGAAGAGCCGGCCAACATCACTCCGTTGGCCCTGCGCACCAGTCGCGCCGCCAATGCCGTCTCGCGCGTGCACGGTGAGGTGGCGCGAGAGATGTGGGGACGGTTATGGCCGGATCGCCCAGCCTCGGATACGCCGATCTCGCACATCACCAACGGTGTGCACACCGCCACGTGGATGAACGCGCACATGCAGACTCTCTTGGATGCCTACTTTCCGGCAGACTGGCGGGAGCGGGTTGCCGACAGCGAGTTGTGGGAACACCTCGAATCGATCCCGGACGCCGAACTGTGGAAAGTGCGCTGCGCCCAGCGCGGTGACCTGATCGCCTACCTGCGCGATAAGTCGATCCGCGATCGCCTCGACCGCGGCGAACCGCACGACTATGTGGAGCAGGCGGCGCGCATGTTCGACCCCGAGGTTCTCACCATCGGATTTGCTCGCCGCGTCGCAACCTACAAGCGACTGTACCTGCTCACCCGGCGCGCCGAGCGCAGCCTGCAACTGCTGGTCGACGAGGCGATGCCGCTGCAACTGATCGTCGCTGGCAAGGCACATCCGCAAGATGACGAGGCAAAGGCTTCACTGCGCGACCTGTTCCGCCTGAAGGGCGCGCCAGCCGTCGGCGGTAAGGTTGCGTTCCTCGAGAACTACGACTTGCACGTAGCGCCTCGCCTCGTCGCCGGCGTCGACATTTGGCTCAACCTGCCCCGCCCACCACTCGAAGCCAGCGGTACCAGTGGCATGAAGGTGGCGTTGAACGGCGGCCTCAATGTCAGCGTTCTCGACGGCTGGTGGGCGGAGGCGTACGACGGCGAGAACGGCTGGGCGATCGCAACGCCGGCCACCAGCGCCGCGGAACAAGACGACCACGACGCCGGTGCCCTACTCGACATCCTCGAGACACAGGTTCGACCGCTCTTCTACCACCGCGATGCCGACGGCCTGCCGCGCGGTTGGCTGCGCCGCGTGCGCGCCTCGATGCGATCCATCAGCCCCCAGTTCAGCGCCCATCGCATGGTCACCGACTACACGACTAGCCTGTACCGCTGACGCCCACTCTATTCCGGCAGGCGGGCGCCGGCGTCGCGCGCTTGCCAGACGAGGTGGTTTTCGTAATCGGCGGCGAGTGACTTGCCGGGATGACTGGCAGTCAGTTGGCCGATGAACGGCGGGTGGATCGAGTAGCCGAGCAACGCCTGCAGCGCCGCCGGCATCTGACGCGTGACATCGGCCGGTACGGCGAGGATGAAGTTCTCCTGCTGGCGGGCCCATGGTTGGCAATATTGATTAGAGAAGCCGCAGCGCGCGCCGTCGCTGCGGTTGCGACCGCCGCGATGCAGCAGCGTGCCGGCGAATACGACACAGGCGCCGGCCGGCATGCGCACTGCCGTCGCCGTCGCGCCGCGCGACGCTTCGCCGCGGGCGAAATCGGCGCCACCCATACCCACTGCGTCGAAGCTGCCTGCCAGGTCGTCGTCCGACCAGCGATGACTGCCGGGGATCACTTCAGTGCCGCCATTCGCGCTGGTGAAAGCATCGACCGCGACGATGGTCGACAGGGAAACCATCGGACGCGGCCGCGGCAAGTGGTAGAACGCGTCGTCGCTGTGGAACGGCTGCGGCGTCTCGCCGGGGTTGATCTGGATCGCTTGGCTGGCGGTGAGCAGGTAACCGGGCAGCAGAAAGCGCTCGCACAGGGCCAGGATGCGGGCGTCCAACACGATCGGCCAGAACACGCGCGCCCGACCGACCAAGGTGTAGACGCGCTCGGTGCGCTCGCCCTCGAATTCGTTGCGGCCGTGGTGACTGCCGATGTAGAGACCGAGCACCCGACGAACCTCAGCGAGTTGCTCGCCATCGAGAAAGTCCTCGATGACGGTATACCCCTGCTCTTCGATCCGCCGCGCGTGACCGTCGAGATCAAACGCCATCGCACCGCCGCGCCGCCTTCGTCAAGGACAGCTCGCCGGCAGACTCGATGTCTTCGACAGGTACTTGATGCCGGTTCCGCCGGCGATGGCCTTGATCTTTGCCGAATCGAATTGCGCGCACATACGATGCGACGAGCTGTCGGCGGCGTTGTCGATCTCGACGACGACGATCAGGTTGTCGGCGGTCGAAAGCGCCGACAGGTCGATGTCGTTGGCATCCTGGTCACCACTCGCCGCGTCACCGTCGCCGAGGTTGCTGGCAACGACTTTGATCAACTTGTCCGGCTTGACGGTGGCCACCCGAACACCGGCAGCGCCGGGACCGGCATCTTTGTTCTTGAAAGTCGCAACCTTGTCCTTGTTCTTCACCCAACTGATCTCAGCGAGTTCGAAGATCGCCCGATTGGTCGGGTCCGCCAGCGGGAATATCTGCACCGTACCCGACAACTGCGGCGGCTCGGCGGCCGCTCCCTTGGCGATCGATGCCGGCGTCGTATCCTTGAGCAGCAGCACCACCTTGGCTTTCCCGACCGCCGTGTACTTGTCGATCATCAGCAACTTGGTGCCGCTGACCGGCGCAAACATTGGCCCCGGCGGCGCGACGACCGCGGAGATCTGCACCAGGGACGATGTCAATTCACTGGTCGACTCCGCACCCGGTCCGCTGCCCGAGGTCGACAGGTCATAGTCGACCAACAATTCGAAGGTCCCGCCAAGTGGCACCTGGAACGTTATCGAGCCGGAATCAGAAAACGGAGTGTTGCCCGCCGCCGCAAGCGCGGCGGAGCCACTCATGACGGTCCCGTGCGTCAACGTCGCGACATTCCACGCCGCATCGGCTGCGGCGCTGCCGCCGACGATCTCCAGGTAGCCGGCGATCGAGCCGCTGACCGTCACATCGGCCGGCGTCCCCGGTGTCTCCGGACCACTCGGATCAACGTGCACGATCCAATGCGTCGGCGTCGTCGACGTCGTGTCACCGGAGTGGGCGAACGCGTGCGCCGAGTAGGAACCGGTGCCGGCGAAGGTTTCGCCACTGGCGCGAAAAAACGTCGGGTTGAACGGCGCGAATACCGAACGCGTGCCGGCGCCGAGCGGCGCATTCAGATTGGTCCCCAGTTCGGCGCCGCTGTAGGCCACCGCGTCGAAGGCGAAGATGCTCGGGCCGAATAGAGTGTCGTTGCGGCTGTACGCCGCGGCATCGGCAACGAGGTCGCTGGTCATATTGCCGGATGCCTCGTTCTCAAAGCCGACGAACACCCGCGAATCGGCGGGGCCGGGGTTGACGTAGGTAATCGTGATGCCCTGCGCCGCGGAAACGCAGAGGATTGAGGCGACAACGATCGCCCGTACCTTCAAGATCGATGGAAGCATTGCCATTTCATCCCCCCGTGATTCCTACCTAGCTCGCAAAATTCATGGATTCTTCGAAGATGTCGTTTGAAACCGTTAGCAGACATACCCCAGCGAAGCTCGCACCTCTACCATTCTCGCGTTTCTCCGATCGCCAACGTCCACGCCGCCGTGCCGGTAAGCGCCCGGCGCGATACCTCGGCGTGAAAGCGGCGCGGAGGTTCGTCGAGCGGCTCGTCGGTGAGGTCGAAGGTGCCGTAGTGCATTCCGACGGCAGTAGCCGCGCGCAGGTCGATCGCCGCTTGCACCGCTTCTTCCGGATTGATGTGGACGAACTGCATGATCGATGCCGGATCATAGGCGCCGATTGGAATCGCCGCCAGATCGATCGGGCCATGACGACGGCCGATCTCGGCGAAGCCGTCGAAGTAGCCGGTGTCGCCGGCGTGGTAGAAGCGGCGCGACCGGCCCTCGACGACAAAACCCGCCCACAGGCGGCGACTCTCGTCGGTGAGCGAGCGGCCCGAGAAGTGCTGCGCCGGGACACAATGAATCTGCACGCCGCCAACCGACGCACTCTGCCACCAGTCGAGCTCGGTGGCGGTGCCGCCGACCTGGCGCACCAGTTCGCCGACGCCGAGCGGCACGAAAATCGGAATACCGCGCTCCGCCAGTGCGGCGACGGTCGCGAGATCAAGATGATCGTAGTGGTCATGCGAGACCGTGACGAAGTCGATCTTCGGCAACTCGGCGAGCGGCACACCAGGTGCGACGAGGCGGGGCGGTCCGGCGAACGAAACCGGACTGGCGCGCTCGGAGAAAATCGGATCTGTGAGAAAGGTGACACCGTCCATACGCACCAGAAAGGTCGCGTGGCCAATCCACGTAACGCTCGGATTGTGCTGCAGCGCTCGCCGATCGAATGCGACGAGCGGCGGCGCACCCGGTCGATTCGAAAACGACGTCCAGGCCTTGCGCATGAGAAAGGAGAACATTTCGCCGCCGCCAGGCATCGGTCGCGGACCGGCCAAATTGACGAAACGGTCGCCTTGGCGCGGTGCGCCAGCGTGGGTCATCGACGGGGCTCCTGTGAGAATCGTCAGAAGGAATAGCGCGCTCAACCATCGCACCGTTCAATCCTGCGCGGAAATGCCGGTTCGCACAATACACAAGATTCGGACAGCCCTTCGCACAGAACCCCGCACGCCGCCCCCGGAATTGCGGGGCGGCGGGCGGCTGGTGAGGTCAAACTCTTTCGATGACGACCGGAACCGGACGACACACCGTGTTGCAGACTGGCGAGTGCTGCTGGGTGAAGGCGAGCAAATCCGCCAGCTCGGCGTCCGAGCAATCGGCATCGATGTCGAATTTCACACGGATCTGCTCGTAGCCCGGTGACTTCGTGTTGTCGTCGAGCCCGAGCAGGCCGTGCAGGTCGAGGTCGCCCTCCAAGGTACTGGAGATGGAGTTGATGCGGATTCCGCGCGTTGTCGCGTGCAGGACCATCGTCGTGGTGATGCATCCGGCCAACGCGTGCAGCAGAAACTCGACCGGATTGGCGCCCTCGTTATTGCCGAGCAGGACGGGCGGTTCGCCGTTGACGAACTCGTACGGCAGCGGACGCGAGTCGTCCTCCTTGCACACCCCGTAGAAGCCCTGGATCGTCGAGCGGTTCTCGCCACCGTCGATCCAGCGGTTGCTGCTGCGAAACTGAAACTTCGCCAGCTCCGGTTTTCCCTTGATCGCCTCGACTGTCGCGTTCAGCTGCACCGTGTCGAGTCCGTTGCACTTGATCGATTTCGTGCTCATCTCTACCTCCTCGATTACGCCCGCGCGCCCCATGCTCGCGGTTGTCCTCCCGTAAAACAGGAAGTGTGCCACCCCGATCGCGGGTCTCCCTGCCGCGTCGAGAGCCGCCACAGGACTTTCGAAATTTCGCAAGTTGTGAGATTTCACAGGTTGGCTATCGCGACATTTCACGATATCGGCGAGTCAAGCCCGCCGGTGAGCCAGCCGGAAGCGTAATGGAAGCGGGCGCGGAAGCATGACGGACGGGAATATCGAGGATTCGCCGATGACTGGCGTCGAGGCGGCGCCAAAGCGCGGGGCGAGAGAAATCGACGAGCAGGCGGTGCTGCGCGCCGTTGTCGAAGGTACGTCGACGGACACCGGCGCGGAGTTCTTCCAGGCACTGGTACGCAATCTGGCGCTGGCGCTCGACGTACACGGAGCCTGGGTGACGGAGTATCTGCCGGAACAGAACCGCCTGCGGGCGCGGGCCTTCTGGCTCGGCGGCGCCTTCGTCCCGCATTTCGAGTACGACATCGCCAACACACCGTGCGAACCGGTGGTTCGCGAGGCGCGCGTACTGCACGTGCCGGAGCGGGTGATCGATCTTTACCCAAAAGACCCGGACCTGCCCGACATGAACGCCGTCAGCTACATGGGAGTGCCCCTGCGCGAGCCCGACGGACGCATCACCGGCCACCTCGCCGTGCTCGACACCCGGCCAATGCCCGACGACCCTCGCCTGGCGGCCGTCTTTCGGGTGTTCGCCAACCGCACGGTCGCCGAGCTTCGCCGCATGCGCGCCGAGGAGGCGGCCGGCGAAAAACAAGAGAAGCTCGAGCGCCTGTTCGACAGCGCCATGGACGCGGTCGTCGAACTCGACGACCAGATGCGGATTTCCCGCCTCAACCGCGCCGCCGAGGATCTCTTTGCCGGCGGACGCGAGGACTTGCATGGGCAACCCTTCGATCGGCTTTTGACCGAGGCCGGACGACGCACTCTTGCGGCGGCTGTCGTCGAACTCGATGCGCCTGGAGATCGCCGGTACCTGTGGATCGCCGGCGGCCTCGCGGCCTGCACGGTTGCCGGAGCAACGCTTTCCGCCGAGGCGACTCTGTCGACATTCGAGATGGGACGGCGGCGGTACTACGCGCTGATCCTGCGCAACGTCAACCAGCGGCTGGAGGCGGAGCGCCGCATCCTTCATCTCGAGGAGCGCGCGGCCTACCTCACCGAGGAAATCGCGTCGCTTCGACGTCGCGACCAGATTGTCGGCTCGAGCCCCGCCCTGCTCTCGGTGCTGCGCGATGTCGATCAGGTACGCGAAACCGACGCGACAGTTCTGATTCTCGGCGAGACGGGTACCGGCAAAGAATTGATCGCCCGTGCCATACACGACGGCAGCCATCGTCGAAACAGGCCGTTGATCACGGTCAACTGCGCCGCCATTCCAGCGACGTTGATCGAAAGCGAGCTCTTCGGTCACGAGCGCGGCGCTTTCACCGGTGCCACCCAACGACGGCTCGGGCGCTTCGCCCTCGCCGATGGCGGCACCCTCTTTCTCGACGAAATCGGCGAATTACCCCTCGAGCTGCAGGGCAAGCTGCTGCGGGTTCTCCAGGAGGGCGAGTTCGAGCCGGTCGGCAGTGCCGTCACCTGCACGGTCGATGTCCGCATCGTCGCCGCCACCAATCGCGACTTGCGCCGCGCGGTTGCCTCCGGAGGTTTTCGCGAAGACCTCTATTACCGACTGGACGTGTTCCCCATCAAACTACCGCCGCTGCGCCAACGCGGCGACGACGTCATCGCCCTGGCCAACGATTTCGCCAAGCGCATCGCGCGCGAGATGGGTCGCCCCATCGAGCCTCTCGACGAGCCTGCCGCGGCTCGCCTACGCGCCTACGCGTGGCCGGGCAACGTGCGCGAACTGCAGAATGTCATCGAACGCGCCGTAATCACCTCGCGGGCTGGCCGCCTCGACATCGAACGCGCGTTGCCGAACTCTCCGCTCGACTCTGGCGCCAACACAACGCCAGCAGCGCCGGGCGAAGAGTGCATTCTCACTGCCGATGAGATGCGCGCCCTCGAGCGCCGCAACATCGAGCGCGCCCTCGCCGCCAGCGATGGGAAGGTCGCCGGCCGCGACGGC
>JBGTMF010000471.1:0-3367 GCA_041743795.1 Thermodesulfobacteriota bacterium | reverse complement strand
CGTCGCCGTTGCAGGTGGCCGACGCGCTGCGGGCGAGCAATGTCAACGTTCGCAGCGGCACCTTCGAGCAGCAGGACCGCGAGATGATCGTCGAAACGGGGGTGTTTCTCTCGACCGCCGACGAACTGCGCGGGTTGGTCGTTCAAGTCGCCGGCGGCCGACCGGTCTATCTGCGCGACGTCGCCACGATCAGCGACGGACCTGCGGAGGTGGACAGCTACTCGTGGATCGGCTTCGGTGCCGCCGACGAGGCCGCCAACGATCGCCAGCGCCTCCATCCCGCGGTGCACATCGCCGTCGCCAAGCGCAAGGGCGCCAACGCCGTTACCGTCGCCCGCGCCGTCGACGAGCGCTTGACGGCGCTGGCAGCGACGCATTTCCCGAGGGGCGTCAGCCACCGCATCACCCGCGACTACGGCGAAACCGCGGACGAGAAAGTCGACGAGCTGGTGGAGGGGTTGTTTGTCGCGGTCTTGACGGTGATCGCGTTGATAGGCCTGGTCATCGGCTGGCGCGCCGCGCTGGTCATCGCCGTGGCGATTCCGGTGTGTTACGGCCTGACGCTGTTCGTCAATCTGCTCGGCGGGTACACGATCAACCGGGTAACGATGTTCGCCCTGATCCTCTCCCTCGGTTTGCTGGTCGACGATCCCATCACCGACGTCGAGAACATCGCCCGCTACTTCGCAATGCGCGTGTTGCCGCCGCGCGAGTCGGTGTTGCGCGCGGTGCAGGAAGTGCGCCCGGCCCTGATCCTGTCGACCCTGGCGATCATCGCCAGCTTTCTGCCGATGACCTTCATAACCGGCATGATGGGTCCCTACATGGCGCCGATGGCGCTCAACGTACCCCTCACCGTGACCATTTCGACGATCGTCGCCTTCGTTCTGACGCCGTGGATGGCGATGGTGTCGCTGCGCGACGAATCCGGCGACGAGGGCGAGTCGTACGATCTGACGCGCACGATGCTGTACCGCGCCTCGAACGCGATCATCGGCGGTATTCTCGATCGGCCGCGTCTGCCGGCGCTCACTCTCCTCGCTGTGACCATGTTGTTGCTGCTGGCGCTGGTGCCGCCACTGCTGCGGTCGGTTCCCCTCAAGATGCTGCCGTACGACAACAAGAACGAGATCCAGATCGTCGTCGACATGCCGGAGGGAACCAGCCTCGAGCGCACCGCGGCGGTGGCCCGCCAACTCGCTCGACACCTCGGTGACGAGGCCGAGGTGCGCGACTACCAGGTGTTCGTCGGTCTGTCGTCGCCGATGGATTTCAACGGCATGGTACGTCACTACTTCCTGCGCCGCGGCGCCAACGTCGCCGACATACGCGTCAATCTGGCGCCGAAGGAAAGGCGCCGTCAGCAGTCGCACGAACTGGTATTGCGCTGGCGCCGGCCGCTCACCGAGCTGGCGGAGTCGCTCGGGGCGAATGTGAAGATCGTCGAGGTTCCCCCCGGCCCGCCGGTGTTCTCCACCATCACCGCCGAGGTCTACGGACCCGCCGGCGGCGACTATGACGAACTCATCGGCGTCGCTGAGATGGTGCGGCGCCGTCTGGCGCGCGAACCCGGGGTGGTCGACGTCGATAGCAGCGCCGAGAGCGACCAGGAGCGATGGATCTTCGAGACTGACAAGGCCAAGGCGGCGCTGTCCGGGGTGTCGACGGAAGCGGTGGCGCGGACGCTCGAACTGGCACTCGGCGGCCTGGCGGTGACGACGTTGCACGTGCCGCATGAGGTGGACCCGTTGTGGGTCGAGCTGCGCCTGCCGCGCAGGCAGCGATCTTCGATCGAGGAACTCGGCGAGCTCTATGTGCAGGGCAGGGAGGGCGCGATCGTTCAGCTGTCGTCGATCGGAAGGTTCCTCGCCGGCACCGAGGAGCGAACGATCCATCACAAGAACCTGCGCCGTCTCGCATACGTCTACGGCGAGGTAGCCGGGCGGCCGCCGGCCGATGCGATCGTCGATATGCAGGTGGATCAGGTGGAGGGAGAGGTGTCGGAGAAGGGGGGCGGCGTGCGTCCGATCGGCGAGAGAACTTGGCTGTCGACCGGCGGTGGCGATGCGTGGGCAGTGCCGCACGGGTTCGCCGTCGAGTGGGCCGGCGAGGGCGAGTGGAAGATCACTCTGGATGTATTTCGCGATCTCGGGTTGGCCTTCGCAGCCGCCCTCGTCGGGATCTTCGTCATTCTCATGTTCCAGACCGGATCGCGCGCGTTACCGGGGCTGATCATGCTGGCGATCCCGCTGACGCTGATCGGCATCATGCCGGGGTTCTGGTTGCTCAACACCGTCGGTGGCGGCGCGGTCGGCGGCTATCCCAATCCGGTGTTCTTCACGGCGACGGCGATGATCGGCATGATCGCACTGGCCGGCATCGTCGTCCGCAACTCCGTGGTGTTGATCGACTTCATGCACATGGCCGAAGCCGAGGGATTGTCGCGGCGCGAGGCGATCGTGCGCTCGGTGGCGGTACGCACTCGTCCGATTCTTCTGACGGCGGGTACGACGTTATTGGCCAACTGGGTGATCACGCTCGATCCGGTATTCTCGGGACTCGCCTGGGCGATCATCTTCGGCATCGTCGCCTCGACTCTGTTCACCCTGGTGGTCATCCCGATCGCCTACGCGATGCTGTACGGACTCGGGCCGGGCGAATCGGTCGCCGGCTAATGAGGTTGCGGTTTCGTCGACGCCGCCGGGCTGGCGCGCGGCGCTGGGATCAGAGGCAGCGGCGCTTCACTGCCGCCCTGTCGCTCGTCCCAATACATCCGGCTGTTTGAAGGCTGTCCAGCCGCGATCGCAGTTGAGAACGGCGCCGGTCAGGCTACGCGAACCGTCACCGGCGAGGAAGACGACGATGTCGGCGATCTCTTCCGCTGTTTGCAGGCCGGTGGCGTGTCCGGCGGCGAAGCCGGCTTTCAACTCCGCTGAGCCGAAGATGAGTTCGTTCATTGGCGTATCGACGTAGCCTGGACTGATCGCGTTGACGCGGATGTTTGCGGCGCCACAAGAAGCCGCCAGGGACTTCGTCAGCATTGCCACGCCTCCCTTCGACGCGGCGTAGCCGTCGAGGCCGCCGAGCGGCAGATGCGCCATCGACGAAGCGGTATTGATGATCGAGCCGCCGCCGGCCGCCGTCATTACAGGAATGGCATAGTGGCAGAAGTAGAAGACACTCGAGAGGTTGATGCGGATGACGTCGTCCCAAACCGCCGGGTCGATGTTGGGCGTGAACCCGTCGCGCAACGGCCAGGCGACGCCGGCATTGTTGTAGAGGACGTGCAGGCCGCCGAAAACGTCGACGGTCTCGGCGACGGTGCGCTCGGCGTCGGCGGCGAGGCCGGCGTCGGCTTGCACGGCGC
>JBGTMF010000470.1:0-3004 GCA_041743795.1 Thermodesulfobacteriota bacterium | reverse complement strand
GGATCAACAACGTGTCGACGCCGCCTCGCGCGCCCGCCAGCGAGCGCATCGAGCGGTCGGCGACCAGCCGGATGCCACCCGAACTACGCACCGGTCCCGACGCGGCCGCCACCAACTCCGTCCGGTACCCGTCGCGCCGTCCCTCAGCCTCGAGTAGCCGAGTAGCGACGTTGAAGACCTCCATCGGACCGGTCACGTCCAACACCTGTACGTCCGGATAGATCAACATGGCGACAACTCGCCGCTCGTCCCGTCGTCTCATGGCGGCGATCCTCGCTCAACTCATCCATGGCTGCAATGACAAAGACCCCTCGATTTCTGCCATACCAAATTTGCCGCGATCTCCCCCCGTTTCTTGACGTGATCGAGGACGCCGACGTGAGTGGCGTCGATTAGCGCGTCCGAGTAGAGCGACGGCTAGGCTGGCGGAACCGTCTCCAGCTCCTACCCGGTGCTGCCCTCTAGACGGGTTCGTCCGTCGGCCTTGATGCGGACACGCCGCGCGTGATAGCCGCACCGCGTAAGATCGAACCTCGGTAGCAACGCCTCGCGCTCAGGTGCGCGCCTTCTTGTCGTCGACCATACAGGATATAAACGCATCGTTATCGGTTTCCGGCATAGGCGCGAGCGCTCAAACCCGGGACCCGACGAGCAATGCTTCGGGGGATCCGTTCGGAAGTACGCGACGAACGAAAACACCGCCGCTGTGAACAGGAGAACCTCGATGTCCGTATTCCGCACCAATCCCGCCGCGGCGGTTCGAAGCCGCTGGCTCGCCTGTGTCGCGCTTACCGGCGCGTTGCAACTACTCGGCGCTTGCGGCTCGGACGACGATGGTTCGTCGGCGAACGCACCGAACATTTTGTTCATCGTCATGGACGACGTCGGCATCGACCAGATGGAAGTGTTCGGCTTCGGTGGCGACACGCCCCCGCAAACGCCGCACATCGCCGCGATTGCCGACGCCGGTGTGCGCTTCGGCAACACCTGGTCGATGCCGGCCTGTACCACCAGCCGCGCGGTGTTTTTCACGGCGCGTTTTCCACTGCGCACCAACGTGAACGGCGCGCTTGGCCCTGACGATCTTACCAACTCGATGGTCTCGCCATTCGAGATGACGACACCGAGGTTGTTGGCGCAACAGGGGTACGAGAACGCGTTGTTCGGCAAGTTTCATCTCGCGCTGCAGGACAACAACGCCGCTGGCGACGCGATCGCGCACGACCTCGGCTGGGACTACTTTGCCGGCTGGTTGGACGAAACCGGCGATCCGTCGTCGATCGACACGACCGCTGGCGGGGTTGCCGCCGAGGGCCAATCGTTCCCGTGCGGGTTTATTCCCGCCGTCTCCGACAGTCGGCCGGACGGGGCAAACGACGGCGCCTGCTACATGCCGGACGGTTCGTGCACGGAACTCTCGTTGCGCGGCTCGATTCCTCCGGGCCGCATCTGCCGAGACCAGGGCGGCGTTCTCGTGCCCGCCGGGGAGTGCCGCGACGAGGTGCCGGACAACGTCGACTTTTACAAGCTCAGCGGCCACTACGTCTCACCGTTGGTGTACAATCATCCGGATGGGACGGTGGATCGGGTGGAGTTGAACGACCCGGACGCGCGCCGCTTCCGCCCCGAGGTCGCGGTCGACCTCGCCGTAGACTGGATCAACGACCGCCCCGCCAATCGACCGTGGATGGCCACCGTGAGCTTCGCCTCGGCGCACACGCCGCTCATGCAGCCGCCGGTCGACGAGGCTAACCCGCGCAACGTCGCCAGCAGCGCTCTCGACTGCACGAATCTCGTCGCCCAGCGGGTGCTCTCGAATCTGATGATCGAATCGATGGATGCCGAGATCGGCCGCCTATTGGTGGAGACCGGGTTGGCGCGGCGCGACGAGGACGGCGGCCTCACGTATCAGCCCGACGCCACCAACACGATGGTCGTCATTCTCGGCGACAACGGCAGCCTCGGCGGGACGGTCAAGGATCCGTTCGACATCACACGCGCCAAAGGCACCGCGTACCAGACCGGCGTCTGGGTACCGTTGGTCGTCGCCGGACCGCTCGTCGAGGCTCCGAACCGCGTGGTCTCGCACATGGTGAACATCGCCGACCTCTACGCGCTGTTCGGCGAGATCGCCGGCATCGCGGACGTGCAGGCGCGCGTGCCGCGGCCGATCGATGCCGTGCCGCTGCTGCCCTACGTCACCAACCCGCGCCAGGAGAGCCTGCGCGCCTGGAACTACACCGAGGTCGGGGCGAACCTGCAGGTGGGCGGCACCATCAATCCGCCGTGCGTGATCTCCGGCGGCTGCAGCCAGATCCCGGTCTCGAAGGGCGTGTGCGAGGACAACAACGGCATCTGGTGGGGCCCCGGCCTCGATGCGCCGATCACCGCCGGCGCGCCGCCGGACGGCTTCACCTACTGCTGCGAGGTGAACCAGTTCGTGGTCGCCAACGAACTCGTCCCGGCGCCCTACTTCATCACCCCGCTGGTCTCGGTCGGCATCCGCAACGAGCGCTACAAGATCGTCGAGAACTCGTGGAACGACTACGTGTCGCAGGACGAACCCTGCGTCGAGACCACCACGGTCGAGTTCTTCGCGATCGACGAGGCGGTGCCGGAGCCGAAGCTCGACAACGCGGAGAACGAGCTGCCGATCGACGACCTCAGCGCGGAGCAGCAGGCCAACTACGACGCGCTCTCCGAACAGCTGGCGGCGATCCGCGCCTCGGTGCCCGACTGCCCCGGCGACGGCAACATCGACTTCGTGGTCGACGACCAGGACCTCGACGACTGGCGCTTCTACGCCGACTCCTCCGGCGTCTCGAGCGTCTACGATCTCAACCTCGACGGCTTCACCGACGCCGCCGACCAGGCGATCATCCAGGACAACCTGGGTCTCGACTGCCAGGCATTGCCTTAGCGCGAGCGGGCGACTAGCACGGTCCCCCAAGGGGGGACATCACATGTCGTTGCTTTCGCTCCGGCGCGCCGCGGGTGCGCTGCC
>JBGTMF010000469.1:0-8063 GCA_041743795.1 Thermodesulfobacteriota bacterium | reverse complement strand
CGCCGCGGCGCGCGACGCCGTGCGGGCGCGGGCGGCAAGGATGACGCGCTCGGCGATGGCGGCGGCGTGGGTCTGGTTGTGCAGGAGATAATTCTCGAGACCGGTGCGAACGAAGTTGTCGATCGGTGTCGTCACCTCGGGGTTGTTGAGGCGGTCTTTGGTCTGCCCCTGAAACTGCGGTTCCTGAATGTAGATGCTGAGAATCACGACGATCCCCTCGCGAATGTCCTCGGCGGCGAGGTTGAGGCCCTTTGGCGTCAGATTCTGTACGGCAAGATAGTTGCGTACTGCCTTTACGATCCCCGCGCGCAAGCCGTTTTCATGCGCGCCGCCGGATCGCGTCGGGATGCCGTTGACGAAGGAGAGAACGGTTTCGTCCGTCGACTCCGTCCACACCAAGGCCAGCTCGATGCTCGGGCTCTCCTTGCGCTCGACGAAGTACGGTTCGCCAACCGTGGTCATGGCGCGCTCGGCGACCATCTTCGCGATCCACTCGGCGATTCCCTTGTCGTGGCGAAAGTCCTCGGTCGTCCCGGCGACTTCGTTCTCGAACGTCAGCGTCAAGCCACGGTGCAGGTAGGAGCGCGACTCGAGCCGCTCGCGGATGATGGCGGCGTTGAAGTCCGTCTTGGGGAAAATCTGTGCGTCCGGGGTAAAGGTGATCGACGTCCCGGTGCCGCGTGCCGGCCCGGCCTTGACCAGCTTGCTCTTGGCCAGGCCGCGGGCGAAGGTTTGCTCCCAGTGCGCGCCTTCGCGCTTGACCCGTGCGGTCATCGTTGAGGATAGGGCGGTGACCACCGAGGCGCCGACGCCGTGCAAGCCACCGGCGTGATAGTAGTTGCGGTTCTCGAATTTTCCGCCCGCGTGCAGGGTGGTGAGGATCAGTTCGAGCGCCGATTTCTTGTGTTTCGGATGCTTGTCGACGGGAATGCCGCGGCCGTTGTCGGTGACGGTGATCGTCTTGCCGTCCTTGTGCAGTTTGACGGAGATGCGGTCGCAGTGGCCGTTCATCGCCTCGTCGACGGAGTTGTCGACGAGTTCCCACAACAGGTGGTGCAAGCCGTCGCGGTCGACGCCGCCGATGTACATGCCGGGGCGTTTGCGAACCGGCTCCAATCCCTCGAGGACCGTAATGTCCTTCGCCGTATATTTGGCCCCGCTCATCCCTCGACCACCTCGACCGCCGTTGCCGCACGTCGTGTGGTGCGGACGAACAAATCTGCCACAGGGTTGGAGAAATGGAAAGATCGGGGCCAGTCCAGGCCGAACGCCGGTGAAATCGCGCGGCTCGCTGTGCGGCGCGCTTGCGCCTGTCGGAGTCGCCCGATATCGGGCAAGGATGTCGCGCAGTAGCGGAATACCGGGGAGCAGGCCGTGCATCTCGGCTTGATGCTCGGGTACTGGACGTACGGTCCCGAGGATCCAATCGAACTCGTTCTCGAGGCGGAGCGCTTGGGATTCGACTCGGTGTGGACGGCGGAAGCGTACGGCTCGGACGCCATCTCACCGCTCTGCTGGCTCGGCGCGCGGACGACGCGGATTCGGCTCGGCACGGCGATCATGCAGATCTCGGCGCGCACGCCGGCGTGCGTCGCGATGACCGCGGCGACCATCGACCACCTCTCCGCGGGTCGCTTGATTCTCGGCATCGGCGTATCGGGGCCGCAGATCGTCGAAGGTTGGTACGGCCAGCCGTTTCCCAAGCCGATGGCCCGCACGCGCGAGTTCGTCGCGCTGGTGCGGCAGATCATGCGGCGCGAGTCGCCGGTCGAGTTCCAGGGCGAACACTACCAACTGCCGTGTCAAAGCGGTGCGAACGCCGGCCGCCCACTGCGGTTGACGATCCCGACGTTGCGCCCGGAGGTCCCGATCTTCCTCGGCGCGGAAGGCCCGCGAAACATCGGACTCGCAAAAGAGATCGGCGACGGTTGGCTCCCGCTCTTCCTCTCCCCGTATCGGCCGGAGGTCTACGCCGACGCGCTGCAAGACGCGCCGCCGGGTTTCGAGGTCGCCTGCCCCGTCACCGTGGTTCTCAACGACGACCTGCAGCAGGCGATGACCGCGGTCAAGTGGTCGCTCGGCTTTTACATCGGCGCGATGGGGGCGCGGCGGCGCAACTTCCACATCGACATGCTGTGCGCGATGGGCTTCGAGGGCGCGATCGAGCGGATCCAGAAGTTGTTCGCCGAGGGGCGAAGGGAAGCCGCCGCCGCCGCCGTTCCCGACGAACTCGCCGACGAACTGGCGCTGATCGGCTCGGCCGACCGCATCCGCGATCGCCTGCAAGCCTGGCAGGACAGCCCCATCACAACGCTGCTCGCCGGCACGCGCGACCCCAAGGCGCTGCGAGTCCTCGCCGACGCAATGGCATGAGCCGGATGCAGAACGTCGCCGGCTGCGTCGCTCGACCTGTCGATCGGATCGAGCGTCGCAAGTAATGCGGCGGCATATTCGCCGGTCGCTGAAGGCATGAAAAGGATTCAGCGAACCGAGTTGCTAGGATAAGCAACAGCCGTTGATCTCCGGCGGCCCGCCGCGCCGCCAACTTGCTCGCTTGGCGTCCTCGATCTTCGCAACATCAACTCCGACATGGGCTGCCTTTGTGTTTGTTGTCTCGTGTAACACCGCGGCCTCGGCGAGAAAAACACGATGGAGGCACAATCGACGGACGTAGTGTGCATCTGTTGCGTGTGCATGCGCGCGAAAGTTACTTGCTATGTATCGCGGGGGGGGTATAGCGCTGGCCACACTGATCGGCGGTCGGCGGCGATGTTTCATTGTCGAGATTTTCCGCCGGGAACACGGGCACGGGAGGGGCGCATGGCAAGGATTCGTCGCCGGAAGAAGCGAACTGCAGCACGATCACAACGCCGGGGACGGCGATGGCGACTGGAGGCGAGCCGCCGTCGCTGGCGGGTGGGTCTTGTGTTGGTGGTTGGTGCGGCAGCGCTGGTTGGCAGCGGGTGGGCGGGCGAATGGGTTTCGAAGCCGGAGGCGGCGTCCATCGAGGGGAAAGCGGCGGATATGGTTGCCGCGGCCGAAGCAATCCATGCACTGCGGTTCGAGTCGATCGCGGCGAAGAGCGAGTCGGAGTTGCGGGCCCGCTGGGAGGAGCTGGATCAACGGCGGCGCCTGATTGAAGATGCCACTCCGCCTGTGGTGCGAGCGCGCGCCGTGGCGTCGCCGCTTTCGGCCGGGTCATCGGCTGCTGAATTGGCGCAGAAGCCGGCGTGGGTGCCGGCGCCGGTGGCGGGCCAGATCGAACAAATGGCCGCGCTGGCCGGTGAACGCGGTGCGGCGATCTTGCATGATCGCCTGGCGCGCGAGGCGCAGGCGAGCGAGCGGGAGCGATCCCGCGGTGGTTTCTGAAGGTGGCGGCCATGTCGAGCGAAGGGCTGTCGCGCCGCCGACGGAGGAGAGGTGGTAGGTTTCGAACGCTGTGTTTGCTTCCGGCGCTGGCACATCTGCTTGCAGCGATGGCCATGGCGGACACGGGAACGAGCCTCGGTGACCGTAGCGGCGAGGGGACGACGGCGTTCACCGGGCTGGCCGGCTCGCCTGAAGCGAATCTGTTCACGGGGGCGCTGTCGACGCGGATCTCGATCATGGTGCCACCCGGCCGCAAGCACATGACGCCGGACGTGGCGCTGGAGTACTCGAGCAGCGGCGGGCCGAGCCCGTACGGGTATGGTTGGAACCTGACCCTGGGGCAGATCGAGCGTACGACACGCTGGGGCGTGCCGCACTGCGACAGCGACCACTTCGACGAGTTCGTACTGACGCTGCCCGGCGGCGTGACGGCCGAGCTGGTGTCGGTGGGATCGGACGAGTACCGGCCGCGGGTGGAGCAGAAGTACCTGTCGGCGACCTTCCTCCCGGGCAGCAATCGCTGGGAAGCGTATGATGCTGCAGGCATGAAGTACACCTTCGGCGACGTGAAGGATGCGCGGCTCGGCACCGACGTCGACGACCCCCCGCTGGAACAACCGAACTTGGACGGCAGCTGTGACTTCACGACCGCGTGGGCGCTGACGAAAATCGAGGACGCCACCGGCAATACGTTGGAGGTGACTTACGCCGACAAGGCTTGGAACGGCAATCATTTGCTGCCCGAGTGGATTCGTTACGGCGGCCACGCCTCGGGGCTCGAGCACTTTCACACAGTGCAGTTCTTCTGGTTGGAGAACAGCGGCGGGACGATCCCACCACCGACCTACCGACGCGGAGTGCCGCAGCGAATGCGGACCTCGTTGTGGAAGGTCGAGGTATCGACCGAGAAGTCCCCCGCGGGATTGATCCGTCGCTACGAGTTCGCAGGGGCGGGGACGACTTCGCTCTACCAGTTGCACACGGTGACGGTGGAGGATCTGCCGCCGCAGCATTTCTTTTACACGGACTGGGTGGGCGATGGGCACGAGGAGGCAGCTGGCGATCTGGATATACCGGCCGGATTCGGGAGCGCGTCGATTCGAAGTTCGGGAACGGCCACCGGCAATGTGATTCGCACCGTCATGGACATGAATGGGGACGGGCTACTCGATTTGGTGCGAAGTGATGTATGGAGCTCGGGGAACCAGCGATGGAGCGTGTATCTTGGCGCGTTGGATCCGCAGGAGCTGACAATTTCCTTCGCTGTGTCGGCGACGTCGTGGTCCGCTCCGAACACTTTGATTCGCGAAGTCCGAGATACCAATTGCAAGCACGCGCACTTGTGCACGGTGCGAGACACATTCGACATCAACGGCGACGGGATTCCAGACTACGTGGTTGCGTCGAGGGACCACTTCGACGAGTTCGGTAGCTGGGGAGTCCACGTTGGTCGAAAGTCGGGATCGTCCTGGGAGTTCGGCGCCAAGGAGCTGTGGTCGGCGCCGACATGGCGCCTTCGAGAGTACACTGACCAGGAGATCCGGCGAGACGTGATCGACATGACCGGCGACGGACTGCCGGACTATGTGCTTGCTGATGAAGAAGCGGGCGTATGGTTGGTATTCCGGAACACAGGCAGCGGGTTTGCGGCAAATCCGATCCGGTTCGCGGTGCCACCGGGCGTCAGAGCACTGAATCGGACGGAGGAAGCTAGCGACGTGCAGCCCGCGCGGCGAACGACGCTGATGGTAACGGACCTCAACGGCGACGGCTTGCCGGATCTGCTCGAGGAGGGGCAGAATGGGTCCGAGGTCATCAACGGCGTCACACACAGGTGGAAGTCGATTCTTGTGTGGTTCAACGTCGGCCAGGGATTTTCGGCAGAACCGCGTGTTGTCAAAGCGCCATCCCACTACGGATGCCTACCGTTGCGGGGTACTAGTCCATCGTCTGGAACCCTTGCTGATCTGCTCGATGTCAACGGCGACGGACTGCCGGATTGTGTGGTTGGCGGCTCTGTTTTCAATGGGGTTGCGCTCAATATCGGCGGCGACTTTGAGCCGATGGGGGCCACCAACCGGGGCCCCACCTTTCATTAGCGCTGCCTCCGAGGCAGTGGCCGGGGATCGATGGCTACCTCCGCATAGAGGATCAAAACGGCCAGCAGCTGCGCGACATGATCGACGTAAACGGCGATGGGTTTCTCGATCGGGTAGATGCCGGCAGCGGAGGAATCTGGAACGTTCAGTTGAACCTGCAGAGAACGCGGCCGATGCTGCTGAGCATGATGGAGAACGGTCTCGGCGGGACGAACACGATCAAGTACGAGCCGTCGAGTCACTTCGAGCACGTGGATGCGAACGGTGCGCCGACGCTGCCGTTCATCAACTGGGTGGTGACGGCCACGCGTTTGAGCGACGGCAGATGCGATCCCGACGGCGCCAACGTGTTCGATTCGGGGCAGAACCCGTGTGTCGCAAATGGCAGCGATCTGCTGTCGTTCGTCAAGTACCGGGACGGACTGTTTGCGGTCGAGACGGATGAGGCGGGAAGGCGGCTGCGGGAGTTCCGCGGTTTCGGGCTGGTGGAGCAGCGCGACGTGTTCGGCAACGTGACGAAGACGCACTTCCACCAGGAGATGCACACCAAGGGGCTGGTAGAGAGTGTGTGGCGCTACGGAGGCGGTGAGCAGACGCTGGTACGACTCGAGCTGAACGACTGGCAGGAGGAGGCCTTCGAGGAGGGCAGTGGTCGCACGCAGTTGTGGCTGGCGGAGAACGTGCGAATCACTTCGGACGGTCTCGGCTGGGGCGGACATATGTTGGTGGTCATTGCCGCCAACGCCCGACCCGACGAGTACGGCAACATCACTGAAACCTGGACCCACGGTACGGGGGTGACGCCGGTGCGCAGCCGTACCGTGTTCGCCGCACCGGGCGGCGCGGGCTCGCCGCGCGACAAGCCGCTATCGACCCGCACGTGGGAGGATGGCACCGGCATTGAGGTTCCGCTGGAGGAGAAGCGCTTCAGCTACCAGGCCGGTGGTGCCGCGGGAGCGGGTAACGGAAACCTGGTGCGAGTGGAGTCGCGGCTGATCGACGACGATGGAGATCGCTGGATCGAGACCGCAATGGTCTATGACGTGTACGGTAACATCACCAAGGTGACCGATGCGGAAGGCCGCTCCACCGATACGGTATACAACTTCGATGGCCAGGGTGCGCACCTCTACCCAATCATTGTGATCAACCCGCTGGGGCATGTCACCGGGACTCTGTACGATTACCGGCACGGCAAGCCTGTGCTGATTGAAGGGCCGAACGGTCCGGCGACACGGGTGCAGTACGCCTACGACCGACTGGGTCGGATCGTCGCCGAGGCGCAACCTGGGGACACGCTGACGAGCCCGACCGTGCGTTACGTTTACGAATTCCCTTCGGCGCCGGCGGGCGGGCAGGGGGCGTGGCAGTACTCGTTCGTGTCGGTGCAGCGCAAGCAGGATGGGTTCCCGGTGGGCCGCTGGGCGAACACGTACTTCGACGCCCTCGGCCGGCGGCGATTGTCGATCACTCCGCAGGTGGTAGGCGGCGGCCCGGGATTGACGTGGTTGATCTCCGGGCACGTGGTTTTCGATGCGGGCGGGCAGGTGATCAAACGCTTTGCACCGTACAGCGCCGCGGCGCAGCCCGGGGCGTTTACGGCATACGACTACCACCTGAATGGCAGCAACATCATCGACCCGCTGGGACGGGTGGGGCGTACGACGCAGGTCGACGGACAGACGACGGTGCTGACGCGCTACGAGGGGCGGATCACGCGCGGGTTCGACGCGGCCGGCGAGCAAACGGTGGCGCACACGGACGCACTCGGGCGGACGGTGCGGCGTGAGACCTACCACCGGCCTGATACGGGGCCGAATGCACAGCATGTGTTGTACTCGACGAGCGAGAGCGAGTACGACGGGGTGGGACGGGTGCTGGCGGTGTACCAGAACCGGCATCTGGTGAACGCGGCGATGAAGACGATGCGCTACGACACGATGGGACGGAAGATCGAGATGTTCGACCGCGACTCGGGCGTGTGGACGTACGGCTACGACGACGTCGGCAACCTGCTGTGGCAGGAGGACCCGAAGCCGAACCAGCACCTGCAGTTCTGCTACGACGCACTCGACCGGCCGACGCGGAAGTGCTCGTACGCGGTCGATCGCAGCACTTTCTCTGGCAACCCCCCGTACCTCGCCTGCGCGCCGACGACGACCTGTGGTGGAGGAAGCCTGTCGGTGTCGAAGGTGCGCTACGAGTACGACGGTACGGTGGTGAGCAACGCAAGAGGGCGGGTAACCCGCGTGGTGGACGACGCGGGGGAGACGCGCGTGCTGGGGTACGACGCGCGCGGGCGACAGACGGGTGTGATCCGGCAGATCGCGGTGGACGGGACCGTTGGGGAGGCGAAGTTCGAGTACGCGTACAACACGACGAACGAAGTGGTGGAGGTGGTGTACCCGGACGGGGAGGTGGTGCAGACGGAGTACGACGCCATCGGGCAGGCGACGACAATGAGCAACACGGCCGGGCAGTTCTACGTGGAGTCGGCGCATTACGACATTTTCGGTCGCCTGACGAGCTTGCGGAAGGGCAACGACGTCGAGGACTCGGCGACGTATTACGGGGCGGCGGACAATCACCGGCTGA
>JBGTMF010000468.1:0-4147 GCA_041743795.1 Thermodesulfobacteriota bacterium | reverse complement strand
GTGCCACGACGGCCCCGCAGCAGCGTTCGAGTCGCGATCCGGCGCAGCTGCGCGACCGCCTGAACAGTTGGTTCGAGCGGCGCTTCGGCCCGCAGCCGGCGCCGCCGGTGGCGCAGGTGACGAGTCCGTCGAGTAACGGCATGTCGAGCGAAACCCTGTTGTTCGACGCCGCCTGGAGCGAGGGCGGGTCGCCGCGCTCCGCATCGCTCGTCGCCCGCGTCGAGCCGGAGTCCGGCGACGTTCCGGTTTTTCCCGTCTACGACCTGGAGAGCCAGTACCGCGTGCTCGAGCTGGTTGGGCGCAACAGTGACGTGCCGGTGCCGAACGTCCGCTGGCTGGAGACGAGCGCCGAAGTTCTCGGCGGCACCTTTTTCGTCATGGACCGCGTCGACGGGCGCGTGCCGCCCGACGTCATGCCGTACACCATGGAGAGTTGGTTGCTCGAAGCCGACGCCGCCGATCAGCGCCGCCTGCAGGACGCTACCATCGGGGTGCTGGCCTCGCTGCACTCGATTCCGCTGGCCGGCTTGGATGTCGACTTCCTCGAGTTCGACCTGCCGGGGGCGACGCCGCTGCTGCGGCATTTCGAGAACCAGCGGCGCTACTACGAGTTCGTTCGCGAGGGGCGCGCGTTTCCCGTCATCGAGCGCGCTTTCGACTGGTTGGAAGCGCATTGGCCCGCCGACGAAGGTGCGACGGTGATCTCGTGGGGCGACTCGCGCATCGGCAATGTCATGTACGACGGTTTCGATCCGGTGGCGGTGCTCGACTGGGAAATGGCTGCCGTCGGGCCGCGCGAAATCGATCTCGCTTGGATGATTTTTCTCCACCTCTTCTTTCAGGACATCACCGAGAAGATCGGCATGCCCGGAATGCCCGAATTCATGCGTCGCCGCGACGTCGTCGCCGAGTACGAGCGGCGCACCGGGTACCGACCGCGGGACATGGAGTTCTACGAAGTGTACGCGGCGTTGCGGCACGCCATCGTCATGTCGCGCGTGCACGCACGATCGGTCCACTTCGACGGCGCGCAGTGGCCGGATCCACCGGACCAAGTGATCTACCATCGCGACGTCCTGTTGCAGATGCTGGATGGGACGTTTCGCTCCTAGGCGAGGCAGCACGCGCCACTAATATAGGGCCACTACATGGATATCATCCGAATGTTTGAGGATTCTCCCGAGATCCTCGAAGTGCCTGTCGGGGAGTTGATCTTCGAGCGCGGCGACGCAGGCGAAAAGATGTACGTCGTGCTCGAGGGCATCGTCGAGATTCGCCTGGGCGAACGCGTGCTCGAACGAGTGGAGGCCGGTGGGTTCTTCGGCGAGATGGCCTTGATCGACGCCGCCAGCCGCAGTGCTTCCGCCTCGGCTCAATGCGCCTGCCGGCTGGCCGTGGTCGACGAGAAGATCTTTCTCGAGTTGGTGCAGCAGACGCCGCTGTTTGCGCTGCACATGATGCGTGTCTTCGTCGCACGCTTGCGCCGGGCCGACCACAAACTGGCGCCGCCGAGGAGGTCGACCCGATGTTGAACGTCGCCATGTGGGCCAAAGCAGTCAATGTCATTCCCCGCGTAAGCCACGAGGAGTGGAATCAACTCGACGTCGTATCGCGCTGGCTGATCGCGACCCGATCGGCGGTTCTGGTGATGACCTTCAACTCGGCGGCGATTGCCGGGTTGCTGGCGGCGCGCGACGGGATGTTCGACGGCGTCTTGTGGACGCTGGTGACGCTCGGCCTGCTTTTCGCCCACGCTACCAACAACCTGGTCAACGACATCACCGACCACTTCAAGGGCGTCGACAAGGACAACTATTTCCGCACCCAGTACGGCCCGCAGCCGCTGGAGAACGGGCTGATGACCAAGGCCCAGGTGTACACCTACACCGTCGTCACCGGCCTCATCGCGTTGGCTGCCGGCGTGGCACTGGTCGCGCTGCGCGGCGAGCAGACGTTGTGGCTGCTGGCCTCGGGAATCTTCTTCGTGCTCTTCTACACGTGGCCGCTGAAGTACATCGGCATGGGCGAGGTCGCCGTCATCCTGGTGTGGGGGCCGCTGATGGTCGGCGGCGGCTATTATGTCGTCAGCGGACAGATCTCGAGCTCGATCATCATCGCCAGCCTGCCGGTAGCGCTGGCGGCGACGACCGTCCTCTTCGGCAAGCACACCGACAAGCTCGACGCCGATGCGGCCAAGGGGATCCGCACGATGCCGGTGCTGCTCGGCGAGCGAAACGCCCGCTATGCGACGATCGTCATGCTGACGCTGCAATATCTCTTGGTGGTGTGGCTGGTGCTGCGCGGCGACCTCTCGTGGTTGATCTTCACCGTCTTGCTCGCGTTGCCGTACTACGTTCGCGGCGTTCGCGCCTTCTCGCATCCGCGCCCGGCCGCGCCGCCGGCGGAATACCCGCCTAATATCTGGCCGCTGTGGTACGCGGCTTTCGCCTTCTCGCACACGCGACGCTTCGGCGGGCTGTTCCTCCTCGGCCTCGTCCTCGACGTCGCCGCGCACCGTTTTGGTTTGTTGTAACGGTGCGGTTGGCGGCGCGTCAGGTTGGCCTCTGTGTAGCGCTTGCCGTCGCGGCGGCGGCGATGGATGTGGCGATCCCCGATGAAGCGGCGCTGCGAGAACAGCTGGAGGAGGCGGTGGAACTGCGCCGCCGAGAAGACTTCGATCGCTTTCTCGACGCGCGCGATCCGGGCGAACTGATCGAGCACGCGACGCTGACCGAGGTGGATTTCCGGCACCGGCAACTGGCGAACGATACGCTGTTCGTCGTCGGTGATGAGTTTTTCGGCTTGCTGTTTCGCCCGGAGAACGGTTGGGGCGGCGGCGAACGCGGCGCCGGTCCGTATCAGCCGCGGTTGCGTCGCGTGCATGCCGGGGCTGGCGGCGGCCCCGATGCCTTCGGCTGTTTCAGCTGCCATTCGAAAGGCGGTCCCGACGGCGCCGGCATGCAGACGCAGAACGCGTTCCTGGTCGGTGACGGCGACGGGTTGCGCACCGCCGACCAGCGCAATCCGCCGCACCTGCTCGGACTCGGTCCGATAGCCGTGCTGGCGCGGGAGATGACGGAAGAGCTGCAGGCGCAGGCAGCGGCCGTCGCCGATCAGGCGCGGGAAAAAGGGCAGCGGGTGACGCTGCCCCTGCGCGCGAAAGGTGTTTCCTATGGTGTCATCGCCGCCGATGCGAACGGCGATGTCGATCACGCAGGGGTGCGGGGAGTCGACGGCGATCTGGTGATTCGTCCCTTTGGCTGGAAAGGGCATCAGGCGACCTTGTTCGGTATGATCGAGGAGTCGCTGTACATTCACCAGGGACTGGTGACGATGCGGATCCAGCAGGCCGTGCGAGACGGCGAGTTGGATGGCGCCGCCTATGGCGCGGGCGAACGCTGGTTCGACATCGACGGCGACGGCGTCACCCTCGAGGTGGACGCCGGCATGATGGCAACCGTCGAAGGATACCTCGTGCAACTCGAAGTGCCGATCTTGCGCGTGCCAGAAGATCCCGGCCTTCTCGATGCATTCGCTGCCGGGCGCGCGCAGTTCGACGCGATCGGCTGCGCGGTCTGCCACGTGCCGACGTTGGAGATCGTCGATCCGAGCTACGAGGTTCGACCCGTGGCCGATCTGCCGCCCTTCGTCATCGACGTCGCCAGTGAAGGCGAGCGGCCGAAGGTCGAACCGAAGTACGCTTCGCCGAACACGCCCTATCTGGTCCACCTCTTCAGCGACCTGAAGCGACATGACATGGGCGACGCGCTGGCGAGCCCGGCGGCGCAGGGCGAGATTCCGGCGCGGGTGTTCTTGACGCGTCCGCTTTGGGGGCTGGCCGACACGGCGCCGTACCTGCACGACGGCAGGGCACCGACCGTGCACGAAGCAATTGCTCTGCACGGCGGCGATGCGGCGCCGGCGCGCGACGCCTATCTGGCGCTGGCGGATTCCGATCGATCCGCTCTGCGGGTGTTTCTCATGTCGTTGTCGCGCCAGCCGAAACTGCTTTTGCCATGAGATCGTTGCGGACCCGACAGGGTGGGAGGGGCACAGTCGATTGGGCGGGGCGATGGCTCGCCTTGTGCGCACTGGCGGCCGGCTGCCAGGCCGCCGCGCCGGAGGACGGCACCGCAACTGCCAGCGC
>JBGTMF010000467.1:0-2421 GCA_041743795.1 Thermodesulfobacteriota bacterium | reverse complement strand
AGCGCGGCGATGACCGGCTTCTCGACGGCGACGATGGCGCGCGTCAGCTCGGCGAACGGACCGGCTGGCGTTTTGCGCTGGTAGCGCGGCATGCGGCCGCTGTCGGCGAGCCCGGGCAGGGGTCGTTCGGCGCCGCTGAAGAACGCCGCAACGGCGCCGGAGCAGAAGCCGCGTCCGTGTCCTGTCAGGACCAGCGCGCGGACATCGTCGCGCAAGCGGAGATCGCGCAGCAGCGCGACCAACTCGGTCGCCAGATCCCAGGTCATCGCGTTGAGGCGGCTGGGACGGTTGATGCCGATGATGCCGACGCCGGCGTCGACTTCGAACGTGTACTCCTCTCCTGCCGTCATCGAGGCAAACACATACGCCCGCTGGAGCGGCAATGGCAATCGCGCGTCGGCAGGAGTTCAACCTCCGGCAGCGGCGGAGCGGCCGGCCCAGCGGCCGAAGAAGGTACCGTCGGCTAACGAGATGCCGCTGCCTGGGTAACCGTGACCGCAAAACAGCGCCGCGGCGCGGCCGGCGGCGTAGAGTCCGGCGATGTTTGTGCCGTCGCTGTCGATGACGTTACCGGCCGGGGCGGTGTCGAGGCCGCCGAGGGTGAACGTGGCGAAGATGGCCGAGCCGACCCGCGAGTCGAGCAGCGCGAAGGGTGGCGTTTCCAGCGGGCGCAGCATCTCGCGCCGTTTGTGAAACACGGGATCGTCGCCGTTGCGCGCGTGTCGATTGTAGACGTCCACCGTGCTCTGCAGGGTACCGGCCGCAAAGCCGGCGGCGGTCTCCAGGTCGGCGATGGTTTCCTCGACGAACGCCGGCTGCATGCCGACGAAGTTGCGCTCGAAGATGTCGTTGTCGAGCAACAACCACGCGCAACCGTTCTGCCGGTACAGCGTGGCGATGCCGATGTGACCGTAATAGGTGTCCTCGTTGATGAAACGCTGCGCCTGCTCATTGACGAAAATGCCGCGCCCGAGTCGATTCGGGATGGTCGTCGGCATTGCCACTTCGCCGGTCTCCATGCGGACGACGCGGCCGCCCGCCGCCTGGCCGAGCAGAATACCGCTGCCGTCGTCGCCGGCAGTTGCATTCTTGGTGTTGCAGCGGGTCAAGATCGGCGCATAGCGCCGTACCATCTCGTCGTTGAGGATGAAGCCGCCGGTGGCGAGTACGACACCGCGCCGCGCTCGAACGAATCTTTCGTCGGCGCCACTGCGCGTCAGCACGCCCGCGATCCGCGTGCCGTCGGTGACGAGAGCGGTTGCCCGCGTGTCTTCCATGACCGCCAGGGGCCGGCCGCGCACGGCTTCGATCATCTTCTGCATGAAGAAACCGCCGGCCGCTCGCCTGGCCTGCGGCTTGTGTGCGCGCGGCGCCGGCTTGGCGAGGTTTACGTAGGGGTGGCAATTCTCGCCGCCGGAGTACACCAGGCAGTCGTCGGTCGGCGCTTCCATGCCCGGCTCCTGCCAGAACGTGCGCTTGAACGGCACGCCCTGTGCCTCGAGCCAGTGGAAGTGCGCGACGCTGTGCTCGCAGAACGGCTGGATCTTCTCCTCGCACGGACCGGGCTGCGAGGCGGCCATGAGAAACTTGAACATCTCCTCGGCCGAGTCCTCGAAACCGCACGCCTGCTGCACCGGCGTGCCGCCGCCGAGGTAGATGAGCCCGCCGGAGTTGGCCGAGGTGCCGCCGCCGCTCGAACTATCGATGACGAGTACGTCGGCGCCCGCATCGGCCGCTTCGATCGCGGCGCAGGCGCCGGCACACCCCAGGCCGACGACGACGACATCGGCGTCGACGTCGCACGGTGCCAATTCGCTTGCGTCGAGCAAGCGCCTCCTCTTCTCGCTCACGGCTATTCCATTCCCATCCGCATCGAATCCGCAAAACTGCCCTACAACCGCGGAGGAGGCAACGCTTGCGCGAAGTCGCGGGCCGATCGACCGCCGCGGCGTATTTCTTCCTCTCCCGGATGGGGGTTGAGGGGAGGGGGATTGAATGTAGCGGAAGGCTTCCGATTTGTTCGGCTAGGCTGCTCGTCTCAATTTACAGAGGGCGGGCCGGGTGGAGGGACTCGCGAGGTACGGGCATCAGTTCACGATGTGCCGTCGCAATTCACGCCATACGGGTAGAAGCTCCCGGCGGCGACGCGGCCACGGGGCATGTGTCAGACGGATCGGAGGAGAGTTGCAATGGAGACGTCTACCTTGGGTATACGAGTCGGGTTCCGCATGGCCGGAGTTCTGTGCGTTGCAATGTTTTTGCTGCTCGGTTGCGGTGGCGGCGGCGACGGCACCGCCGATCGAATCGTGGCTGTCGCTGACGACGGCCCGGGCGAAGGGAGTGTCTTTCTCCCCTCGCCGTCGGCGTCCAGCGCCGACACCCCGGTGATCGATCCGCCGGGCGCGCCAGCGACTCCGCCGG
>JBGTMF010000466.1:0-9084 GCA_041743795.1 Thermodesulfobacteriota bacterium | reverse complement strand
CTTCGACGGCGCCGCGTGCATCGAGGTGGCGGCCGCTGGCGAGGCGGCCCGACTGAGCCGCATCGCCACCGTGCTGGCCTGTGCCGAGGCTGTCGGCGGCATCGAAAGGACGGTACGGATGTCGGTCGAGTACTGTACGGTTCGCACGCAGTTCGACCGGCCGATCGGCTCGTTCCAAGCGGTCAAGCACCGGTGCGCCGACATGGCGGTGCGAGCCGAGGTAGCGCGCGCGGCGACCATCTACGCGACGGTCTGTGTGCGCGACGATTTGGCGGACGCGGATTACCAGGTCTCGGTGGCGAAGTGGCTGTGCGCGGACGCCTACCTGCAGAACGGGGCGGACAACATCCAGAACCACGGCGGCATGGGTTTCACCTGGGAGTGCGACGCCCACCTTTACATCAAGCGGGCGCACGGCTTCGAGAGCACCTTCGGTTCGCGACTGGCACACGCCGACCGATTGGTTGCCGAGTTGCGGCGATAGGGCGTTGGTCGTCAGCGGTAGGCGCGGAAGAACCTTCGCAGATCGTCGACGAATAGTTCGGGTTCTTCCATCGCCGCAAAGTGCCCGCCGCGCGGCATCTCGGTGTAGTGGGTGAGATTGTAGTGGTTTTCGAGCCAGCGGCGCGGTGTCAGCATGAGTTCCTGCGGGAAGACGGCGACGCCGGTCGGGGTTCGTATCGGCGCCTGGGCCGGGCCGAAACTGCCGCTGTGCAGCGACTCGTAGTAGAGGCGCGCTGAAGACGTAGCGGTTTGCGTGAACCAGTAGATGGAAATGTTGGTCAGCAACGCGTCGCGCGAGACGCTATTGGTCGCATCGCCGTTGCCATCGGTCCAGAAATGGAACTTTTCGCTGATCCAGGCGGCGAGGCCGGCCGGTGAGTCGTTGAGGCCGTAACCGAGCGTCTGCGGCCGCGTCGACTGGATCTGCAGATAGCCAATGCCATCAGTATTGCGCGTGCCGTTGCGCACCATCAGTTGCACCTCGTCGGCGGGCATCTCGCCGGGCGGCTGCGGCGCCATCGCAAAGTTGAGGTGGATGGCGACGCAGTGGTCGGGGTCGAGCAGCGCCATATGCGGTGTCGCCACGCCGCCCCAATCGCCCCCCTGTGCTCCGTAGCGCTGGTAGCCGAGCTTCGCCATCAGCTCGACATTGGCCTGGGCGACGCGCCGCACGTCGCAACCCGGCCGTGACGGGCGATCGGAAAAGCCGTAGCCCGGCATCGAGGGGCAGACGACGTGAAACGCATCCGCTGCAATGCCGCCGTGCGCTTCGGGGTCGACCAACGGATCGATGATCCTCTCGAACTCGACGAAACCGCCGGGCCAGCCGTGCGTGATGATCAGCGGCAGTGCGTCGCGGTGCGGCGATCGTTGGTGGACGAAGTGTACGTTGCCGCCGAACGCCGCATCGAGCGGCACCAGGAATTGGTCGAATGCATTCAGTGCCGCCTCGCGGGCGCGCCAGTCGAACCCACCGCGCCAGTAGGCAATGAGGTCGGCGAGATAGGCGCGGGGCGTGCCGTACGACCACTGTTCGTCGTTGACCTCGTCCGGCAGTCGGGTGCGCGCCAGGCGCTCGCGCAGATCGGCGAGAGCCGCATCGTCGATGTGGATGCGAAAAGGTTCGATGGCGCTCGTCATCCGTGCCGGCTCGCCGCCGCGGTGAACTCGTCGAGCTGTCGCAGCGCCTCGTCGTACGGGTTGGCGTCGAGGACGAAGATCACGCGGTCCACATCGGCCTCCGCCATCCGCTCGATGGCTGCATCGTCCGGCGGGCAGTAGTACATCGAAACCTCGAAGGCGGCGGGATCGCGGCCGCTCGCCGCGACCTGCTCTCGCATTGCGGCGATATGTTGGGTCGGTTCGGTCTCACCGGCACCCGGCATCGGCATCCAGCCGTCGCCATAGCCGACGACCCGTTTCATCCCTTTCGGTAGATTCGCCGCGACATGGATCGGAGGGTAGGGCTTCTGTACCGGCTTGGGCCACGCGTACATGGGTCCGAAGTCGACGTAGATGCCGTGGTACTCGGCGACGTCCTCGGTCCAGATCACCTTCATCGCTTCGATTCGCTCGCGCATGATGGTCAGCCGCTTGTCGAACGGCGTGCCGTGATTCTCGATCTCCGGAGCGTTCCATCCGGCGCCGACGCCGAATTGGAAGCGGCCGTTGGAAAGCACGTCGAGGCTGGCGACTTCCTTGGCGAGTTGAATGGGGTCGCGTTGCACGACGAGACAGATACTCGTGCCGAGGAGAATCTTCTCTGTCTGTTGTGCCGCCGTGGCGAGAGCGACGAAGGGATCGAGAGTCTCGTAGTACATGCGCGGCAGGCCGGGGGCATCGGGGCCGGGCGTCATGTCCGAGACGGGAATATGCGAGTGCTCCGGCACCCAGTAGGATTCAAAGCCGCGATCTTCTGCCGCCGCCGCCAGATCGGCGGGTCGGATGGCCTCGGCGGTGGGGAACATGCTGATACCGAATTTCATGGTCGACTCCTTCTCGTGCGGGGGAGGCCAGACCCTTTCGCCTTTCCCGGTGTTGATCAAGAGGCGAAGGGCACGGCGAGCGACTCCGGGGCGAGGCGGACCAACTCATTTGCCGGGCTGCGCCGAGTTCGTTACATCGACCGCGTGGAGTTCAGTATAGCAACTGTCGGTGAAGCCATCGCCGCGGCGGTTCCAGACCAGACGGCGATCGTCTGGCGCGACGTACGCCGCAGCTACGGCGAATTCGACGATCGCGCGCGTCGCCTGGCGAGCTTCCTGATCGACCGGGGCTTGCCCGACGCCGGGTCGAGCGAAGGACGCGCGCCGTGGCAATCGGCGCAGCCGCACCTCGCACTCTATATGTACAACTGTCCCCAGTACCTGGAGGGGATGTCGGGAGCGTTCAAGGCGCGCGCCGTTCCGGTCAACGTCAATTACCGATACGTCGCCGAAGAGCTGCTCTACCTGTTGGAAAACTGCGCCGCGCAGGCGATCGTATACCACGCGTCGTTCGCGCCGACGCTGGCGGACATTCTGCCGCGCCTCCCGCGCTTGCGAATCCTCCTGCAGGTGGCAGACGAATCGGCAAACGACCTGTTACCTGGCGCCGTCGACTACGAAGATGCGCTGGCGGCGGCCAGCGCCGCAGGGCCCGACCGCGCGTCGTCTCCGGATGACCTATACGTTCTTTACACCGGCGGGACGACCGGAATGCCACGCGGTGTCCTCTGGCGTCAGGCGGACATCTTCGTCGCAGCGCTGGGCGGCCGCAGTCGCGAAGGTATCGAGTTCTCTTCGCTAGAAGATTTGATCACCAGGGCGCGCAGTGGGTCGTTTCGCGTCATGCCGACGGCGCCGCTGATGCACGCCGCGCACTGGTCTGCGTACGATGCGCTTCACGCTGGCAATACGGTGGTGCTGCAGGACGAAACCCGCCGACTCGACGCGCGCTCGATCTTGCAGACGGCGGCGCGTGAGAGGGTTGACCTGATTCAGATCATCGGCGACGCGTTCGCCCGGCCGCTGATCGACGAGCTGGAAACGGGAGCGTATGACCTGCCGCACCTCAAGATCCTCGCCAGCGGCGGCGCCATCCTCAGTGTGTCGGTGAAAGAGCGGCTTCTCGAATTGCTGCCCGACCACGTGCGCATCGTCGATACCGTCGGCTCGTCCGAGACCGGGCGACAAGCGACACAGACCAGTTCGCGGGCGCGCGGCGCCAGCACCGGGACTTTCGATCCGGCGCCCGGTGCCTGTGTCATCAGCGGCGATCGCACGCGGCGCCTGGAATCAGGCGACGACGAAACCGGGTGGTTTGCCCAGTACGGCCGGGGGCCGCTCGGCTACCTCGGCGACCGCGACAAGACCGAGAAGACCTTTCCGACGATTGCCGGAGTCCGCTACGCGGTTCCCGGCGACCGCGCGCGGTTGCGGCCAGACGGCTCGATCGAGGTTCTCGGCCGCGACGCGGTGACCATCAATACCGGCGGCGAGAAGGTATTCGCCGAGGAGGTCGAGGGTGTGCTGAAACGGCACCCCGCCGTGTACGACGCGGTCGTCTGCGGCCGTCCCAGCGAGCGCTGGGGGCAGGAAGTGGTCGCCATCGTGCAGTTTCGCCCCGGCGCGCGGGCTTCGGACGAAGAGTTGCGAGAGGCATGTGGCGAACACCTGGCGCGCTACAAGCTTCCCAAGGCGTTTATCTACCGCGACCGCATCGAGCGCAGCCCGGTCGGCAAACCCGACTACCGCTGGGCGGTCGCCGTCGCGACTGCCGACAAAGGGAGCCATTGAGCAGCGCACATCCCTATGCCTGTAGCCTATCATCCCGTTGATAAACTGGTCCCCTCGTCACCCCGGCGAAAGCCGGGGTCCACACGCTATTGAAATCTATGGATTCCGGCTTTCGGGATGACGAAGTTTGGGCATCCGCGATTTTTCAACGGGCTGCTATGCCCCTGCCCACCTGTCCTCCGAAGCTCGACGAACGAAGGGGGATGCCGACGAGCGAAGCGAGTTTCAGCGGCCAACTGCCGGCGACTCGTGCCACGCGCGGGCCGTTCACTCCACATCAGGGGCCGTCAGCGTGGTGTGCCAAACGGTTTCGCCGCGGGCGTTGACGATGCGGACCGTCAGGAGTCCGTCGGCGTCGATGTCGATGCGACCGTAGTTGAACCACTGCAGGGCGTCGACGAAGGAGGCGATGCTTCCGCCCTCGGGACCCCAGAGGAACAGGCGGCGCGGCGAGAAGGTCGGATCGAGATCGCGGCGCGGGAATACGCCGGCGTTGAGCGGTCCGGTGACGAATTCGTGGACGGCGAAGTCGGGCGCGTCGAAGAATGGCCGGTACTCGAAGCCGGTGGCGAAGTGAACGTCCGTGGTGACGAATATCGTGTCGCCGGCCCCCATTGCTCGCAGCGCGTCGAGTATCAGTGCCGCCTCGCGCTCGAAGCCTGTCTGGCCTCCGTCGTCGGCCCAGCCGTCGCGCGCAGCGGGGCCGCGCCCCGTCGGGATCGACAGCGGGACGCTGGAGACGATGATCTTCCAGGTCGCGTCGCTGTGGCTGATGGCGTCGAGCAGCCATTCGCGCTGTGTCGCGCCGAGCATGGTCTTTGCCTCGAGTGCGGTGTCGGGGAGATCGTTTCGTTCGCGGTATTGGCGGGTATCGAGCAAGAACATCTCGAGATGGCGACCCCAGCGAACCGCGCGGTACATTACCTCGTGGTCGTCAGCGTGATCGTTAGCGTGGGCGTGGTCGTCGACGGATGCGTCGACGGGGTCGCGCCACGGCTGATAGTCGAGGAAGGCCTGTCGGCCGAGCGGCAGTAGTCGAATCTCGCCCGCGTCGTTCGGCCGGTCGTCGTCTGGGCCGCTGTCGTTGCGAATCTCGTGATCGTCCCACACCGTGAAGTACGGCGTCGAGGCCAGCAGCTGCTGCAGCTCGGGATCGGCGCGCGCGTACTTCCAGTGGTCGTGGTATTCGCCGACCGTCGATGCGGGCGCGGGTCCGGTGATCTGGTCGTTGCCATAGCGACCGATCGCGCGGCAAGGGTCGTCGGCGTAGACCATGTCGCCGAGTCCAATGAAGAAATCCGAATCGTCTTCGGCGATGACGGCGAAGATCGGATAGCCGCGGCCGGTGTCGCGGCAGACGTTTTGACCGCCGATGTCGCCACCCCAGGTGAAGCGGACTGGGCTCGGCTCGGTCGGGTTGGGCGCCGTCGCGAATGTCCCGACGAAAGGCTCCCCGGAGCCACAGCGAACCTGCACGACATACTCCGTCGCCGACTCGAGCGGTTCGACCGCGACGCGTGCCGTCCGGTCGCGCTCCCCGTCGGCGATACCGTCGAAGGCGTAGCGATGATGCTCACTAGCCACTTCGACGCGGACCGCACCGGGTTCGCTGCAGCGCGCCCAGATGGTCGCGGCGCGTTGAGTAACCTCGCCGATAGCGATGCCATGCGTCAGCTGTGGGGCGTGGCGGGCAGCGGGGCCGGGTAGCGCGCAGCCGATGGCGCACGACAGCACGGCCGTGACGAGAGTTCGAGTCCTTGGAGGATGCATCGCGCGTACATAGCAGAAGGAGAAGATACATTGTCAGGGGCGGCGGGGTGGGAAATGCATCTGCGCCGCGCCTCGTAGTGGTGGGTGGGTTTCTGCTAGAAAGCGGGGGGATTGATGTGGAGGAATTCGATGTCGAATTGGCTGATGCGGATCATTGGATGTAGCGCGATCGGATGGACGCTCGCCGCGCCTTCGCCGGCGGATGAGGCGGCGCCGACGGAGATCAGTGGGCGGGGCCTCTATCTTCGACATTGTGCGCCCTGCCACGGCGAGGAGGCGCGTGGTGACGGTGCGAACGCGGCAATGTTTCTCGCCAAACCGCGCGACCTGCGCGATCACTTCGTCAAGGTCTACTCGACGGACGACCTGGTGCGGCGCATTCTCATCGGTCGACCGTTGCCCCTGGCGCTGGACATTGAGGCGCTGAAACGGCATTCCGGCGAAGTCGGCAGCATTGAAAACCATCTCCGCCGCTTGCCCGAACTCGACTGGATCGCGGTCGAGCACGGCTGGTCGATCTACGCGGAGCGCTGCGCGGCCTGTCACGGTCCGTTCGGCCGGCCGCAGGGCGAACTGCCGAAAGGGGTTCGGCCGCCACGCGACTTGTCTTCCGACGAGTTCCAGAAATCGGTCGACGACGCGGCCTTGCTGCAAGCGGTTCGCCACGGACGCAAGGGAATGCCGGCACTGGTTCCTCGCCTGCGCAGCGACGAAGCGGAGCGGGCGGCTGCGTTCGTGCGCGTGCTCGGTCCGGGCTTCGAGCGCTACTCGCAGTTCTGCGGCCAGTGTCACGGCGACGATGGTGTCGGCATCGGCAATTTTGACCAGACCGTGGAGGCGCCGGCAATCACCTTCGACGCAGCGTATTTCGCCGCCGTCGATCGGTCGCATCTGCGCGAGTCGATCTGGCACATGCTGCTGCGGGAAAAGCCCTCGATGCCGCATTTCCGCGGCCAGGTCAGTGAGGCAGACGTTCGCTTGATCGTCGACTACCTGCGCGGCCTGCCGGGCTCGTGATGCCGGGGAATCTCGCTGGGGCCGGCGAGATTCGCGAAAGCCTCGGCCGTCGCCGGGGCTTTCGCCGATGACGCAACTGCGCCTCCTCGGTGAGCGTCGCTTCGCGGCGTTTTTCTGGACGCAGTTTCTCGGTGCCCTGAACGACAACCTCTTCAAGAATGCGCTGGCGATCCTCATCGTCTACCGCGGTCTCTCCGTGGCCGGACTGGAGCCTCGCCAACTCGTCGTGCTGAGCGCCGGTATCTTCATCGCGCCGTTCGCCATCTTCTCGGCATTCGCCGGTCAGCTCACCGACCGTTTCCGCAAGCCGCCGCTGGTTCGCCTGACCAAGTTGGCCGAGATCGTGTTGATGGTGCTGGCCGCCGTCGGTCTGGCGCGCGAGGATCTGCCGATGCTGTTGATCGTTCTCTTCCTCATGGGCGCCCAGTCGAGTTTCTTCGGTCCGGTGAAATACAGCATCCTGCCGCAGCTGCTGCGACGAGAGGAACTGGTGGGTGGCAATGCCCTGGTCGGATCGGGCACCTTCTTGGCAATCCTACTCGGGACCATTGCCGGCGGGGTGCTGGTCGCGGTTGACGATATCGGCCGGTACCTGGTGGGTGGAGCCGTTTGCGTCGTCGCGGTAACGGGATTTCTCTCCAGTCTGGCGATCCCGCCACTGGCGGCCGAGAGCCCACACCTGGTTCTCTCCTGGAACCCGATCAAGCCGCTGCGCGAGACCTTCCGCGTGACGAGATCGAATCGCACCGTGTTTCTGTCGATTCTCGGAATCTCGTGGTTTTGGTTCTTCGGTAGCTGTTTCATCGCGCTGCTTCCCGAGTACGGCAAGTCAGTGCTGCGCGGCACTGAGTACGTCGTGACGACGCTGCTGGCACTGTTCTGCGTCGGCACTGCGATCGGCTCGCTTCTGTGCGAGCGACTTTCGGGTCGCAAGGTGGAGATCGGGCTCGTTCCGATCGGTTCCGTCGGCATGACGCTGGCGGCGCTCGATCTGTTCCTCGCCGGCGCACCGTCTTTGGGCTCGGACGACTCCCTGCGCGGCTTGCTGGAGTTCGCAGCTCAGCCGGCGAGCTGGCGGGTGATGCTCGACTTCGTCCTCATCGCGGTGTTCGGCGGCCTCTACATCGTTCCGCTGTACACCGTCGTACAGCAACGCTCGGCCGCTACGCACCGATCGCGGGTGATCGCCGGCAGCAACATTCTCGGCGCCGTCTTCATGGTGGCGTCTTCGCTCCTGTTGAGCGGGCTGCTGCACGTCGGGCTGACCATACCGCAGATCTTCGCCGTCATCGCCGCGATGAACGCCGCCGTTGCCGCGTTCATTTACAAGACGATCCCCGAATTCCTCTATCGCTTCGTCGCCTGGGTGGTGGCCAATGTCATGTACCGCCTGCGGGTGACTGGGGAGGACAACATTCCCGACGACGGCGCCGCGGTCTTGGTATGCAACCACGTGTCGTTCGTCGACTGGCTGATCATCGCCAGCGCCTGCGACCGGCCTCCGCGATTCGTCATGCACCACGGTTTCAGCCACATGCCGGTGCTGCGCTGGATCTTTCGCGACGCCAAGGTGATCCCGATTGCGCCGGCGCACGAGTCGAAGGACGCGCTTGCCGAGGCCTTCGAGCGAATCGCGGCGGAACTGGAGGACGGCAATCTGGTCTGTATCTTTCCCGAGGGGAAGTTGACGAAGGACGGCGAGATGAATCCGTTTCGCACGGGTATCGAGCGAATCGTGGCGCGTACTCCGGTGCCGGTCGTGCCGATGGGTTTGAAGGGAATGTGGGGCAGTTTCTTTTCTCGCCACGACGATGGCGCTCTGCAGCGTCCCTTTCGCCGCGTCTGGTCGCGCGTCTTCCTCGTCATCGGCCCACCGGTCGCCGCCGAGGAGGTTGCGGCGGCGCGGCTGGCGAGAAGGGTGGCACGGCTCGCCGGAGTGGTGCCGCCACCGAGTCGCACTTTCTCCGCACGCGGCGAGAGCGAAGCGGTCAATCGCTAGGCGGCCGGCCGCGCTGGC
>JBGTMF010000465.1:0-4886 GCA_041743795.1 Thermodesulfobacteriota bacterium | reverse complement strand
CGGCTACGTGATCACGATCCCGTAATTGCTGATCACGATCCCGAAATACGTGATCACGATGCCGAAACGGCTGATCACGATGGAGCGAAATCAGTGATCACGTTCCCGAAACGGGTGATCACGATGGGCCGAAACGCGCACGAATGACAAATAGCACCCCGCAAGATTGGGGCGATAAGGGGCGGCTGGGATCGCTGCTTCAACGCGGCACTCTGGCCGGACGTCCAGCACTTTATCCAGACCACGTCGTCCTACGTTTTCTGCCGTTTGCACTCGACAAGGGCGGCCGGATTCGTTTATGCGACCGGATGATTGCGACTTGCGGCAAGCTAATTTCAGGTGCCGCCTAACGAGCTGCTGCTCCGGACCTGGCGTTCGCCGCACTGATGAAGCCACTTGACACGCTATGGGCTATGGCCCATAACTAGCAATGCTTTGACAACCGTCATCGAGGGCGATTTCGAGTGGGACGACGATAAAGCTGAAACAAATCTCAAGAAACACGGCGTTTCCTTCGCCGAAGCAGCCACTGTCTTCGCCGACCCAGCTGCAGTTTATCTTGACGACGGTTCCGGCACCGACCGTATGGTCGTCGTCGGAGCCTCCCTCCGCGATCGTGTCCTGTACGTTGTTCACGTCGAGCGTGGTCGGAGGGATCGCATAATCAGCGCCCGGCGCGCCAGTCGGGCCGAACGCGACGTCTATGAAACAGGAGAGCACCCATGACCCATTCAGCTAGACGACGTGTCGAATCAAATGTCGAGCCGGTCCGAGTGCTTGGGCGCGGTCTTCGCGCCGCGAAGGGCATTCACCTTACCCTGCGGGCGTTGCGGGACGCCGCGGGCAAGACTCAGGTCGACGTGGCCAAGCAATCGCAGATCGATCAGGCCGACATCTCGCGCCTAGAGGCTCGTGCCGAATTCGAGGACTGCCAGGTGGCCACACTCCGTCGGTATGTCGAATCCCTTGGTGGTTCCCTCGAACTAGTCGCGCGGTTCGGAGACAAGCGAATCGCGATTTCTGGAGCTCGGGCGAAATCGGCGACGAGTCCGGTTAACAAGGCGTTGCCGCGGACGCGCCAGAAGACGGCCCGCCGCTGAACGCTGAGCTGTTAGAGCGCATATTCGGGATGAACCATGCCGCGATCCGAGGTGGTCATACTATCCGACCAGGCGTGCAGGCGGACCGCGGTACCCCGCGGGCGCTGTCGCGCCGGACGTGAGTGACGGAAGCGAAGTCTTCATGAGCGACGAAACGGAGCAGCTCTCGATTCGGTTCTACTTCAGCTTTCGGAGCCCTTACGCCTGGATCGCGGCGGAGCGGTTCGAGTCCGAGTTGGGGGACCTCGGTGTTCCGATCGAGCGAATTCCGATCTTCCCGACAGCCGAGAACTTCCCGAATGACCCTTCGACCATGCCCGACAAGGTCGCGTATATCCTCCAGGACATCCCCCGTCTTGCGCGCGAGTATGGCTTGACGGTTCGCTTACATTCGTCCAGCGACACGGACTGGGCACTCTCGCACGCCGCATTTCTTGGCGCCGAATCCCAAGGTGCCGGCCAGCGCTTCATGGTGGAAGTGTTTCGCAAGCGCTTTAGCGAGGGCCTCGATCTAGGAGAGGACGACGTCGTGGCCGACGCGGCCAGAGCGGCCGGCTTGAGTCCCGATGCCATACTCGATGCCGGGCATTCCGAGACACTTCGCGCGGAGGTCTCGAAGGGTTGGCGTCTCGCGGCGGAACGCGATCGGATCTTTGGCGTCCCCAGCTTCGTCTATGCCGGCAAGCTCTATTGGGGACAGGACCGCATGCACTTCCTCCGAAGCGCGATCATTCGCAAGACGCAGAGGCCGGTGGAGTAGTATCACTGGAGCACCTGACCACCCCTTGGCGACTTCGCGTCTTGGCGTCTTGGCGTTAAAAGAAAGCACAACGTGGAACACCAGCGCGAACCCAATCCGCAAGGGACACTGCCTCCATCAACAGTTTTCAACGCAAAGGCGCAAAGCCGCCAAGCCGCAAAGGGCAAGCCGGGTCCGCCATAAACCCGCTACGGCGTGGTCGGCGAGAAGCTCGGGCGTGCGCAGAGCGGCGGTGGATCAACGACTCCGCAGCATTCAACTGCGGCGTCGAGCTGGTGCAAGAGGCGGCGCTAGGTGAGCCCGTCGAGGTTGAAGACGCAGTCCTTTGATCGCTGCAGCTTGCGTTGCTCCCCGCTGTTTTCAGTCGGCGCCGAGCATCTGCTGCACGGCGGCGGCGAGCGTGCGGCCGGCGAACTGCCCCGGCTCGCTGTCGCGGGCGGCACTCCACCATGCCGCGACTCTGGGACGTGCCTCTACCAGATCCAGCGTGCCGAAGCCGCCCTGCAAGAGGTCGAAGATGCAGAAGAACGGGATCAGCGCGCAGTCGGCGGCAGAGAAGTCCGGCCCCGCCGCGTGTACCGCGGGCTGCCAGAAGTGCTCAAGGTACACCAGGCACGCCTCGCTGCGCTGCAGCGCCAGCGCGATGCCGGGCGCGTCATTCTGCAGGAAAGGCCCGAAGCTCAGTGGTCCGTAGGTGTCGAGTAGGCGCGTGAGCAGTCGGACCTGCGCACGCTGAGCGGCGTCGCCCGGGAACAGGGACGGCGTCGGGAAGCGGTCTTCCAGGTAGCCGAGAATCACATCCGACTCGGGCAGTACCAGCTCGCCGTCGAGCAACACTGGGATCTTGCCCATCGGGTTGCGCGCCATGTGTGCATTCCCACGCGGCCCGCCGTCCGGCGCTTCGAGGAGCAGGTCGAGCTTCTTGTATTTTGCGGCCAACATCACCCGCTGTGCGTAGGGCGACAGTCCGCTCCCGACCAGTCTCATCCCGCTGCCATAATGCCGCGGGCGGAAGAACGCCAGGCGACGGGCAAAGACCCTGTCAGAGCTTGGAAGAACTCAGGAAGCCGAGGAGCATATGCGATGGTACCGGGGTCTGGTGGAGTCAGTTCTCGCATCTGGCGACGGCAAATCACCCCAGACCGCCTTCACTGTCATCTCGGTAGGCGAGGAGTATGCGATTCTGCGCGCGCTGAACCTTCGCGTTGAATCGCAGGCCCTCATCGAGGGACATATCGATGCGCTCACCGTTGAAGGCGAACACGGTGAGTCCACGATCTACTTCAATCCGGCAGCTCACTTCCGCCGCCTTGAACGAGCGTTCGAAGGAATCAAGTGAGAATTGTGTCGCACTGAGGGCGGACGGGGCGACTCCAGGCCGCTTACCCGAAGGGCGTTGGGCCGACCATGCGGGTTCGTGCTATTCCCGAACTGGCAATATCGGAGGTACCTCATGGCATCCAAAATCGATGAACTGGAGGCCGAGGCGTTAAGCCTGCCCTCGCCGGGCGGGCACGATTCGTCAGCCGGCTTGTCGCAAGCCTCGACCAAGAGACGGACGAGGAGGTCGAGTAAAATGCCGGCGGAAGTCCGTTGAGAAAGTAGGCCGGAGCGACATGGGCGTACGAATCCTGAGACTTGGCAGTCCGCGCGTCGAGGGGGAGGGCCTCCGCATCGGCACGGTTCGCCGGCCGCCTCGAGGGGTGCCCAAATCGCAGTTCGCGAGGCGGGACTTCTACGATGTCTGGTTTCCCAACCTGGCGCCGAGCATCGAAATCATGAAGTTGGGTCAGAGAGCCGAAACTCCCGCTCACTGGGCTGCGTTCGTACGGAAGTACAGGACCGAGATGGCGAGGCCAGAGAACAGCCACGCGATCGCCGTACTAGCGTCGCTCTCGGCTCAAACCAACTTCTCCGTTGGTTGCTACTGCGAGAAGGAGGCGCGCTGCCATCGTTCGGTGCTCCGAGAGCTTCTCGCGGCGGCGGGCGCGACGCTGGTGCCTTGACGCGCAGCAGTGGGAGGAGCCGGCGCCCGCGAGATTTCGCGACGCCGGCCCCCTTGCGACCTACTCGGTGGGGCAAGGCCCCAGGTGATCCAGAATCACTTGTTCGTCGGCTGCATCGGTGAGCCCGTCGAGGTTGAAATCGAAGACGCTCGAGAGGCCCCAAGTCTCGGCGTAGAAGCGCCAATCGTCGAGGTCGTTGTCGTCGACGACAAGGTCGAGATTGCCGTCTCCCGGGCAGGCCTGTGCGGTTGCCCGCAGAGCCGCCAGCTGTGTCGCCAGTTCGTCGTAGTTGCTCTGTTGCTCGGCGGTCAGCGTGCCAGCCAGGAGATTGGCATCATCGGTGTCCAGCTGGGGCGGGTTGGCCTCGTCGATCTCGTAGAACTCGGTAACCGCCATGTTCCGGCAGGGCTCTTCCTGCGAGATGTAGGCGTTGAATCCGTTCTCGACGATCTTGTAGCGCTCGTTGCGAATGCCGACCGAGGTGAGTGGTGTGATGCCGAAGGGCGGAGGGCACGGCGGCTCAGTGCAGCTCTCGAGCAGGAACGCGGCGACCTCACAACAGAAGGCGAACGGTTCCGTGGCGCCGTGAGTTTTTTCTGGATCGAGCCCCTCGCCCCACCACGTACCGCTGTTGTCCTCGCAGACTCCCTTGGTGACGGGAATCTGCGTGCAACTATTGGTGATGGTGCAGGGCCCGTTGATGGCCCCGCCCCGCTGCAGATTGGTTCCGACCTCGGTGTAGTTCCAGGCGCGGATGCTGGCCTGGTCAGGGTTGGCGAGATACGGCAGCAGCGGCGCGGCGTCGATCGGTCTGGGCACCGCCTGATGCACGTCCGCGATGCCGGCGATCTCGCCGAACAACGCGTAGAGGTCGGCGATGTTCACCATGTGGGAGACGACGCGGTTCGGAGCCTCGACGAGCGGTCCGGCGATGACCAACGGTACCCAGACGCCGGTCTGGTAGGCGGTGCCTTTGGCGCGCGTGATGTCGAAAGGATCCTTGACCGTCCCGCCGAGGCT
>JBGTMF010000464.1:0-4334 GCA_041743795.1 Thermodesulfobacteriota bacterium | reverse complement strand
CGATCTCTCGGCGCCGTCGGCGGGCCGAAATGGGACGATCCGCGCAGCGACGTGCGCCCCGAGCAGGCACTCCTCGGCCTGCGTCGCGAACTCGGACTGTTCGCCAACCTGCGGCCGATCCAGGTGCACCCGCGAGTCATCGATGCGGCGCCGCTGCGCCGCGAGATCCTCGAAGGTGTCGACATCCTCTTCGTTCGCGAACTCACCGGCGGCGTCTACTTCGGGCGGCCCAGTGAGCGCCGCCAAGGCGCTGCCGGGCGCGAAGCGGTCGATACCATCGTCTACGACGAGGCGGAAGTGCGCCGCGTAGTCGAGTTGGCATTCGCCATCGCCGGCCAACGGCGCAAACGCGTCACCCAAGTCGACAAGGCGAACATTCTCGCCACCTCGCGGTTGTGGCGCGAGGTGACCCGCGAAGTGGCCGAGGCTCACCCCGACATCGTCCTCGAAGACGTGCTGGTAGACGCCATGGCGATGCACTTGCTGCGCCGTCCGCGTGACTTCGACGTCGTCGTCACCGAGAACATGTTCGGCGACATTCTCACCGACGAGGCCTCGGTGTTGTCGGGATCCCTCGGCATGCTTCCGTCGGCATCCCTCGGCGCATCGCTCAACGGACTCGGCCAGCGCGCCGGGCTCTACGAGCCGATTCACGGCTCGGCACCGGACATCGCCGGACGCAATATCGCCAATCCCCTGGGCTCGATCTCCTCGGCGGCGATGCTGTTGCGCCATTCCCTCGGTCACGAGGAAGCGGCTGCTGCCGTCGAGGCAGCCGTCAGCGCGGTCCTCGACGACGGCTTGCGCACGGCCGATTTGCAGCAGCCGGACACGCGGCAGATTGGTTGTGCCGAGATGGGCGCCGCCGTGCTCGATCGCATGGGGCGGTGAAGCGGCATGGCCGAACGTGGATTTGTCGTCGCCTTGGTCGGCGCGGCGTCCGAACTGGGGCGCGACCTGCGCGATGTGTTGCTCGAGCGCGGCTTTCCCGTTTCCGCGTGGCTGCTCACCGACGACAACGACGAGATTCTCTCTCTCGATGACGGCGACGCCGAAGGCGCGCCGATCGCAGTGAGCGAAGACACCGACCTTTCGACTGCCGATCTGGTATTTCTCTGCGGATCGCCGGAGCAGACGCAGGCCATTCTGCCGCAGATCGAACAGAGCTCGGCCATCGTCATCGACCTCAGCCAGGTCTTGGCACTGCGAGACGAGGTGGCGTTGATCGTGCCCGAGGTGAACGTCGAGGCGATCGAGTCGGCCATCGACGACAGACTGCTGGCGACACCGTTGCCGGCGGCGACGGCGCTGGCGGTGGCGTTGGGGCCGATCGAGCGCGCGGCGCGGTTGCGACGGTTGACGGTGACCTGCCTCGAGCCGGTTTCCAGCACCGAAGGGGGGGTCGAGGAGCTGGCGCGGCAGACCACCGACCTGCTCAGTGGTCGCGAACCGGAACCTGTCCTCTGGCCGGCGCGAATCGCTTTCAATCTGATTCCGCAAGTCGGCGATATCGGCGGCACCGGCGCCACCGAGCGCGAGTGGCAGATCCAGCGGCAGCTGAGTCGTATCCTCGACCTGCCCGACCTGCCGGTCTCGGTGCATGTCGTCCGCGTGCCGACGTTCTACGGCCAGGGACTCGTCGTCAGCGTCGAAACCGAAGAGCCGTTGGACACCGAGACGGCGCTCGAGCTGTTTCGCGGCGCTCCCGGCCTGCACTTGCACGAAGGGGCGCGGCAGAGTTCGAACTATCCGACGTTGAGCGACGCGGTCGGTTCGGAAGCGACTCACATCGGTCGAGTCCGCGAAGACCCGACCGTCCCCTGTGGTGTCAGCTTCTGGCTGGCCATTGATGGACTGCGCAAGGGAACCACGGTCAACGCCGTGCAGATCGCCGAGTGCGTCGTGCGCGAGATGCGCCGGCGCGGCTGAGACTGGCGCCGATGCAGTTCCGCCTTGCAGTCGAGTACGACGGCGCAGACTTCGCGGGATGGCAGATCCAGCCGGGGCTGCGCACCGTTCAGGGAGAGATCGAAGCGGCCTTGTCGCGCCTGCTCGGTCACCAGGCGCGCGCCCGGGCGGCAGGCCGCACCGATGCCGGCGTGCACGCCGGCGGACAGGTGGTCTGCTTCCACACCAGCCGCGAGTTGGCGCCCGACGTGGTGCGGAGCGCCATCAACGCCATGGTGGCGAAGGATCTCGCGGTGCGTTGTGTCGACGTCGTCGCCGACGACTTCGATCCGCGGCGTTCGGCGATCCGCCGCTCCTACGAATACCGCATCTGGAACCGGCGGGTGCGCTCGCCGTTCTGGACGCGCCACGCATGGCATGTCCTGCATCCCCTCGATACCGATGCGATGCGACAGGCCGCCGCAGTCCTCGTCGGTGAGCACGACTTCAGCTCGTTTCGCGCCGCCGGCTGTGACGCGGCGCAGCCGGTGCGACGATTGTTCGTCAGCGAGTTGACGCAGGTGTCGCCTGGGCTGCTCGTCTACCGCGTGACGGCGACCGCCTTTCTGCGCCATATGGTGCGCAACATCGTCGGCACGCTTGCCGAAATCGGCCGCGGCCGACGCCTCGCGTCGGCGATGCCTGCCTTGCTGGCGGCGCGCAACCGCGACCTGGCGGGGCCGACTGCACCGCCGCACGGCCTCTGCCTGACAGCGGTCGAATACTGACGCTGAATCGACCTGGGTTCAGAACAGGTCGACGAAGACGCCGGCGCCAATACCCCACTCCCACGCGTTGGACGTCAATCCGGCGAGCGCTTGCGGCCGCACCGTGATGCGGTCGGTGACGTTGAAATCGATACCGGGCCAAAGCGAGATGTCGCTGAAATCCTTGCCGAAGGCTTCGAAGAAGCGCCCGTTGAGCTCGAGGCGTAGCGCGAACAGGTCGGTGGCGCGGGCGATGACGAAAGTACTGTAGTTGAAAACGTCGGGTACCGACCCCTGCGATAAATTCATCCCGATATGTCCGCCGACGGCGACGCGACCCCGTGTGTGGCGGGCGTTGACGAAGGGATTGAAGGCCAGTTCTCCTGTGCCGAGCCGCTTGCGTTCCGACCCGGTTGGGATCAGCAACTCGAGTCCGCCGCCGATGCTCGTGTTGTCGAAGACCATCTTGCGAAACTTGGTGTGAATCACCAGGTCGCCGACGTCGCCGGTGTTGATCGTCGGCGTATCGCGGCGGAACTTGATCGACTCGCTGAAGACCGGCATGTCGAAGCCGACTTCGATGTTCTGGCCCAAACCGTAGGCGCCGATGACGTCGAAGCGCGTTCCCTCGATGGTTTTTACGCGATCCGGATTGCCGCCGATGCGTAGCGCCTCCTCGAGATCGTCGACCGGGAAGCCGGTCAGGTCGGGGGTGCGGTCGCGCGTCGATTTGTTGATCAGGAAGCCCTGCAGCCCCAAGCGCAGGTTGCCGCTGCCGACCACCGCCGCTTCGCGGGTGAAGTTGACCCAGAGTCGGTCGGCCTCGGTGACGTGATTCCCGGGGATCTCCGCTTCTTCTTCGGCGGCAAACGCCGGCCCTGCCCCCAGACAGAGCGCGAGAATGAATCTGGCAAACCCGTGCATCGCCTCTCCTCAGAATCGCGCCGGGCACCGGCGACCTTAGCCCCGCGCCGCGCGCAGGCGATTCGTTTCGACCCCGCCGGCCACGGCGTCCCCCCAGAACCGAATGGTGGCGGGTGTAGTACGGGAGTTCCGGCGGTGTCAAGCTCAGGCGCGCTGTCGCGGCGCCGTCCGCGGCGCCTTCTTGCGCCGCTGTGCGACCAGCTCACGAGCGAACCGCGCCGCCTCAGCCGATGAAGATCCTCCGAGCATGCGCGACAACTCGGCGATACGTTCCTCGCCTTCCAGCGACCGCGTCTCGCTGACAGTGCGCCCCTCGCTCTCTCGCTTGGCGACGGCGTAGTGCTGGTCGGCGAAGGCGGCGATCTGCGGCAGGTGCGTGATGCATAGGATCTGGCGTGCCTCGGCGAGAACGCGGAGCTTGCGTGCGACGGCGTCGGCGATGCTGCCGCCGATGCCCGCGTCGACTTCGTCGAAGATCAGAATCGGCGTCTCGGCGATCGTCGCGGTCAGCGATTTGAGGGCCAACAGAATGCGCGACAGTTCGCCGCCGGAGGCGACGCGGGCCAGGGGCTGCACCGGCTCGCCGCGGTTGGCGCTGAGGAAGAACTCGACGCGGTCGGCGCCACTGGCTCCGAGGTCCTCGAGCGAGCGCATTGCCGACGTCTCGAGGACGACGCGAAAGACACCGCCGTCCATGCCGAGTTCGCCGAGCTCCTGCTGCATAGCCGCGTCGAGCCGCGCGCCGGCTTCTTCGCG
>JBGTMF010000463.1:0-2461 GCA_041743795.1 Thermodesulfobacteriota bacterium | reverse complement strand
GTAGCCCATTGCGATCTCATGGACCGCGCCACCTTCGCGCCGGCGCTCGAGGCGGCGCGCGGCGCGCTCGGCGACATCGATACCGTCGTCGTCACCGCCGGCACATACGCGCAGCAGGAAGATCTCGAGCGCGACGCCAAGGCGCGAGACGACCTGCTGACCCTGGACCTGACCAACACCATCCACTTTTGCGAAGAGGCGCGCGCCGTTCTCCTGCAGCGCGGAGGCGGCCGCCTGTGCGTGTTTTCGTCGGTCGCCGGCGAGCGCGGCCGCAAACCGATCATCATCTACGGCGCCGCCAAGGCGGGACTGACGCACTACCTCGAGGGCGTCGATCACAAGTTTTATAGCCAGGGCCTGCGCGTTACCGTCGTCAAGCCGGGCTTCGTCAAGACCGGAATGACCGCCGGACTCGAACCGCCGCCCTTCGCCGGAGAGCCCGACGGGGTCGCGCGCGACGTACTGCGCGCCATCGACCGCGGCCAACCGGTCGTCTACACGCCGGGGATCTGGCGCTGGGTCATGTTCGTCATCCGCCTCCTACCGCGCGCGGTGATGCGCAAGATCAACTTCTGAGGCGGTCGGGTTCGCGACAGCGGTAGCGCCTCGGGCGGCGGTGGTCTTCACTGCAGCGCCATCTCGCGCCAGGACTCCTCCGCCACCCAGGAGACATAGGCCACCAGGCTGGCGACCTGCTCGCCGCTGAGAAAGCCACCGTAGGCCGGCATTTGCACGCGCTGTCGCTCGAGGAAATAGGCGGCGAGCGGGTCGTCGGTGAGGCGGGAAATTCCGCCGTTTTCGATCCACGAGCGAAGCTCGTCGGTGCTCTGTACAAGTTCGGCGTAGTCCGGCCCGTAGAAGCCGGGAATGTAACCCTTGAGCGAACCCGGATTGGAATGGCCACCGCTTCCCATCGCTCCGTGACAGGTGAAGCAGCCGAGTTCGTGTGCGAGCGCCTCGCCGTCGCTGGCGGGGCCGTCCGGCGGAAACAGAAGTTCCGACGACGCGCGCAAAAAAGACACCAGGTCCTCGACGTCCTCGTCGCTGACGAAATCGCGATAGGGCGGCATGCGGATCGCCTGCTCGCGCATCTCCTTCGCGTAAGCCTCGTTGCGCAACTTCGACGCCGGAGCGCCGTCGAGGATGAACTCGCGCAGCTCCTGGTCTGATTTGGCGAACATCATGATCGTGCCCTCATGAAACGGCGGCACGCTCTTGTACTGACTTCCCGGATTGCTGACTCCGGCGCGCCCGAGCGGGCCGTGGCAGGTGAAGCACCCCAACTCCTCGGCCAGTTGCCGGCCGCGCCCGGCCGACGTCGTCTCCGGCGGAATGACGATGCCGCGCAGATGCGGGTAGGCGATCCAGCCTGCGGCACAGAGCAGGAGAAAGGCCAAGGCGAACGTCATCAGCTTCCAGGATCGGACACCGGCGGCGGGCATTCGCGCACCATACGGGCGAACCCGTCGGCGCATCAACCTCAGCTCTTGAGGCGCGCCATCGGCCGCTCAGTGCCGCGGACGGCTGCTTGACGCCAGGGCAAATTGACAGACCCAGTAGCGACCGGGATATTGGCACGATGCGATTTCAAACATCCGCGGCGCACGCCTTGGCGTTCGCCTGCGCCATCGTCTTCGCCGCGCCGAGCGCGGTACCCGCGCAGGAAGATATCGACGTGCAGGGCGAGATCCTCGACCTCACCTGCTACCTGCACAAAGGCAGCAAGGGGCGGCGACACCGCGCCTGCGCCGAAATGTGTGCCGAAAAGGGACTGCCCATCGGCGTCTTGACCGACAAGGACGAAGTCTTCCTCCTGATCGAAGATCACGACAATCCCGCGCCGTACGCGGCCGCGGTGAAGTTGGCCGGCCAGAACGCGGCGATCAAGGGTAAGAAGTACGCAAAAGGGAACGTCAGCGCGATCATGGTCCTCGAAGCGAAGCAGCCATAAGCGATCCCCGCCGGTCCTCGAATCCCCTCTCCGTATGCGCACTCGTTCCCGCTCCGCGTTCTTCTTCGCCTTTGCCCTCTGCGTCGCCGCTTGTGCCGGCGACGGGCCGCAGGCGGCCGATTCGGCGTCGTGGTTCGGCCGCGTCCAACGCGGCATCTTCGATCAGAGCTGCACGACGGCGGGTTGCCACAACCCGCAAGCGGCGGCGGCGGATCTGATCCTGACGGAGGGCTTCTCCTACGACGCTCTGGTCGGCGTAGACCCTTGGACGCCGGCTGCGCAGCAGGCCGGCCTGCTGCGCGTGCAGCCGTTCGAGCCCGACAGCAGCTTCCTGCTCACCAAGTTACTGAATCCCGGCCCGGGCCAGGGTAGCCGCATGCCACAGGGGGCGGAGCCGCTTTCCGCGAACCAGATCCAGACGATTCGCGAATGGATCGAAGCCGGCGCGCCGCAGTTCGATCTGCCGCCGCCGGGGCCCGACGCGACCAGCACCCCGTCGGCAACGCAGCT
>JBGTMF010000462.1:0-28807 GCA_041743795.1 Thermodesulfobacteriota bacterium | reverse complement strand
CCGCCGGTGGCGCGGCCTCGACATCGGCGTCGGGCGAACGCGACGCCAGCCTGACGCGCGTCGCGGCAGGCGTCGCCTCGGGTAGCTGAATGGCGCTGATGCCGGTGCCGTTCCACGCCAGCCCGACGGATCCGATGGCGGTTTCGAAGAGCGTGTACGGCACCGGCATCACCGGACGTGCGGAACGACCGGCTCCCTCCTCAGGTCGTGACGCGCAGGCGCTCCTCGGGGTAAGGACCGCACGCCACGCCAGTACCTCCGAGGCCGCAGTAACCACCGGGATTCTTGGCGAGGTACTGCTGATGGTAGTCTTCCGCAAAATAGAATTCCCGCGCGGCGACGATTTCCGTCGTGATCGGCCCATATCCAGCAGACTGCAGCCGTTCCGCGTAAGCGCGGCAAGACTCGTCGGCGAGGCGCCGCTGCTCCTCATCGTAACAGTAGATCCCGGAGCGGTACTGTGTGCCGACGTCGTTGCCCTGGCGCATGCCCTGCGTCGGATCGTGCGTCTCCCAGAACATTTTGAGCAGCGCTTCGAAACCGATCACCGCCGGATCGTACACGACGCGAACCACTTCATTGTGGCCGGTGCCACCGCTGCATACTTCTCTGTAGTTGGGATTGGGAGTGACGCCGCCGGCATACCCCACCGCCGTCGAGACGACGCCGGCAAGCTCCCAGAACTTCCGCTCGGCGCCCCAGAAACACCCCATTCCGAACATCGCCATGCGAACACCGTCGGCAAAGGGACCGTCGAGCGGTGCGCCGCTGACGAAGTGCGCTTGGCCAATGGGCATCCGCTCGGCGCGGCCGGGCAACGCATCCGCCGCGCTCGGCAACTTCAATTTGTTTCGTGCGAAAAGCATGACGTATCGCTCCCGTCCCGTCGACGTAGTCTGCGGTCGGACTCGAGCCGCGTCAACCACACCTTCGACAGTCGTCAGTATATCGCCGCTTTGACCCGCGGGGATCCATGGCGGATGCGCAGCAACTCGATGGGAACCCGTTGTTCGATGATTCGCCAGCGCGTGGGACCATCTTTTGCTGCCACCGCCAGGCAGCCTTATCCGGAACGTTCGAGAGAATTCAAAGTCAATCTTTTCATGATGGTTATTCCGTCCAGCTTTTAGCAATCGACCTTGACCGGTGATCGAGGCGATCCATATAGTGCGCGCCGAAACGCCACCGGTTACGGAAGCGCGGGAATTCACGGGTGGCCGGATTCAAACGGGGAGGAATTTGATGAAGGTCACCTGGGCGCGGTCCGCACTTGCGACTTGGGCCGTCACGTCGCTGCTTGCGGCGCCGATTGCGGCCATCGAGGTCGGCGGCGGCGGATCGAAGATTTCGGACTGCCTGGTCACATTCGACGCGGCGTTCAACCTACCGCCCGCCAAACCGAAGCACATCCGCTGCACCGATGGCGATCCCAGCTGCGACAGTGACGGTGTCGTCAACGGCCTCTGCACCTTCGAGCTTTCGGTTTGCGCCAACAGTACGTTCAGTCCGTTCTGTTCACTGAACGGCGTGCAGTCAATCACCGTCGACAATGCGATCGACAACGGCGATCCGAAGTTCGATCCCGCGTTTCAAGCGGTACAGACCGCCGTCGAGGGCGACATTCAGTCGCCGACCACCAGCATCGACGAGTGCACGAACCCGGTTGCCATCATCGTTCCGATCAAAGGCCCTGTCGGCAACAACCGCTGCAGTGCGAACCGCAAGAAGATCAGCCTCACCGCGTTATCCCAGGTGATCAACGGCCGCATCTACAAGGATCGGGACAAGATCAAGTTCATCTGCCTACCGGCTGCGAACGGATGCGACCCGACGGTTCTCTTCTCGGGAACCTTCGACCGCATCCAACGCCAGATCTTCAACCAGAGCTGTGCGCTGAGCGGTTGCCACGACTCCGAGACCCAGGCGGCGACGCTTCTCCTCGAAACCGGGGCATCGCACGGCAGCTTGGTGAACGCGACGCCGGCGAACTTCGCCGCGTTCAATGCCGGTTGGTTGCGCGTCAACGCACCCAACCCGCCGGCGACCAGTGGCGACAGCGAGACCAGCCTCCTGTTCCGCAAGATCACCGGCGATCTACCCGATCCGCTGTACGGAGCGCGAATGCCGCTCAACAAGCCGAAGTTGAACAAGACGCTGCGCGACGTCGTCGAGTTCTGGATCGAAGCGGGTGCCCCGGCGACGGGCTGGGTTGCGGGAACAGACTGACAACCGAAGAGGAGCGATTCACCATGGGAGATCAGAACAGCCCACTCTCGGCCGACGAGGCACGGCATCTCCTGCGCCGAACCGGGTTTGGTGCGAAGCAACGAGACGTCGCGAAAATCCTCGATCGCGGCGAGACGCGCGGCCAGGCCGCCGATCGCCTCCTCGGGTTCAAGCCCTCGGGCTTCAGGCCGCGCAACAACAGCCTCTACCTGGTGCACAACAAGTGGTTCAAATTCATGACGCGGACGAAATTGGAGCTGCAGGAGAAACTCGTCCTCTTCTGGCACGACCACTTCGCGACCAGCAACGACGTCGTCGGCAACGCGCAGTGGATGGCTAATCAGAATCGAACGCTGCGCCTCCACGGCAAGGGCGATTTTCGCGTCATGATGCACGCCATCAATCGCGACCCGGCTATGATGGATTTCCTCGACACCGTCCGCAACCGCCGGTCTGAGCCGAACGAGAACTACTCGCGCGAGTTGAAGGAGCTCTTCTGCCTTGGGGTGTTCGACCTCGACGGGCAACCGACCTACACGCAAGAAGACATCGTGCAGACGGCGCGCGCCTTTACCGGCTGGCGGGTCGACAAGAAGGGGCAAGCCTATCTCAGCGAAAGCCAACACGACCGCGGCACCGGCAACCCTGGCGATCCCTACCCGGAGCGCGGGCCGAAGGTCATCTTCAAGGATAATCCGGCCTTCGGTTCGGCCGGATACGATTACGGCGCGGCGGCGGGCACCAACTACGCCGCGGAGATCGATGAAGTCATGAACGCCATTTGGGCGCACCAGGACAGCGCCGGTCGCAATACGGTGGCGCATTGGATCGCCTACCGGCTCATCACGTTCTTCTCGGACCCGGAACCGAGCAATGCCTACGTCGAGGCGATGGTGGCGAACTCGGGTTTCGACACGACCTTCGTCGTAGCGGACCTCCTGCGCGCCATCTTCGTCGACGATCAGTTCTATGCGGCCCTCACCGATCCAACAAAGCTATCGGTGAAGTGGCCCGTCGATTTTGTCGTGTCCACCTTGCGAGTTCTCGAGATGAAACTGAAGAGTCGTTACCAGTACATCGACGGCGGCAGCTACGACACGGTGCAGGATACCCTCAGCAACATGGGCCAGCTCCTCCTCGAACCGCCGAGCGTGTTCGGCTGGGACTGGGAAGGATCGTGGATCAACAGCTCCACGCTTCTGGCGCGCTACGGCTTCGTCCGCGACGCCATGAGTGCTCGTGGCAATGGAAAGACCGCCTTTCGTCCGGAACGCCTCTTCGCCTTCGCCGAATCCCCGTCGGCCGATCCCGACATCGTCGTCGACGCGGTCACCGCGCTGCTCGGTGTGAGCAACAGCTTCGCGGTGGGGAGCGGCAACCGCGACGCGCTGATTCACTATTTGACCGACGGCTTGGGCGGAACCTTGGACTTCAGCGACTTCGAAACGCGCGACAAGAAGCTTCGCGGCGTCGTCATGCTGGTGACGCAGTCGCCGGCCTACATGCTCCACTGAGGCGGACGAGGGATATCGAATGGCACTTACGAGACGACAGTTTCTCCGCCGAACCGGCATCGCGACCGCGGGCGGACTTTTTGCGCCGAGCCTCTTCGGCAACCCGTTCCTTCAGCGCGCCCTGGCACAGACCATTGGCGATCGTTATTTCGTCTCGGTCTTTCTGGACGGTGGGAATGACGGTCTGGGGACGATCATTCCCTACGACAATGGCGGCGGTAGTTTGCGCACGGACTACGAGTTGGCGCGGCGCAGTGACGCCGGTGGGCTGCGGCTCGCCGCCGGCCCCGGCAGCGGCAGTACGGAGGGGCTCGATCAGGCCATGCCGCTGACGCCGTTCTTCGACCCCAACACCGGCGCGCAGCTGGGATTCCACCCCGGCCTGCAGGCGTTCCGCGACCTGTATGATGCCGGTCATCTCGCTGTCATCCAAGGATGTGGCTACCCGCATGCGAATCTGTCGCACGACATTTCGACCAGTATCTGGGAGACGGGAGATCCCCTACACAACCTCGCCTCGACCGCCGGGTGGGCGGGGCGACATCTCGCTGCGGAATATTCGCCCACCGACATTCCGGGGGTGACGATCGGCAGTCGGGTCGCCGGAGAGTTGGAGCAGGCCGGCACCAGTATCCTGGCAATCACCCGACTGAACCGCTTCGGCTTTCCCCTCGACGCCGAATACTCCAGCGACAACGCGGCCAAACTCAATGCCTTCGACGCCCTCTACACCGAGGCGGCGAACAGCGGCATACCGATGCGCGAGTTCATCGGCAACAGCGGCATCGCCACGGCACTTGCGGCGGAGAGCTACCCGCAGCTTCACAACACGTATCGCAACGATCGGCCCGCGTTCGACGCACTCTACGACGATGCTTCGGCCGGCGGGCGAACCAGCATGTCGCGCGACCTGCGCGAGGTTGCCAAGGTGATCTATGGAGTCGCCCAAGGTGTCGCCAACGTCAACGCCCGCTTCTTTCAGGTTAGAAACGGCGGCTACGACACGCACTCAAACCAGGGCGGCGGTCAGACCAATGGCCGGCACTATTCCCTGCATCGCGAGGTGGCGGTGGCGTTGCAGATGTTCTTCGACGATCTCGCCGACATGGCGCAGGGCCAGAGCGATGGGCGGCAGGACCTGCCGGAGAAGGTCTGCGTCCTGGTCTGGAGCGAGTTCAGTCGGCGCGTCATTCAGAACGACAACGGCACCGACCACGGTACCCAGGGGCCGATGTTTCTCATCGGCCACGGAGTCAACGGCGGCGTCGTCGGCAACCATCCGAATATCGCACCAGTCGTGATCGATGCGAACAAGGGCAACACGGTGTACTCGCAAGCCGCGGCGGATCCCTTTCGCTCGACCGACTTGCGCGATGTTTACGGCACCGTGCTGAAGCATTGGATGAATGTGCCGCAGGCCACCGTGCAGGCGATGCTGCCGCTCGACCCGATTGCCGATCCAGCGAATTACTGGACCGCTGCGGACTTCGACCTACCCCTTTTCTGATTCGTCGACTGCAACCGTTCGCTTGAAAAGGGGTCCGGCCTTGCCGGGCCCCTTTTCAGTGGCGATCGCAGCACCTACAAGCAACGCCATGCTCGATCAGTTCTATTTCTCCGATCCCCGCGTCACGCTGGTGCCCATCGAGCACCTGTCCGAGAGGGGTGTGTCGGCAGAAATGGCGGCAACTCTCAAGGACCGGGTCGCCGGCGGGGAGCGCATCGGCGATTGGATCAACCAGGCATTCCCCCGCTACCATGAGCGCACCAGGGATCTCGCGCGCCGTTCGCGTGCGTGGGCGCCGCCGCGGCTGCGCAATATCGCGGTGGTCGCCTCCTCGACGTCGATTCCCCCGTATGTCCAGCTGCTCAACACCAGTACGTGGACGCTGTTCGATTGCGATTTTGATCCAGCGACATCCAGCATCGAGCTCCTTGCCTACCTCTTCGTCCACGGCGAACGGATGTCAATCACCGGTGAGGCAACGCTCGTCGCGTTGCACAACGCCGCATACTGGTTCGACCGAGACGATGCGGAGATCGCGAACTTCCAACACGGCGCACGTGCGTCGTCGCGACCCGACGCCGCAGCCTATGCCGCCCTCGCCGATGCGATGCCGTGGTTGCGCCGGCTCTACCATGAGCCCCTCCGACCACCGCCGAACCCGATTGGCTACCGCGCGATCGCCGGAACGGGCCTGCTCGTCGACGCGGCCCAGGAGAGCGATGCGGAAAGGCTGGTGTCTCAATGGACCCAGAGCGCGACGAGCGCTGTGCAGCGCTATTTCGCCGCCTATCAAACCTCCGAGCCGGGTGAACTGAGCGCGCTGCTCGACTGGCTGCGCGAGCAGCGTCACGAGTTCGTCGTCACGGGACGCAGCAACCGCGTGCTTTGGGACGGCGACAACGCCGACCGCCTGGGTCCCCTGCGCAACGAACTGCGGCGCGCCAGTGGCCCTGCTCTGCGCTCGATTCGGTCCGATCTGGCGGTGATCGACCATCACAGCGCCGACTTTCGCGCGCGCGCATCGCGCTACGATGCTCTCCCCGAGGCTGATGAGGAGATCGCCCAGGACGGTTACACCTACCTTCTCCGCGGCCGCAAGATTCTCGCGTACAATCTCTTCGAGGCGCACCTGGATCGCCTGCGGGTACCGAGTCTACCGTTCGCCCGCGCCATGCTCGGAGCACGGGCGTACCACGAGTGGTGCCATCTCGCCGTCAACGCCGGCTGGGTCCGCACCACGACCACGGCGACGGACCTCGACCGCCGAATCCTGGAGTTGCGCGATACCCTGGACGACGCCATCGCCGCCGCGCCACAAGCGGTTCGCCGAGTTGCCGGTAGCGATCTACTCGCTCTTGTCGACAGCCATGGCCCGGCGGTCCCAGTACACTGGGGCTGCGGCACGGTGAGTGTCCCCGGCGAGACCGGCGGCGCCTCCCTGTTGCGCATGATCTTGCCGCGGGTCGCCGACTATCTGGCAAATCTCCTCGCCGCTCGCCTGCAGCGAGTGGACGAGCGCGAGGCCTATGTGCGGCAGAACATCCGAACCCTACGGGGGCTCTATGGCGCCGCGCAGATGTGGCGAATGTTCGCGCGCTACCTCTACGAGAAGCAGTACCTGCGCTTCAGCGAGGTGCCTGACCGCAGCGAGTACTTCGTGCGTTCGACTTGGTTCGACGCTGATTTCCTCGACTCGGGAATCGTCTCCGCAGATCGGTTCGATCATATTGATCGCGCCTTCGCCGCGCTTCTCGATGCATTCGATATCGACGCGAGCGCGATCCGAATCGAATAACCGGCCTTTCCCTCTCGCGATTGATAAGGGCGGCGCGGCTGCGTCAGCTTGCCGACAGCACTGACTTTCGCTATGTTTTCGCCTCGATGGTCCTGACGAAACGGCAGAAGGAACTACTCGACTACCTGCGCTCCTACATCGCTGAGCACGGCTATGCGCCCACTCTCGAGGAGATCGGCGAGAAATTCGCGCTGACCTCGCTGGCGACGGTTCACAAGCACCTGTCGAATCTCGAGGCCAGAGGCGCCATCCGCCGCACCTGGAACCACAGCCGCGCAATCGAGCTGGTCGAGGAGCGACGGCGCAGTGGAGCGGTAGATTTACCGCTGCTGGGCCGCGTCGCCGCCGGTGCGCCGATCGAAGCGTTGGAGGACGTCGATACCGTTTCGGTGCCCGAGGAGCTGATCGGCCGCGGTAACACCTTCGTTCTGCGTGTCGCCGGCGATTCGATGATCGAGGACGGCATCTGGGACGGCGACTACATCGTCGTCGAGGAGCGCAACGACGCCGGCAACGGCGAAACCGTGGTAGCTGTGATCGACGGTCGAGCCACGGTCAAACGCTTCTACCGCGAGAACGACGGCACCATTCGCCTTCAGCCGGCAAACGAAAAACTGACAGCCGTGTTGGTAGCACAAGGCGACCTGCAAATCCGTGGAGTCGTCGTCGCCGTAATGCGCAAGTATTGAAGATCGCAGAACTAAACTTTGAAAAACAGGATCCGCGCGGCAAAGGGTCCTTTGGCATCGTTGCTGCGTGCGACGACGTCCGATCCTTCAGAGGCTCGACCAGAGAGCTTTCTTACGGCACACGCTGATATCCCACTTGCACGACCTCAGACGCGGTGGTAAATAAGGAGCCCTGTAGTGAACTTGGGTTCAATTACCTGATTCCTTATTCTAATGGTACGGGTTCTTCTCCACCGTGAAGTGCTCCCTCCCCCTTGCGCTTCACGATGGTCGGCGCGGGGGGAGAGTAATCTCCCCCCCGCCCCCTTCCACCCATCGACCGCTATGGATCCGACAGGGCCGAACTTGAGTTTCTTGTGCGGAGGCTCCGCTTTCCTCTATTTCGGCGCGCGCCAGTCTCGTTTCTCAGGAATCCGAGGTGACGAAGCGAACACCGATATCGTCGCCGTCTGGCTCGGGCGTCAATGGCCGTGTTCGGCCGGTCGCCCAGTCCTCCAGGAGGTTGCCGTAAAACGGCGACAGCGGCCAGCCGCTCTCGCCCCCCGCCATGGTGAAGCGCGCCGCCCAGGGGTCAGCCATATCGATGGCTATGCGGATGATCGGCCCGATCTCGACCTTCATTCCATCGCGATTAGCGCGTGAAAATTGATTCTTGAATACCGTCTCGTTGCCCCCGCCGACCTGCAGCGGTGCTTCGTTGACGACGCGCCCGAGCATCCCGCCGGAACCGGCGAACAGATGGGCAAGTACGAACGGACGGACCTCGCCCCATCGCCACTCTTCCAGCGAGGTGCCGTACTGTTCGCGGCCGGTATCGACAGCGGCGGCCAGGGCACGCTCGAGAATGTCGTCGCGCGATTCCCGCTCCGGCGTTCGAACATCGTCCCAGACCGCGGCGTCCGCCGGTCGCATCCACAACCAACGCGCATCCACCTCGAACTGGACAAACGCCTGCACGAAACGCCAGATTTCGTTTGCCGAGCCGCCGGGGAACTCATCGGCAAGCGCGTGATCCAGCATCGAGTTCGTCAAAAGAGTATATAGCGTCGCCGCCACCGAATCCGCTGCCATTTCACCATCCCAATCGCAGAGAAATTGCCGGGCGGATTCGACAATCTCACTTCCGTCGCCACGACCGGCACAGAAGCGATCGCTCAACGAAGGCCGTATCTGTACCCACGTCTGGTCGACGAGATCGACGTGCATGGCGGCGTAGGTTTCTATATCAATCCCGCCGAACGCGGCGCTCAACCGCTCGACGATTCTCTCGTAGCGCGCCGGGGCGGATACATCGCTGTTGTAGGTGGTCGGCATTCGATCGGCCGGCACGATCTGGTTGTTTGCCGTCGCCAGCCAGCCGCGGCTCGGATCGAATGAGTTGGGCAGCGCGCTCTTCGGGAGATACCCCTTCCACTGGTAGCGCGACAACCATCCCGGCACTGGAAACGTCCCACTCCACCCATCTCGTATGGGCAGCAGGCACGGCGCGCGATAGGCGATCGAGCCGCTGGTGTCGGCCGCCACCCAACTCGAACAACCGAGGTCGAGTTGATCGATGGCGGCCGCGAACTCCTCCGTCGTGCCCGCCCGCGCCAGCGCCCGTGCACCCTCGAGGTCGGCGCCGCGCCCAAGCGGCACTGCCCGCAGCGCGACGAGCGGCAAAAGATCGGCCGCATCACTGGTCAGATCGTTGAGCAGCGGGCCATCGCGAGTGAAGCGCACCGAGAATTCGACCGGTTCCGCGCCGCGCACCTCGAATCTTTCCGAGCGCAGCTCGAAAGGTTGGAAACGACCATCGACCTCATAGCCGCCTATGATCGTCCCGTCTTGCGTCGCGTGCCGCGACCGGTGCACGACCAGATCCTGCCGATCGACGTGGTTGGTCGTCGCTCCCCACGCCACCGAACCGTTGTGGCCGAAGACCACCCGATACAGTCCGGGTAGCGTGAAGCCGGCGGTGCGGTACTCCGGCGTCTTGAAATCAAACCCCCAGATCATCGGCGGGTTCATGTGCGGAAGGTGCGGGTCGGTCGAGAGCACGGGCTTTCCCGAGCGCGTCAGTTGACCGGACACCGCCCAGTTGTTGCTCGCACTCCACCCCGAGCGAATCGTCTCGAAGACACTGCTCAGGCGGATCAGGTCGGCCGCCGCCCTGTCCCCAGGCGCCTCGCGCTCATGCCCCTGTGCCTGGCCGCACAATCTCGGCAACTCCGCGGCGATCTCCGGTACGACACCGGGCGGTACCGGAGATTGCGGTCCGAGATCCGCTTCGGGCAATGAGTACACTCCATACTCGATGTCGGTCGGCCAGATCCGCTCCATCGCCTCCAACCCTGCGCTGCAGGCGATTGCCAACCTGCGGATCTCGCGGTCGGCATTGCTGCCGAGTGAGTGCATCACCATCAGATAGATCGCCATCGAGTCGTCGATGGTCCACGGCCGGATCTCCTCTACACCGAGAAGCCGATGTTCGAGCGAACGATGGTCCTCGGCTATCCAGACGTTGATACCGGCGACGAACGCGTCGAAGGCCGCCCGCTCCTCCGCGGATATGTCCTCGTAGAGCCGGGGCGCGTCGCGACGAAATCCAAGAAAGCGATTGAGGCGGTCGAGTTCGAGGGAACTTTTGTCTCCGAACGCTCGATTGCCGAGAAGCTGCGAAAGCTCACCACGTGCCAAGTGGCGAAAGATATCGAGTTGGGCCATGCGATCGCGTGCCTGCAGATAGCCCAGAACCCGCATTCCGTCGGTTTCGTTCGCCGCCGCGATGCGCCACAGTCCGTCGGCGCGCTGCGTGACGTCGACCTCGGCCACCAAGCCGGGCAGCGAGATCTGCTGTCCGTCACGGAGGACCGGATAGTTGGGCCAGAGCACATACGAGAGCAAGCTGCCGACGGCGCAGCCGGCGATTGCCGCGCAAGCGAGAGCGAAGAAAAGGCCCCGCGTCAGGACGCTCATCGCAACCCCGTTGCGAACTTTCGGGTGGAGGGCGAGTCTCACGCGCACTCCTCGGCGAGGAAGCGCATGACCTCGAGGTCGCCGCCGCCGTACATGATCGTGTCGACCGGCGAGTCCTGCCAAGCCGCCAGACGATCCCGAATGCGGTCGCGCGAGCCGCACAACGCAATCTCGTCCGCCATCTCATCCGGGATCGCCGCGATCGCCTCGTCGTGCTTTCCGGCAAAAAACAGATCCTGGATCACGCCCGTAACCCCCTCGAAGCCCATGCGGTTGAGGAGGTTCACGTGGAAGTTCTTCGACTTGGCCCCCATGCCGCCCAAATAAAAACCAAGCATCAGCTTCACCGGGTACAGCGCCCTCTCCAAGTCGTCATCCATGCTGACGATCACCGTGGCGGCGATCTCGAAACCGGGCCTCCTTCGGCTGAGCGGCTCCGTGTAGATGCCCATGCGGTACGGTGAGATGAACAGCGGCAACCATCCGTCGGCGATGTCGAAACACATCTCGACGTTCTTCGGTCCTTCCGCGCCGATGTAGATCGGAATCTCCTTACGCAGCGGATGGGTGATCAACTTCAGAGGCTTTCCGAGGCCGGTTCCGCCCGGGTAGGGAAGCGGATAGTGCGGGCCCGGGTTGCTGAGCGGCGCCGCCCGCTGCCAAGCTCGTCGCAGAATACCGACGTACTCACGGGTGCGTGCCATCGGTTGCGGAAACGACTGTCCGTACCATCCTTCCACCACCTGCGGTCCGGAGACGCCGAGTCCGAGGATCAGCCGCCCCGCGGACAGGTGGTCGATCGTCATCGCCGTCATCGCCGTGCAGGCGGGCGACCGCGCGGAGATCTGCGTTACGGATGTTCCCAGGCGGACCTTCTTGGTGTGCGAACCGAACCATGCGAGCGGCGTGAAACAATCGGAACCGTACGCTTCTCCGGTCCAGATCGAATCGAAACCCAGCCGCTCCGCCTCGAGGACCATCTCCAGGTGATTCGGCGGCGGCGTAGGCCCCATCCAATATCCGAGCTGCAGCCCGAGGTTCATCGCTTCGTACTCCTCGCGTCCGAGTGGGAAAGGACCTTCCAGTGATCGATTTGGGCGCTCAACGCAACCACAGCGGATCTTGCGTACACACAGCCCACGGAACCCCGCATGCGCAAGCGAAGAGGCATGGGCGAAAGTCGTACTCAGCATGGGACGAGTCGTCGAAAGTCATACTTTCCCACGATTCACTACGCAGCGCCGTGGCTGCATGATCCCTGCAGATTCAATTGGGCGAGGGGGAGGATTCAAGGACATGCCAAACACAGACGCCAACACACCAATCGTACTGATCGTCGACGACCGGCCCGCGATTCTCGACTTCACGCGAGCCGCGCTCGAATCACAGGGGATGGTGGTTCTCAGTGCCGACACCCTCGAGTCCGCCGTCTCGATCTGTGATCGGGGAGACGTACATGTAGTCTTGATCGACTATCGCCTCTGTCCCGCCGGCGGCGACGCGGCCGTGCAGACCCTGCGTTTCATCAACCCGCTTACCCAGGTGATCCTGCACGGAGGTTACGGGGACGCAAGTCTGGCTGATCGGCCGGGAATCAGCGAGGGCCCGGATAGCCTGCTGCAGTGGGTCGAAGTGGGCCTGGCCACCTACCGGCGCAACGCGACGGCAAGCAGCTCGCACCAGGCCACCGAGGCAGGCGAAATGGCGACGATCCTTTTCGTCGGCGAGCGCGAGGCCTATCCCTGGATGATCGCTTGGCTGGAGTCGTCGGGCTGCCGGGTGCTCATCTCGCCCAACCCCAGTGATGCCCTCGACCACTATATTCGCGAGCGCGCCCAGGTCGTCATCACCCCGCTCCACTCGACGGACAAGGCGATCGGTGACCTGGTGCGGCGAATTCGCGTCCTCGACGCAGCCGTTCCCGTCATCGCCCTTTGCGACGGCGACATGGATGCCAGGCGCGAGATCGCCGACTCCATGCAGCCGCACGCGATCTGCGACGGCAACGATACCGATCGCGTCTCCGAAGCCATCGAGTCCGCCCTCAACACCTCCTGGCGAATGGATCGCGTCCGCGCCGATCAAGATCTGCGCGGCCTTCTCCTCGCCAAATTTTCCGACGACGTTCGCAATGCAATCGTCGCCATCCAGGGGTATGCGGAGATCTTGCGCGACGATTCGAAACCGCAGGTGCGCCGCGCTGTCGACGGGCTTAGCGATGCCGCCGGGGCGGCTTTGAAGCTGGTACAAAAATACCTCGCCCTTGCGCGCCTCGACGCACCGGGACTCGTCGTCCGCCGCGAACGCGTATCGATCGACCAATTGGTAAGCGACCTGCGGTCTTCCGAGCGACGCGACCAACGACGCCCTCTGCAATTGGCCGCCAACGTAACTTTGTCGGAGCGATCGGTATACACCGATCGGGAGAAGCTGGGAGAAGTGCTCTCTCAGCTTCTCGAGAACTTTGTCCAGTCGAGCGCCTCCGGGCAGGTCGCACTGGACATCAACGAGAGCCCCCACGCCGCCGAATTCATCCTCCGGAACCCGAACTTCGAGGTCGGCGAACCTACCCCAGAACCGACGAGCGCGTCGGACAGCGGAGAAAGTCTCTCCGCCGCCCTTCCCGATGACGGGCTCGGACTAGCCATCGCCCAGCGCCTTACCGACCTCTTGGGGGGATCTCTTTCCATCAACCGCGGAAACAACGGCGAAGCGTTTTTCCGCCTCAGCATCCCTCACACGCCGGAGCCGCATACAAGTCACGAAAGCCTTCATTGAGAGCGGGGGGCTCCGCAGTCGAATGAGTCTCGATCACCCGGGCTCATATCGACGGAGGGGGAACGGGGGGGTCTGCGAATGCAGGCCCCCCCGAAGCCATTTGGACTCGCTTCGCTCGTCGGCAGAGGCACGGGCATAGGCGGAGGAATGTGCGCGCTACGCGCGATTCAACGAACTCATCCGAATGAGTCGGCGCGACTCCGATCGAAACCGATGTTGGTTCGGTCGATCGGAGTCGCGCCGGTTTGAGTCCGGCGTCGCCGCCCCGCTCACTGGCAGAAGAATTCCTCTTCGGCGAGGATGTCGCCCAGCGACGAATCATAGAACACCAGGTAGCCGACGTACTTGAGGCCGGTGAGTTGGTCGCTGTCGATCTGCGGACACGACCGCAGCGCGCCGGTCTTGGTCATGGGATTGTTGATCCCCGTCGGCGGCAGTCGAGTCGAGTTGCCCGATCCGAGGTTGTTGTTGGCGCGCAGCGACTGACCTATCGCCGTAGCCGTGGTCAGACCGCCGCATAGAGGCGACAGGGTAATGGCAGGCGCGACGTTTCCGCAGATCTGGTCGTTGTCGCGCTCGACGGTGATCGCCATGCCGAGCCTACAAGACATCGCCCCCTGCGCCGCATTGCTGCCGAGTCCCTGACCGAGACAGGTGCAGTTGCAGACGCCGGCATGCACCCCGCCTTGCGCAGGCTCCTTGCCCGGGCACGTACCGCCCGGACACTGATCGTCTTGCGAGCAAGCGCCGTTGTGATTCGTTCCGGCATCACAGAAGCCCTCACAACTCGACGACTGCAGAGCGTAGCCGGCACCAAAAGTCGAGCAGTGCGCATTACACGATGCCGCACAGGTAGTCTGGCTCGTACAGGCGCCGATGTTGTGATCGCCGCGAACACGCATGTCCAGCGGCGCCAGCGTGGCGCCGCATAGCTGCACGCCCGGATCACAAGGACCGGCCGGGGCAACACAGACGTCGCCGATGCCGAGCAGCGGAATGGCGTCGAAATCGATGACGTCGCATGTCATCGGTCGCTGTCCGGTGACCGGATTGGTGGCGCCGATGCCAACGGCGATGGAGCCCGACGGGCGAATCAGGACGCCGGAGCCCGAGAGCTGGAGAAACAGCCGACTGATCGGCGAATTGAGTTCGCAAACCCTGGCGTTGACCGTTGCCGTCGGAGTAGCCGTCGGCGTGGAAGTAACCGGGCCCGCTGTCGGCGTATCCGTCGCCGTGCCAGTGGCGGTGGCGGTGGCGGCACTACCGGCGGGCGTTGCGGTCGGTGTGAATGTGGGAGGTACCGTATGCGTGTGCGTCTGCGTCGCCGTCGGGGCGAAGGTGATGGGCGCGTCGCCCTTGTCCTTGAACAGAGTGGTGTCGCTTCTCGTCGCCGGACCGGAGAAACGCGCCTCCCAACACTCACCGGCGTTGAGATCGTTCTTCAGCTGGGCGATGACGACCTGATCTTGCGCCAGCGGCAGCGTCGGCAAGGCGAGGCCAGGACCCTGGCCCTTGAGGATGATCTTGGCCTTGCCGGCGGCTCCCGACTTCAAATTGATGATCTTGATTCCGTCGTTGCTGAGCAGTCGGTCCGAGTACTTGTAGCCCTTGCTCGTCGATTTCCAGCAAGGCCGGTTGTTGCAGGTGCCGCCGGGCGGGACCACTGATTCCTGCACCAGCGACGACACGTTGGCGGTTTGATCATAGATGCACATCGTGTACGTCGTTGCAGCGGAGGGATTGCCCAAATCGGCCAGGCCCGTCGCTTCTCCCTTGATCCACTTGAAAACGAGCCGGTCCTTCGTGCCCCCCTTCTTCACCATTTGCAGGGCGGACTTATTGGACTGGATCGACTGGCGACAGCCGATCAGTGGCGTCGCGTCGCAGTTGAGGTTGGGCGTATTGGTCGGCGTATTCGTCGGAGTAAACGTCGGAGTCAGCGTCGGCGTGTTCGTCGGCGTGCTGGTCGGGGTAATGGTCGGCGTGTTGGTCGGCGGGAAGAACACGTCGAGTACGAGTTTCGGACGCTGGCTCGCGCTACCCTCACGCGAGGTGTAGTCGATCGCTCCGTTCTGCGACTCTATGCGCTTCTTGATGATCCAACCGAAGTTGGCGGTGCTTGAAAGGAAGGCCGCGACGTCGGCTGTGACGTCGAGTGAAACGTTCCCCAACATACCGTTGGTCTGCAGATAGGTCGCGGTCGCGCCCGCGGCGAAGTTGCCGCCATTCCACTGCACGGCACAATCCGCCGCGGCGTTCGAGGTGTCGGTATCAACCCCGCAATTGTACGTCGCGCCGAGTTCCGTCCAGTTCTCGAGCACGCGGTGCACGTCGATCTCGCGGCCCGTGCTCCAAGCGTCGCTGTTGGATTCCAGAAATAGCTGTAACGTCGCCGACTGCAGGATACCGCTGCCGACCGCGCTGGCGATCGCCGCCTGGTTGAAGCGAACCAACGCCCGGTGGGTGCCGGTCCTGCGCACGCGCAGGAACGTGGCCGTGCCCTCGTTCGCATTACCGCTGCGGATATACGTATCCGCATTGGCGTCAAGCGTGATAATCGCGGCCCGCGAAGGTGGCACGGCAAACACGGTCATACACGCGACGACCAGGACCAAACGAGCTGGCAACATCGGCTCTCCCCCTCAGTTTTGACTTTGCATCAAGTAGTCACATGGTGAATCGTGTTGCAAGCTGATTTCTACTATGCAACGGCGCACGTAGGGCACTTGGCGCTAGCTCCGTACAGACATGTACGATTTTTGGCTGATTTGCTGCATTCGGCTCAGCGAGTGCCTCGCTGCTGCGCAGCTGCCGGCGGGAGTCCGCGCCGTAGTTCAACCTGCGTCAAGGGGAAAACCTGATCGGCATCCACCGATGGCAAATTTTACGCGCCGCCGAGTCGGGCCGCGTCGACCAGCCGACAACCGGTTGGCACGTGCTGGCGAGACGTTTGAGAGTGGCGCCTAGCGGCGAGGGAGTCGCGCGACAAAGCCGTCGTGGAAGCACGATTGGACTTCAAGCAATTGGCGGCGTAGCGTCGTCAGGCCCCGCTCGAATGGTTTGAGCGAGAGTGGTCCGGCTGCAGAGCGGTCGTCGATGGAGGAATCATGAAGAGGTGGACGAGGGTCGCAACACTGGCAATACTCGCCGCGCTGGCGGTCGCTATCGCAAAGCCGTCACCGGCGAATGCGATCGATACGGGAGAGGTCATTCTCTGGAGCGCGGTCGGCGCCGGTGCGGCGATCGTCATTGTGCTGATTGCGACGTATTTCACCCGCGACGAGGACAGCTTCTTCCTCGTCGAACCGCCGCAAGACACGCAACTTCAGGCGAAGTCGCGCCTTCACTTCGGACCGCAATGCGTCAATCCAGACGGCACCGCCGCACTTCTGTGCTGGTAGGACATCAGCGGGTTTCCCTGCGCTGGCACTCGGCGAGGATTTCCACCGGGTGCCTCGGCGTCACACCGGCAAAGCGGGCTACCTGAGATCGACAGGATTGTCCGGTGGCGAGCAGCCGCGACGGATCGACGTTGCCGATGCGCCTTCCCCAGCTCTGTTCGAAGATGCCGCGTGACTGTTCGCGGTGTTTTGCCTCGTGTCCGTAAGCGCCTGCCATCCCGCAACATCCGAGGGGCGGAATCTCAAGGGACAAACCGGCGGACTCGAACACTGTCCGCCACTGTTCGTTTTCAACCGCCGCCGTCGTCGCCTCCGTGCAGTGGCTGAGCAGGATGTAAGGAGTCTTCTCGACGGTCGGCTTTCGCAGGGGGAGGTTGGCAGCCAACCATTCCTGCGGCAGTGCCACGTGAAAGTCGCCGACGCTGCCTGTTCCCAGCATTCGATATTCCTGCCGAAAAAGCAGAGCGACCGCCGGCTCGACGCACACCACTGCGAAACCGCAACCGGCCAGGCGCGACAGGTCCTCGGCGTTGCGCAAGGCGATGGTGCGAAATTCGTGCAGGAAGCCCTTGACGTGGTGCGATTTGCCGCTCGCGCGATAGGGCAAGACGACGACGCGCGCACCGCGGCCGCGCAGCAGGTCGTGCAATTCGACGAGAATGTGCGGCGCGAAGAAGTTGGTGAAGGCGTCGGGCAACAGGGCGACGCCGCCGGTTGCGTCGGTCGCCGTGATGCTTCCGCCCCACTCGACGAATTCGGCGCCGCGGTCGCGCAAACAGCGCTCGGCGCTCATCGGTGCCAGTGGCGGAGGATCGACCAGTCCCAACAGCGCCGGTATCACCGCGGGCACCCAGTCGATGCATCGGTTGTAGGCGCGGGCATGACGACTCGCCCGAGGCAGTGCGCTCTCCATCGCCGCCACAAGAAAATCGGCGAGAGATCGCGGATAACGCTGGTGGTACGCGTGCAGGAAGTCCGCTTTGAAGCCCGGGATGTCTACGTGTACGGGGCAGTGCGCGACGCATGCCTTGCACGACAGGCATCCGGAAAAGGCCGCGTATACCTCGTGCGAGAAGTCCGACGGCGATAGCAGCCGGCGCAGGCGACGCAACGGATCGAACCAAGCGGCCGCTGACGAGCGAACTAGCCGGCCGTCGGCCTCCCAGCCGAGGATGGACAGCTGACGAAGCCATTCGCGCATGACTGCGGCGCGACCTTTCGGCGAGTGCACCCGGTCGGCCGTAATCTTCAATGACGGGCACATGGGTCGATCCACGTCCCAGGAGAAGCAGGCGCCGTTGCCATTGCACGCGATCGCACCCGCATAGGTCGCCTGGGCACCGGCGGCGATGTCGCGATCGCGGTCGCCGCGGGTCGGTGCATCCAGAGTGACCAGCGGCTCGCCGCTCGACGTCGGCGTCGCGATCTTGCCCGGGTTCATTTGGTTGTGGGGATCGAAAGCCTGCTTGATGCGCTGGATCTGTTCGTAGAGGACCGGGCCGAACACCTCGGGATTGTACTCACTGCGCATCCCCTTGCCGTGTTCCCCCCAGAAAACGCCACCGTGATTCCGCACCAAACGGAAGACGCGATCCGAGACGGTGCGCAGCAATCGGGCGTCGGCGACATCGCGCATGTCGAGCGCCGGTCGCACGTGCAGACAGCCGACATCGACGTGGCCGTACATGCCATACGACAGCCCGTACTCGTCCAAGATGGCGCGGAAGGAGGCGACGAACTGCGCCAGCCGCCGCGGCGGAACCGCGCAATCTTCGACGAATGGAACCGGGCGGCGCGCCCCGGACATGTTGCCGAGTAACCCCACGGCACGGGCGCGCAAGGCCCAGAACGCACGCGCTTCCTCATCGTTGTCGATGTCGTGCGCGCCGATCGCGCCGGCCGCAGCGGCGCCCGAGAGAACCGCCGCGACGCGCGACGCCAGGCGGTTCGCATCCGAGTCGCACAGCTCGACGAGGTGGAGTGCGCGCGCCGACGCCAATGTCGCCATGCGACCGGCGATGTGCCGCCCCACCATGTCGGTTCGCGCCAGCGCGAGGAGGTTCTCATCGATGGTCTCGATGGCCGCCGGTTCACACGCCAGCAAATCGTCGGCGGCGAGCAGAGCGGCGTCGAAGGATTCGTACGCGATAGCCACCAGGCGTTTGTTCGCCGGGATCGGCGTGACACGCAGTTCCGCTTCGACGACAACCGCCAACGTCCCCTCCGAGCCGGCGACGATCGCGCCGAGGTCGATTTCACCTCCGGGCCGCACGGCGTGCGCCAGGTCGTAGCCGGACAGGAAGCGGTCGTGCATGGGAAATCGATCGGCGATCAAGCCGGCGTGCTCGCGTGCCATCTCGGCGACGACCTGCCGCGCCCGCGCGATGCGCGGCGGCAACCCGTCATCGCCGCCGCGATTGGCCGGCAGGAGAGCGGATCGCCAAGTACTGCCGTCGGCGAGGACGATCTCGAGGGACTCGATGTGGCGGCTGGTGCGCCCGTACAAGCGCGACCCCTTACCGCAGGAGTCGTTGCTGATCATTCCGCCGAGGGTGGCGCGGTCGGACGGTGCCACGTGCGGCGCGAAGAACACGCCGTGCGGCTCGAGATAGGCGTTGAGTTGATCGAGAACGACTCCCGGTTCGACCCGCACCAAGCCGCGCGCCGCGTCGAACTCGAGGATTCTGTTCATGTACTTCGACAGGTCGACGGCAAGACCGGCACTCAGCGAAGCTCCGGTAGTGCCGGTACCGGCGCCGCGCGGCGTCAGACGGATCGAGCGATAGCGCGGCAGACCGGCGAGCAGTCCGATCGCCACGACGTCGTCGCGCGAGCGCGGAAAGATCACAGCCTCGGGGACGATCTGATAGACGCTATTGTCGGTGGCGGCGACCAACCGCGTCGCGTAGTCGGCGCGAACCTCGCCGGCAAAGCGCCCCGCCAACAGTTCGCCGAGGAATTGACGATACAACGCAGCGACGGAATCCCCTCGCGAGAGTCGCGGAATCACAAAGAACCTCCAGTCTCACCGCAACCCATTCGCGCCCCGTGCCAGAGTGACGCCGCCGCCCAGATCCTTCATACCGACATCCTCTATCACCGGACCGACGCCAACCGCAGCCGCCAGGCAGCCGGCGTCTTGCACAGCGACGCGAAGGCTGCGACGAATCGCGGCGATGACACGGGTCGAGTTGCGGATCCTGAAGTGGATCGCCGAGAAGAAACTGTGGGCGAAGTGGGGCAGGGCTCACACCGCCATCTACCGCCTGACGGGCGGCGCCATCGGCCATTCCTCCGGTCGTATCACCAACCTGCTGCTGACGACTACCGGGCGGAAGTCGGGCCAACCGAGAACCGTCCCCCTCTCCTACATTCGCGACGGCGACGTCGTCGTCACCGTCGCCTCCAACGGCGGAGCTGACAGCGACCCGATCTGGTGGCGAAATCTACGCGCCAACCCCAACGCTCAGGTGCAGATCGGCGGCGAGGTCTACGGCGTACGAGCGCGTGAGGCCAGCGAGATCGAGCGCGACCGCCTTTGGCCGCTCCTGCAGGAGGAGAATTTCTTCTATAGCCGGCACCTCGCCAACACCGATCGCAGGATCCCCATCGTCTTGCTCTCGCCGGCCAACGGCGATGCCGCGCCCGTTGGCGACCTGCCGTCCGCTGAAGATCAGGCAAGCGGGGGATAATCAGCCTCGGAGCAAGAATAGTCTCTCACTGGGTCTATGGTCGTGGTGTTGCAAACAGCCATGACGGTTGCCAGCCCATTCGCTACTAGATCCGTTGAAAAACCCACAGAAAGCTTCGACAAGCATGTCCTGAGCAAAGTCGAAGGGCTCAGCATGAGCGGTTCCCCGCCCTGATTTTAAAGGACTTTTCCGCTCGCCCTGAGCCTGTCGACGGCCCGTCTCGGGTTTTTTCAACATTCTGACTTGGAGACCTCATGGCGAGTCACCCGCAGAACCCCGGAATCAACCTGCTCGACGGCCGCTTCTACGCCGAAGATCCGCATCCGTACTTCACCTGGATGCGCGGCAACGCCCCGGCTTATTGGGACGAGCAGACCGCCGTTTGGGGTGTCGCCGCGCACGCCGACATCATGCACGTATCGAAGAGCCCGCATGTGTTCTGCAACAGCCAGGGTATGCGCCCCGACCAGCCAGCCATTCCGTCGATGATCAATATGGATGACCCGCAACACGTCAAACGGAGGCGTCTGGTCAGCAGCGGTTTCACACCCCGTCGGGTACTCGACCACGGCCCCAAGGTGCGCGAAGTGTGTCGCGGTCTCGTGGCGCGCGCCCGGGAGATGGGATCCTTCGATTTCGTCCGCGACGTCGCCGCGCCGCTGCCGATGATCATGATCGGCGACATGTTGGGAGTGCTGCCAGAGGATCGCGACCGTCTGCTGCGCTGGTCGGACGACCTCATTCTCGGAACTTCGGCGACGGCGACGCCGGAAGCCGCCGCCGCGGCGATGAACGCCTTTGCAGAATACAGTGAGTACAACCGGCAGGTCGTCGCCGATCGACGCCGGAACGACGCGGGCGAGGACCTCATGAGCATTCTGGTGCGCGCCGAGGTCGACGGCGAGAAACTGGACGATGAGGCGCTGCTGCAGGAGTCCCTGTTGATCTTGATCGGCGGCGACGAGACCACCCGGCACGTCATCAGCGGCGGTATGAACCAACTGCTGCACCACCCGGACGAATACCGCCGGCTCGTCGAAAACCCCGCGCAGATCCCCACCGCCGTCGAGGAGATGCTGCGCTGGGTGACGCCGATCCAGAACATGTCGCGCACCGCGACTCGCGACGTCGTACTGCACGGCGAAACCATCCGCGCCGGAGACAAGGTTCTGCTCCTCTATCCCTCCGGTAATCGCGACGAGTCCGTGTTCGATCGGCCATTTGAGTTCGATGTCGAACGAACGCCCAATCCGCATGTCGCCTTCGGCGGCTACGGCGCTCACTTCTGTCTCGGCGCCAGTCTCGCCCGCCTCGAAATGATCAGCATGTTCGAGGAAATCGTCCGCGAGTTGCCCACACTCGAGCTGGCGTCGGCCGATCCACTGCCGATGCGGCCGTCCAATTTCATCGTCGGCATCGAGGCGATGCCGGTACGCGTCAGCGGTCGAGCTTGATCGGGCCGGACAGCCGCATCGCTTCGATGGCGTCGGCGATCTGCGACCGTTCGCGCCGCAGGTAGTCGTCGACGGCGCGGGCAAATCCGGGATGGGCGACAAAGTGCATGCTGTGCGTGGCGATGCCTTCGAAACCGCGCAGGTATTTGAAGTCGCCGCCCGCCCCTGGCTCGAACCGCTGGAATCCCCGCTCGATGCAGTGCTCGATCCCGCGGTAGTAACACACCTCGAAGTGCAGGTTGCGAATCTCGCGGAAGCAGCCCCAGTAGCGACCGTATAGGACTCCCGCTTTCTGAACGTTGATCGCTCCGGCGACGATCTCACCGCCCCGGCGCGCGGCGACGAAGCAGAGATGGCGCTGCCAGCGCCCCGACAGCCGGGCGAAGAGATCGCGGTTCAGGTACTGCTGGCCCCAGTAGAGCTTGTGGATGGTGGAGAGGTAGATGCGATACATCGCCTCGAAGAGGTCGGGCGCGATACCGTCGCCCTGGAGGATCTCGATGTCGATACCGGCGCCACTCAAATCGCGGCGCTCACGGCGAATCTGGTTGCGCCGTTTGCTCTTCAGGGCGGCCAGGTAGTCGTCGAAGCAAGCATAGCCCCGGTTCACCCAATGGTACTGCACGCCTTGCCGATGCAGGAATCCCGCTTCGGCTAGAGCCTCGACCTCGTCATCCGTGCAAAAGTTCACGTGCGCCGATGATATCTCGTTGGCTGTGCAGATCTCCTGCAGCGCGCGGCCGACGACGCCCAGCAACTCCCGCCGATCCACGCCGGGATGAGTCAGGATTCGGCGGCCTGTCGCCGGCGTGAACGGAACGCCGACGAGTAGCTTCGGATAGTAGCGGAGACCGGCACGTTCCGCGGCGTCGGCCCAGCCGTGATCGAAGACGAACTCGCCTTGGCTGTGGACTTTCAAATACGCCGGCGCGGCGGCGATCAATCGTCCGCGTAGTCGCACGGCCACGTGGTGCGGATTCCAACCGGTTTCCGGCGCGACGCAGCCGGACTCTTCCAGTGCCGCCAGCCAGTCCCACTCGAGGAAGGGCGATTGCTCGTCGCCAACCATGGCGTCCCATTCGACGCGGTCGAGTTCCGCCATGCAGCGGACCAGCGAGACATCGTATTGCACCGTGCCAATGTATCTGACGCCGCACACCCGCGACAGGCTGGCGCTGAATGCGGGCGTCCGTCAGGTGGTCGCTTGCAGTCGCACCGGTACGCCGTTGAGAATCGATTGGCCGACCACCAATTCGACGTCTTGGTCGTCGGTCCAGTCATTTGCCGAGACGCCGGGATGCGCGCTTGCGACGCTCTGCCAGGGGGCCGTCTCCGCGTGGCCCCAGCCGTGCGGCAAGCTGACCACGCCCGGCCGCATCTGCTCGCTGACGTGCACCACCACCTCGCCGCTGTGCACAGCGCTGGCGAGACGGGCCCTGCCGCCATCCGTCAGGCCGGCGCGCTCGGCGTCCTCTGGGTGGACAAAGAGCAGGCAGCGATCGCGGCCGCTGACCATCGAAGGCGCGTTATGGATCCACGAGTTGCAGGTTCTCGTCTCGCGACGGCCAATGAGGAGAACCTGGTCGGGAGCCGGCTGATCTCCCAGATCTCCGAGAAACCCGTCGAAAGCCCGCATCAGTGGCTCGGGTGCCAGCTGGACGCGATTGCCGCGGTGCTGGACGCGTCGCAGGCCGGGTTCGAGCGCTCCGAGATCGATGCCGTGCGGTGCGCGCTGCAGCTTGCGCAGGTTCAGCCCCGAACTCCACGGCAGAAAGCGATCGCCGCGCGGCCCGAGTCGCAGCAGCAAATCGGCGAGCTGCGTCGGATGCCACCGGTAGCCGAACTTCTCGAGCAGGGCGATAACCCGATCGATCGCGGCAATCCCGCTCGGTCCGCCGCCGAGGCGGCGAACGATCGCGAGCAGGATCTCCCAATCGGCCTTCTCGCCGGCCGCGGCGGCGACCACCGGCGGCGACCAGCGAGCGAAGTTGCGCACGGCGAAGTTGGAGACGAGCAAGTCGACATGATCCTCCGCCAGTGTCCACGCCGAAGGTAGGATGATGTCGGCGTGCCGCGTCGTCTCGTTGACGTAGAGATCGATCGAGACCATGAAATCCAATTTCTTCATAGCCGCGGCGAGCCGGCGGCCGTTCGGCGTCGATAGAACGGGATTGCCCGCGAAGGTCAGCAGAGCGCGTATCTGCCCCGTGCCGGGCGTCTCGATTTCCTCGGCCAAGCAGGCCGAGGGGAGATCGCCGAGCGTTTCCGGCAGTCCGCGAACCCGGCTGTGCCAGCGCGCGTGGCCGTCGCCACCGGGAAGCCGGGTGATCATCGTGGCGTCGAAGGCGGGGGTCGGGAACATCCAACCCCCCTCGCGGCCGAGGCGCGACGCCGCGATGTTCAAGAGATCCGTCGCGTACGTCGCCAGCGTCCCGAACCGGTTGTTGCACGTCCCGACGCGCGAGTAGGCGACAGCGGCGGGCGCCGCGGCGAACTCGAGCGCCAGTCGTTCAATCGTCGGCAGGGCGACGCCGCACGAAGCCGACGCCGCCGCGAGATCGATCTGGCGCAACCGCGAAAGCACTTGCGGCCATCCCTCCGCGGTGGACGATAGTCGGGATTCGTCGACGCGGCCGTGGTCGACGAGGACGCGCACCATGGCGAGCAGGAACGCCGCATCGCCGCCCGGGCGAATTGCCACGTGCTCGTCGGCCATCTTCGCCGTTTCGCTGAAGCGCGGATCGATCACGACAACCCTACCGCCGCGTTCCTGGATGGCGCGCAGCCGCGCTCGCACATTTGGCGCCGTCATGGCGCTGCCGTTGGACACCAGCGGATTGGCGCCGAGGCAGAGGAAGTATCCGCAGCGGTCGATGTCGGGAACCGGGGTCACCAGCGAACTGCCGTATAGGTAGTAGGAGGTGGCGAACCGCGGGCTCGTATCCTGCGATCCAGCACTGAACACATTGCGCGTCGCCAGTGCTGCCAACAGCGCCTTGCGCATGACGAGAGCGCCGTGATTGTGGATGATCGGGTTGCCGTAGTAAACGCCGACGGCGTCGGCACCGTACTGGCGGCGGACCTCGGCCAGCCTATCACCGGTGATCCGCAACGCATCCTGCCACGAGATTTCCTCGAAATCGCCGGACGCGGTGCGACGCAGCGGCACCTTGAGACGGTCGGGGTCGTTATGGATCTCACCAATGGCGATTCCTTTTGCGCAGACGAAGCCGCGCGAGAATACATCTTCGGCATCGGGCATCACCTGAACGACCCTGTTTTCCTCGACCCGGATCGCCAGACCGCAGCACGCCTCACAAAGAGAGCATGTCCGGTAAACCATGCGCGAATTGGTGGTCTCCATACGTTTTCCTCCGCTGCGAACCAATGCCAGCAGTAGTATCCGGAGCCGCCGGACACGGGAAGGTCCGGTTTCCCATGCACGGTCGGAACCAGTCCTTAGCCGCCGCGAGATGCAGTCCAGCGGCCCGAGGAAGGGGACCGCCGCAGCGCGGTCTTTGACGAGACATCCGGGACATTGATTTCAGGGCTTGACATCGAAATCCCGACCTCGGTAAGTACCGCGCCGTGGCGTCACGCAGAAAAAAATCTGGAACCGACGATCGTTCGAGCGGCCCCTTGCTGCGCTTCACGGACGATCATTTCTGGGTCCGGGTCGAGGACGACCTGGCGCAGTTCGGCATCTCCGAACTCGGTCAGCGTCGCGCCGGCGAATTCCTCGCGGTCGAGCTACCCGACGTCGGAGATCGCATAGAACGCGGCGAGGTATGTGGCGAGCTGGAAACGTCGCGCACCGTGCAGGAACTGCGCGCTCCCGTGTCGGGAACCGTGGCGGCCATCAACGGCGAACTCGAGGAGCAACCGAACCTCGCCAATGAAGATCCCTACTATGAGGGTTGGCTGGTCGAAGTGGAACTGGACGACCCAGATGAACTCGACGAGCTCCTCTCGACCGATGAGTACGAGGAATTGGTGGCCGCCGAGGAAGCGGACTGAGGTCAGTCCAGCGGCGCGACCTGCGCGCTCCGCGGCCTGGTCCGATAGACGATTTCGCCGGGCTTGATCCACCCGAGTCGCTCGCGCGCGACTCTCTCGAGGTATTGGTCGTCGCTCGCCAGGCGATCGAGGTGGTCGCGCAGTTTCTGGTTTTTGACCGCCTGAGAATAGGCGAGCACCTCGGCCTCCGCCTGCTGGCGCTGCAACTGCAACAGGTCCATCACACCGCGGCTGCCGAAAATGGCAAAGAACGCACAGACGGCCAGCAACAGCGCCGCAACGGCGACAACACCTTTGAATTTCTTTGGGAGCGGCGGTAGATAGCGCATCGTCGTCGGCCCGAGTTCGCAATCGGTGCGGGTCGGAATCTAGCGCGCCGCCGGCGATTCGTCCAACACGCCGGCTCGCACGATGTCGAAGGGTGAGGGGGTTCCAGTGAAGATTCGAAGTATTCACGCGCGGGAGATTCTCGATTCGCGGGGCAATCCGACAGTCGAAGTCGACGTGTTTCTCGACGACGGATCGCTCGGGCGTGCCGCCGTGCCGTCCGGCGCCTCGACCGGCGAGCACGAGGCGCTCGAGCTGCGCGACAAGCAGAAGCGGTATCTCGGCAAGGGGGTCAGCAAGGCCGTCGCCAACGTCAACCGCCTGATCGCACCGAAGCTGCGAGGGCGCGATGCCGGCCAGCAGGAGGAGATCGACCGCGCCATGCTCGATCTCGACGGTACCGACAACAAGCGCAGACTCGGTGCCAACGCAATTCTCGGCGTCTCACTCGCCGTCGCCAAGGCGGCCGCCGCCGGCACCCACCAACCGCTCTTTCGCTACCTAGGCGGGGCGCGCGCCGTGACCCTGCCGGTGCCAATGCTCAACATCCTCAACGGCGGCGCTCACGCCGACAGCTCCGTCGACCTGCAGGAGTTCATGATCGTGCCCGTCGGCGCGCGCCGATTCTCCGAAGGGTTGCGCATGGCCACCGAGGTCTTCCACACCCTGCGCGGCGTCCTCGCCAAGGGTGGCTACGACACCGGAGTTGGCGACGAAGGCGGCTTCGCGCCGCGCTTGCCGTCGAACGAGAAAGCGATGGATATGATCGTCCAGGCGATAGAACGCGCCGGCTACAAGCCCGGTCGCCAGATTGCCCTGGCGCTCGATCCGGCGGCCAGCGAGTTCTTCGAAAACGGTTCGTACGTGTTCAAGAAGTCCGACGGTTCGGTTCGCAGCAGCCGCAAGATGGTCAAGTTCTACGAGCGCTGGGTCAGCAAGTACCCAGTCGTCTCGATCGAAGACGGTCTCGCCGAGGACGATTGGGACGGATGGGCGGTCCTCACCGAGCAATTGGGAGATCGCGTTCAGTTGGTCGGCGACGATCTCTTCGTAACCAACACCCGACGTTTGCAGCAGGGCATCGATCGCAAAGTGTGCAACTCGATTCTCATCAAGGTGAACCAGATCGGCACCCTCACCGAAACGCTCGAAACGATTCGTCTCGCCAAGCGCGCGGGCTACACGACGGTGATTTCCCACCGCTCGGGTGAAACCGAGGATTCGACCATCGCCGATCTCGCCGTCGCCGTGAACGCCGGACAAATCAAAACCGGGAGCCCGTGCCGCGGCGAGCGGACGGCGAAATACAATCAGCTCCTGCGCATCGAAGAGATGCTCGGCAAACGCGCTGTCTACCCGGGCGGCAGCGCCTTCGCCGCCCGCTGAGTGCGTTGCATCACGAGGCCGAGACCGTGCAGCCCTTGTGCCGCATGGCCTCGGCGTCTCCCTTCCGACAGTCGCAATGGGCTGGTGGAAGTTTCACAGCTGCCGCATTGTCAAAGATCTTTTGTGAGACACCCAGATAGCGAGTCGCGAAGTGGTCCGCTCATGGATTCTAAAACGGCCTGCTAGAATCCCGGCCGAGTGGCTTAAGCGCCAAATCGGAACGCCAGAATCCCTCCGCCACGGCTGAAGATTCACTTTAAAAAAACATTTCTAAAATGGCATTCTTTCTTGACCCGGGGAAAAGTGGACCCTATAATCCGGCACGTTCTGGTGGGGTGTGGCTGTTGAGGAGAGTGTCTGTGATGAGAGAGGTCACGAAGTCACAGAACGCTTCACTAAGGAGGCTGTTATGCCAGTAGCGAAGAAGAAGACGACCGCTCGCAAGAAGACCACGAAGAAGCGTGCGGCCAAGAAGACCGTAGCTCGCAAGAAGACCACCAAGAAGGCGGCTTCGCGCGCCAAGAAGAAGGCTCCGGCTCGCAAGAAGACCCGAGCCGCAGCATCGAAGAAGAAGTAAGTAGCAACACGCTGTAGGCCAATCACTCGGCCAGAGATTTCTCTCTCTCGCACAGACACGGGCCATCAGGCTCACGGAAAGGCTCTCCGGATGATCGGAGAGCCTTTTCGCATTGTGGGGGGTCGTCGCCGCGCCGCGCTTCGCCGACAGCGGCTCTTGCGCCGGCACGGGTTAGAGGTCAGCTTGGTCGCATGTCAAGGACCCTCGGGCCACTGGCTGCGGAGTTCAGCCAGCCGGAGAGCGCGAAGTTTACGGCCCCGCTGGTTCTCGTGCACGGACTGTGGGACGACCTGCATTCGTGGCGGCGCTTCACGGGCTTCCTCAGTCATCGAGGATGGCGCTGCATCGCGGTGGGCTGGCCCGACGGCGACGCCAGCGGATCGCTGGCTGAGCGGGAACGGGCCCTGCGCATGGCGCTGGACGAGTTGGAGGATCGGCCAATCGTCATCGGTCACGACCTCGGCGGACTGATCGCCCTGCGCTGCG